>JADLGB010000030.1 GCA_020849535.1 Candidatus Hydrogenedentota bacterium
GTTTCACGGTTCTGTATTCTCGCGTAATCACTCTTTCGCTCCCGTGCGTCCGTTATCAGTTTCGCGGCAGGGCCTTGATTTCGATCGTGATGCGTTCTTTCAGCGCGTCGAACTCCGACGGCTTGTCCTCCGGGATGAGCTTGGCGCGCGCCACGTCGTCCATCGTCTTCAGACTGAGCAGGCCGGCCAGCTCCGCGCCTTCTTTCATGGCCTTGCGCGCTTCATCGTAGAAATGAAGGATGACGTTCAACAGGCGCAACTGCTTCGGCATCGACGTATAGCTGTCGCGCTCGTCAAACGCGTTCTGGTGCAGAAAGTCTTCGCGCACCATCTTCGCGGCCTGCATCAGCACGCGATCCTCGTGTGCGAGCGCGTCGATACCCACGAGGCGCACGAGTTCTTCCAGCTCGGATTCGCGTTGCAGGATGCCCATGGCCCGTTTGCGCGACGCTTCCCAGTCCTTGCTGTAGGTTTCGTTCGCGTAGGCGTCGATCACGTCCTGGTACAACGAATACGACGTGAGCCAGTTGATCGCCGGGAAATGCCGCGCGAACGCCAGCTTGTCATCGAGGCCCCAGAACACCTTCACCACGCGCAAGGTCGCCTGCACGACAGGTTCGGAGAGGTCGCCGCCCGGAGGTGACACCGCGCCGATGAGCGAGAGCGATCCCTGCCGGTTGTCTGAGCCCAGGCACACCACATTGCCGGACCGTTCGTAGAAGCTGGCGATCCGCGAGCCGAGATACGCCGGGTAACCTTCTTCGCCGGGCATTTCTTCAAGGCGCCCGGAAATCTCGCGCATGGCCTCGGCCCAGCGGCTCGTCGAGTCGGCCATGAGCGCCACCGAGTAGCCCATGTCGCGGAAATACTCGGCGATCGTGATGCCGGTAAACACCGACGCTTCGCGCGCGGCCACGGGCATGTTCGACGTGTTCGCCACGAGCACCGTGCGTTCCATCAGAGGCTCGCCCGAGGTCGGGTCTTTCAGCTCGGGGAACTCCATCAGCACGTCGGTCATCTCGTTGCCGCGCTCGCCGCAACCCACGTACACGATGATGTTCGCGTCGGACCACTTCGCGAGCTGGTGCTGTACCACCGTCTTGCCGCTGCCGAAGGGGCCGGGCACGCACGCGGTGCCGCCCTTGGCCAGCGGGAAGAACATGTCGACCACGCGCTGCCCCGTGACCAGCGGCACGGTGGGCGGCAGTTTGCGCGCCACCTTGCGCCCCATGCGGACCGGCCAGCGCTGCACCATGTTCACGGACACTTTGCCGTTGGCAGTGTCGAGCACGGCGACTTCGGTTTCCACGTTGCCGGTCACCGCGCCAATCTTGGCGACGCGCCCCTTTTGTCCGAACGGGACCATGATCCGGTGAACGACGAGTTTGCTTTCCTGTACCGTGCCGAGCACATCGCCGGCCTGAACTTCGTCGCCCACCTTGGCCGTGGGAACGAAACTCCACTGGGCACTCCGATCGAGCGCGGGGCGCTCGGCGCCACGCACGATGAAGTCGCCGAAATCCGCCTGCAACTTGTCGAGCGGGCGTTGCACGCCATCGTAGATCGACTTGATGAGGCCGGGACCCAGCTCGACGCTGAGGGCCTCGCCCGTGCGGTACACGGGCTGGCCGGGTCCGATGCCTTCCGTCTCTTCGTAGACCTGCACCGAATAGTCGCCGCCGCGGATCTCGATAATCTCTCCGAACAGGCGCTCTTCGCCGACGCGCACCATCTCGAACATGCGCGCTCCGGTCAATCCGCGAGCCACCACCAACGGGCCCGATACCTTGACCACTTCTCCGTGATTGTTGCTCACCGCTTCAGCCTTTACCGTTTGCGCGCCCTCGCGGCGGAACCGCTTCGGTCCCGCCGGGATTCAGCACCGCAGGTTCTATGCGTCTTTGCCCAATATGTCGACACCGATGGATCGCTCCACGGCCTTTCTCATCAACTCGTAACTGTAATGCGTGGCGCCTTCATGAGTCGGAATGATCGTCAGGATCGCCTGGCTCCGGTCCCGGAACTGCTCGATCGCATCGGGAGCCTCCGCGGCCATGCTTTCCGTCACCAGCACCAAGGCCACGTCTGCCTCACGGGACAGACGCCCCAATTCACTGTGCAAACCCTTTCCGTCCACGCACCCCGCGATTTCGAAGCCAGCCCCTTTGAATCCGAGGATCAGGTGCCGCTCGCCCACTGCCACCGCCCTAAACATTGGCCACCCGCATGCGCCGCTTCAGCACCGCGCCTTCGATCCGGCTCAAACGCCCGCAGACAATGAGTTTCATGTTATGCGTCTCGCTGGCCACCGTACGCAGAAAGGACAATACCCGCTCGGGACCCGCCACCTGGCCTTGGCCGCGCCGCGCCATCATCACAAGATGGTTCGCGGCGAGGTCTTCGAAGTACTGGGCCTCTTCAGCCGCCGCCTCCTCAAATGCTTGGCGCAAGAGCTGGCCCAGCTCGCCCGGGACCACGTCCGCCCACTCCGCGGGTTGCCCCGTGGAAAGGACCGCCGTGAGCATCGGCGTCAGCGAACCCATCGGCAGCATGTATTCTTGCAGGGTCCGCGCCGGGATTCCGGATTTCAGCCGCCGCCACAGCGCCACCAACGCGCGCGACGCCACCATATCCGCCGCATACGCCTGCACGAGCGGGGCATCCACGGACTCGCCGAGCGCCAGCAGATGCCGCAGATACGCGGCGTCGAGGATGACATCCACCAGGGTGTGTCCCCGGTCTTCCTCCATTGCTGCGCGGGCCTCCTCGGCCGCCTCCCGGAACGGGGACGGCAAGACGCTCGTATCCCCGCCGGCCGCATCGAGCAACTGCTCGCGGGAAAGCATGGCCTCCGCGAAGGGGAAGTCCGTCTGGCCGTTCACCGCGAGTTTCAAGTTCAGATAGTCATCGCGCAGGATGAAGATGTTAGCCACCGCCGGATTCGGACAATCGTGCCGGATTGATCTCACCAGAGTATGGAAGAACCCGTCGACAATGCCGCTCCAGTCCTGCCAGTCCGAGCCGGACACGACGGACTCGCGCAACGGCGACTCCTGCAGTTGGCGCATCATGTCTTCCAGTCGGGGATGCGACACCAGGGTCTGGAAGAACTCGGGCGGCAGCAGTCGCGCTTCGAGCGCGCTCACGCGCCCGCACACGAACCCCCACTCGGACTGAAATGGCGTCAGGGCAATCACGATGGTGCCGGCATCCTAATCCTGAAACAGCTCCGCGGCAATGCGCGGGGCCAATTCGTACTCCATGTCTTTCAACAGGGTGTCCAAGGTCTGGTCCACCTCAAAGGCGCCGCCCACGAAGACGAAGCCCCCGGGTCCCGCAAGCGGCTTCGCCTCGTCGATGGTAATCTGCTTTGCGCGATCGCGGCCCGCGTTGAAGGATGCGAGGATCCCTGTAAACACGGCGCGTTCGCTGGGATGTATACGGAGCGTACCGCCCAAATCGCCCGCGGCGCGGTCCAGCAAGCGCCGCATGACGTCCGCATACTGGTTCGCATCGCCCGCGAGGATCTGCTGGCGCGCCTCACGAAAGATCCGCGCCAGCAGCTCATTGCGCTTCGCGAGCAATTGTTTGCCCGCGGCGCCTTTCACCTGAAGCAGCTTGCGCGCAAACTCCTCATCAATCGCCCGCGTCGCGGCTTGATAGTGCCGCTCGGCTTCCCGCGCGGCCGCCTCCTGCTCCGCAGTGAGGCGCTCGTGCGCGGCCTGCCGGGCAGTTTCCAGGACGCGCTCGGCTTCGGCTTGCGCCGAGGATTTCACGGCCTGCTGTATCTTGTCGAGTGCCACAGCTCTGCTCCCCGTTCGCGACGAAATGGTTTCCGGCTTATTGCGCGGCCGGCGCGGCCAAGAACTGCAGGACGTTGGCGCCTTCCGCGTTGTTGGTCAACCACAGGGTAAACAAGATTGCGGCAAGCAACGCCACGACGGCGTACGTTTCCACCAGGGCCGGAAACAGAATGGCGCGCCCCGCGGCGTCCTCGCGGCGCCCGACGAGGGCGATGCCAGCCGCGGAGGCTTGACCCTGATAGACGGCGCTGAAATACTGAACTATTCCTGCTCCGAGCCCGACCAGCGCCAAGGCGAGCCCCGTGCTGGGTGACACCGTGACCGTTCCGCCGATCAACCCCGTGCGCTGGGCCATCATGAAGGCGATGATGAATCCATAGAACCCCTGCGTGCCAGGCAGCGCCACCATGACCAGGAGCCGCCCGAACAACGCGGGCTTCTCGCTCAACACGCCGGTCGCCACTTGTGCCGCCGTGCAAATCCCGCGGGCCGAACCCCAACCTCCCAAACAAAAGGCCAGCGCGGCTCCGGCGAAGGCGAATGCCCGCGCCAGTTCGATCGACAACTGAGAGTCCATTATCCTCATCCTCCATTCCGTCTTGGTAACACAATCGCTCGCCAACGCCGGCTCGGCCCCTGCGCCGGAACGCATTTCCGTGCGCGGACGCAGGCGGCCTCCGGGACTGGCCTATTGCGGCCGCTTCAACAGATACGCCGGCGAATCGAACCCCATCGGCTCGAAGGGCTTCGCGCCGCCTTCATAGAACCGTCCAAAAAACTCCACGAAAATCAGGCGCATCGAGTGCACGAATGCGCCCAGCATACTGATGGCGAAGTTGAATGAATGACCGACCACCAACACCACCACAAACAAGACGACCCCCGCGATCGAGCCGCCCGCGGCATCACGCAGGAGGTTGGCGATCATGTTAACCGTCATCCCGACGATCGAAGTCGTCAGGGCGAGGGCCAGCAAGCGGCAATACGAAAGCGTGTCGCCAATAAACGCCGCGCAGCCATAGCTCCCCATGATCCCGTACAGACTGACCACCCCCGTGCCGAGACGGGCCACGATGCCCTTGGCGCCGCGTCCTTGCGTGAGCACGAGACCAATGGCGCCCAGACCGAACATCGCCACCCCCAGTCGAAATACCGCGGGAGGGACCTCCGCGAAAACGGTGCTGATGACGATCACGAGCCCGGGCAGGGTTATCAGCCACATCAAACCGTCGCATATTCCGGCGGCCCAATCGCCCTGCCGTATCGAACTGAACATCTTCAGGGTGATGCCGTAGAACTGATTCACCACGCCGACGACCAGCGCCACCACCAGCATCATCACAGGCTGCGCAAGCGGGTCAAGGACCATCAGGCTATCCTTGATACGCAGCAAGAGATTGCCTTCGCCCAGATAGTTGGGATTATAGAGGTCGCCAAACCACGATCCGAAGAGCATTCCGAAGATCACGGTGCTCATGCCCGCATACAAGAGCAGTTTGGCGAATTGAAACACCCCTTCGTAGGCCCGGGTCTTCGCCATCGTGTAGCCGCCCATGAGAATCAGCAACAGGCCGTACCCCACGTCGCCGAAGCAAATCCCGAAGAAGAGCGTGAAATTGATGATGATGAACGGAGACGGGTCAAACGCCGTGTACGGCGGCAAGCCGAAAAGATTGATGAGCATCTGGATGGGCCGGAACAGTGGCGGCAATGTGATGCTGACGGGCACGTTATCGCCCGGTTCGGGGTCGCGGATCACCAGTGAAGTCTCGGGAAGCTCCCGCCGAAGCGTCTCGTCCAGCCGGGACGCGTCGCGTTCGCGGGTATACCCCTCCACGACGTGCACCCAGCGCCCATCGACCGTGCAGTTGCGGGCGGCCAAGCGCGCCCGCACGCTCTCCCAATACGCCTCCAGCACCTTCAACTGCCGGCGGTACCGAACCAGCTTCTCCGCCTCTTCGCGCACCTTGGTCACTTGGGCTTCGCACTCGGCGTAGTCGCCATTCAATTCCCGGATCCGGTCGCGCGCCTTTCCGGCGATGTCCGGGAGCGTAATCTCCTCAAACTGTTCGTCCGATAGAATCTTGCGAACCGCCGGCTCGTCCTCGGGCAGAAACGCCGCGACGATACGCGTCGTCTCGTTCTTGGTCGCGAGGGCGCGCCCGCGGGCGCCGCCCGGGTCTGGCGAGTCCTTGCGCAGGGCTACCCCCGGCACGACGAGGTCCCACGCCATCAGTTGCTGTGCCTCTGGATTCCGGCCGAATCCTTCGAGCCGCCGCGTCGGAATCGTGCCAAAGAGCAAGCGGACTCGCTTTGGGGATCGCAAGTCGGTCACGCTGATGGGCACCTCTTCGAGAGACGCCAGTCCTTCGATCTGACTGAGGATCTCGCTCATGCGCCGTTCCGCGCGCTTGAGACAGTCATCCAACTCGTGCGCCGTGGCATAGGTGCCGTCCAGATCGAAGCTCTTGACTGCGGCATCCAACTCCGCGGGCTCTATGACCAGGGGCAATGGCGTGAGCCCCTCCAGGAAACCTTGCGTTTCCGGACTGACCATATTGATGAGACTCTGGATGACGTGAATCTTCTGCAGGGAGACATCGGCCTCTTCGGTCGAGTTCTGCTCCCGCGCCAGGGTGCCCGAGGTATCCTGGTGCGTCTGCAACGCATCCACCAACTCGACCGTGCCGAGATTGTGGAGAACCTCGTTCAGCCGCTGCGCCGATTGGATCGGGCACAAGACGGTCACGCGCTTCATTCTGTCAATGGCCATACGTGCTACAATCCGCGAAACGTGTTCGCAATCAACTCGATCTGCTTGCGCAAGGCTGCCTGCGGCACCTGCTCGATGGACTCGGCCGCCTTCGCATAGCGTTCGTTTGCTTCAACCACTTCCTCTTCGTGGCGGACCTGGGTCTGGCTCCGGTACGCCTCGATCCGGCGGCCTGTTTCCTCCGCGACGGCCGCGCGATGCGCCTGGATCTGCTCCTCGGCCTGTTGGGCCAGGGCCAGGGCCTCTTCATGGGCCTTGGCCACCATCGCGCTCGCTTCCTGCTCGAGAGAAAGTATGTTCTCTATCAGGGTGGACATTCAGTTACTCCCTGTGACTCCGCATGTGCCGGTGCAACAAGTGGCGGCCACGGCGCGGCGATGGGGCCCGGTGGCTGCCCTGTGTGTACTCACTCAATTACATGTGGTGGACATTCGCATCGCTCTTCCTGCTCCGGGCGCTGGCGCGCGCGGCAAATCCCCCAACTACGACCATCACGACGCGCACGATCAGAAGCCCGAATACGGCGGCGATGAGCGCGTGACATTCCTCCCGATCGATGGAATAAGCCCAGACAAGGACGATTGCGTAAAACCCCATTCGAATGAAGGTCCAGCGATAAACGTGGTAAGCTATCCGATCCTTGGGAATGGATGCAAGTTTCGCAGCCCGATTGGCCATGTACCAGAACCCGCACGCGCCCGCCACGCCTCCCCCGAGGACGCCATAGGCCGCCATGGCGCTGTAGATCCACGTGATTGCTGCTATAGCGAACGTAACGGCGAGAGTTCCTGCGATGGCAACACGGTGGAGCTGCCAGAATGAGTCCAAGCGCGACCCCTCTCATTCCGCCGCGAGCGTGCGGCAGGAAAACTTTGCGCAAGCAACGGTGCAAGTGTACCTGAATGCACGGTCAGCCTGCAATCCGCCCGCGCCCCTCGACAAGGTTCTCTTCCCACCGTTTCACTCTGCCTCAGCCACGGCATACCCCATATAGCCTGCCTAAGGCATCCCGCCGTGGTACACGAGAAACTCCGCGATATCGTCGTATCCCATCCACTTGGCGAGCGTGAGGGGCGTGAAATTGGTGGTCATCGATTCCCGCGCGTTCACGTCGGCGCCACGATTGACCA
This sequence comes from Candidatus Hydrogenedentota bacterium, assembly GCA_020849535.1. Taxonomy (GTDB): domain Bacteria; phylum Hydrogenedentota; class Hydrogenedentia; order Hydrogenedentales; family SLHB01; genus JAHDWY01. Next base: position 7,707 of record JADLGB010000030.1, read on the forward strand.
AGAGCTTGGCCAAGTCCATGCACCCGTTGACGGCTGCCCAGTGCAAGGCCGTCATCCCGTTCGGGTCTCGTTGATTCATGTCGGCGCCCTGTTCGAGCTGGTGACGCACCTCCGGCACGTTCGAGTTCCGGGCCGCCCGGTGCAACGGCGTGTCCGCCTCCTCATTCGCCGGTTCCGCGATGCGGAGTATCAGCGTCACCGTGCCCGAGTGGCCGCACTTGAGCGCTCTCGAAATAGGTGTCTCGCCCAGGTCGTCAACGGTGGTTCCCCAATCCTCAACCATCCACCGGACTCCCAACTGTCCCGTCTTGGGTTCCCCGAATCCTCCAAGAAGTGTAAACGCCTGTTCTGCAATATGTTACATTGCCTGAGCAAGCCCGGCGGACGCATCCACACAGGTCGCTCTCTCACGAATTGTAGCACATTGCAGCCAAATAGGTAGCCAGAATGTCCGTTCCAGCGGGCAATCTTGATCCGGATTTCTCCATTTCCCCGCTTGATTCGAGTGCTTCAACCTGAAGATATCTGTCGAGCCCAAAATCCTCACGCGGGCCCAATCGCTAAGATCTTCTCACCCGTTCTGGCCCAGGTTGCGCACGCTCGCATGCCTGCGGTAAGGTGCTGCGATTCGTGCGGGGTTGTCCAAAATCCCGGCGGCTTCTTGCCATGCAATAGGGGCGGGGCGCGGTGCTCTTCAATAGTATCGAATTCGTAATCTTCTTCCCGCTCGTTCTGATTGTCTGCTTTTCCCTTCCTTGGCGTTGGCAGTGGGTCTTCCTTCTGGCGGCGAGCTACGCCTTCTACATGGCCTGGAAGCCCGCATACATCATCCTGATCCTCATCAGCACGGCGATTGACTACTGGGCCGGCCTTGCCCTTGGCGCCACGCGCGACCCGCGCCGCCGAAAGCTGCTGCTAATCCTCAGCATGTCATCGAACCTTGGCCTGCTCTTCACGTACAAATACCTCGATTTTTTCCTGCGCAGCGCGGGATGGGTCTGCGACTTGGCGCACCTGCCAGTCGACATTCCCGTGCTGAATCTGCTGCTACCGGTGGGCATTTCGTTCTACTCGTTCCAGTCCATGAGCTATACGATCGATGTCTTCCTGGAAAGGCAAAAACCCGAGCGCAACTTCGGACGTTTCGCCCTCTACGTGACCTTCTTCCCGCAATTGGTCGCGGGGCCCATCGAACGCTCCGGCTCTCTGCTACCCCAGTTGAGGCAACACTTCACATTCGATTCCGCATTGATGTACAGCGGATTGCGTCTGATCCTCTGGGGCTTGTTCAAGAAGATGGTTATCGCGGACCGGCTCGCCATCATCGTGAATCGTGTTTACGAAACCCCCTTCTACTTCGAGGGTCCCATCCTCATCATCGCGACGGTCTGCTTCGCGTTCCAGATCTACTGCGATTTCTCCGGCTATTCTGACATCGCGATCGGGGCGGCTCGCACACTCAACGTCGATCTCATGCGCAATTTCAACCGCCCGTACACGGCCCGCTCCATCCAGGAATTCTGGAGCCGCTGGCACATCTCGCTTTCCACTTGGTTCCGCGATTACGTCTACATCCCCCTCGGCGGCAACCGCACCGGGCGTACCCGCCAGTCCGTCAACATCCTGGCCGTGTTTGGACTCAGCGGCCTGTGGCACGGGGCCAACTGGACCTTTGTGATCTGGGGCCTGCTGCACGCGGCCTACTACCTCGCGCAGCAATGGACCGCGCGGCCACGGAAGTGGTTCTACGAGAAGACCGGGCTCGCGCGCCTGCCGCGCGTCCGCGCCGCGCTCGAAATCGCCGTCACGTTCACGCTGGTCAATGTGGGCTGGGTCTTCTTCCGTGCAGCATCCATGAAAGAGGCCGTCTACATTTGTCTGGCCTCATTCCAAGGTTGGGACGCCTTCCTGGGGCCCGGTGGCTGGCTCGCACTCGAAGCGCGCCTGCGCATCTACCCCGACAATCTCCTCACGATCTGCTGGCCGCTCGCCGTGCTTCTCATCGGCGAGTGGGCTTCGGAGAAACCCTGGTTCGATCGTGTCATCAACGACACGCCCGCCTGGGTACGCTATCCCGCCTACGCGGTTCTGTGTCTCATCATCATGAATATGGGGGTTGTGAATGAAGCCTCATTCATCTACTTCCAATTCTGACCGCCGTGTCGTGCTGCGCTTCCTCGCGCGTGGCGCCGTGCTCGCGGCACTGGTGTGCGCGGGCCAGATCGCGATCTACTGGTGGCGTTGGCCCGGCGATACCCCACCGCCCGTCCTGGCGCTGGAGCGCATTCAGGACGAGGGCACAGACGTGCTGTTTCTCGGCGACAGCACCGTGTTTACGTCACGTGAAGACGACTCCGATCACTCCAGCATTCCCGAGATGCTGCGGCGTGCGGCGCCGGATCTACGTATCGAAGACATCTGCGATGCGGCGTTCAACCTCACCTTATACGAGGGCATCGCTCACTACGTGGAGGACGCCGAGACCCCGGTTGCGACAGTGGTCTTCCCCATCAACATGCGCCTTGTGGGGCCGCAACACGAGCGGCTCCCGTACCGCTACGTCGACAAGGAGCTGCTCTTTCTGCGTCACCGGTCCTTTCTATTTCGCATTGCCTACCGGCCGCTCGCATCATTCAAGGCCTTCACGTTTCGTTCGGTCACCGTGGAGGACTTCCAACAACTCCCCGTGCTCGACGGAACGGCCGACCTCGGCCCGGTAGGCGAGTTCAACCCACAATACGAAATTCATATCGGTGAAGAGCAGCGCACCCGTCTCGTCACGTTCTTCTACATGTACTCGCTGACGTCCGAAAGCCAGGCTCTCGCTGAATTCGGGCGATCGCTGGATGCGCTGCACCGCGCCGGGATTCGCGCGCTCCCCTACATCACCCCACTCGACGTGGAAGCTGGAGAGCAGTATCTTGGCGCCCGCTTCCGGACGCGCATCCGCGAGAATGTGGCGTACTTTAAGAACGCTGCTGAAGCGCGAGGCGTGCAGTTACTCGACCTCTCCGAAGCCTTGCCTGGCTCTTGTTTCATTCGCGGTAGCTATCCCGACGAACACCTGCGCGATACCGGCCGCAAGGCCGTGGCCGATCGCCTCGCCGAGGCACTACGCCAACAGTAACCACCATCTATTCCGTGCCGAGCGATCGCCTGTACAGGTCGAAGAAAGTGTACGGGTCGCAGAAGTCCCAGCGCGCGTCCGGGAAGTCCACATTCAAGCGATCGCGCAGGGCGATCACGGTGCCGGGCCGTTGCAGGATCATGCGGTAGATCAGGAACTGCGGTTTCTCCGGTTTGGCGAAGCGGGCCATCTCCGCGGCGGTTTCGCCGAAATTGCCGAGCTTGGGATAGATATCGCTGACGTGCCGCAGGAATGGGGTACCGTTCACGAGCGCTTGCGCGAATCCCAACTGCATGCCGACGCCTCGCGGCGAGAAACGCGCGTACGCCTCTTGCACCGCAAGCGGCATGTCGCCGTGAAAGCCGTTGATCGCGAAACCGGTGATGTCGTAGTCAAAGCGTCCATACCATTCGAGATTGTGCTGGACCCACAACGCGAGCGCGTCCGGCACACCGCTGCCGAGGCGTTCCCCTGTGAGCAGATTGGGGTTGAGGTAGCCCGCGCCCGAGTCGCCCCCGATGAACCAGTCGTTCTCCGTCTTCGTGCGGTAAACATGATCGAACACATACGGCACGCGGGCCGCCAGGTTCGGATTGAAGGCCCAGGCCATGGGTATCTGGCCGCGCGCGGGGTCATCCCATATCGCGGGGATGTTGCTCGACAGCCACGCCGCCGAGTCGTAATCGCCCATGTACACGAGCACGTAAGTTTTCGCTTCGAGTTCGCGCGGCGCGGGACGCGCATTCTGCTCGTAACGCGGCTGCAACGGAAAGTGCCTGTAGGCGGAAGCGTTGGCGAGGCAGGCGAGACCGAGAGCATCAGCATCCATGATCGCGTTGTGCGCGGACAGAATCGCCGCATACTCCCATTCGCTCGGCACAGGCTCGTGCTTCCCGCCCGCGGGACCGTGCGACGTGTACTTCAGATTCCACGGCACGAAGCCGCCGACCGTGGTGAAGGCCTTTCCCCGGTTCTGTTCGATCTGGGCGCGCAGAATCGCAATGAGCATCTGCTTGTCCGCGCCAAGTCGCTGCTGCGGATCATCCACAGGTGCCTCATCGGCCCACGGGCTCAGGTCAAAGAAGAAGGCGCGGTTCGCGATGTAGTAGTCGTGATTCGCGAGAGTCGCATTGTACAAATCGTGGTAGTGGAACCCCGGCGTGCCGGGCTGCTGCGTGTACGCGTCGATGAAGTAGGCCAGCAGCGCCGGGTGGCACTTGCCTTTGTCCAGGTAGTTCTCCTTCGCCCACTGGTACGCATCGATTTTGGCACTGCCGGCCTTCGATCCGTCAAACTTGCCCACCAGCGACAGGCGCACCGGCAGGTGAGGGCCTCCCTCGACGATGCGCGCATACAACGCGGAATCCGCGCGCACGGGCAGCCAGCCCTCGACGCCGCACACGGTCGCCGCCACGTTCGCAGTGGCGACGACGGCCGGGTCCCACACCACGACGCCGTCGATATCGTACGCGAAGCGGGACAGCAAGCCTTCAAGGGAGTTCATCTCCTCGACCGGCAGGTCCTTCAACCAGCCCTCGCGGAGTTTGGAGAACCAGTAGTCGTCGAGGTTGGTACCTGCTCCGTGAAGGAAGCGGATGACCAGGCGCGGCCTGTCGCGATTCACCACGCCCTGCAACGACGCAGTCAACTTCACTACGTCGTAGCGCAGCACGGAGTCATCGGGCAGATCTGCAATGCATTTCTCGAGGTCAAAACGGGCGAGTCCGGGCTCCGCCGCGCACAGGACGGAAGCAAGCACAACAACCAGATTCATGGAAGGTCCCTCTTTGGCATTCGCGCCTCAATGCGCGCCCATCATGCCCCCCAACGACGGTGAGGTCAATTCCGGTTTGCTCGCGAATGGGACACAGGCGCGTCGCGCAACGGGCTGTATTAGGATCGCCCACATACATATTGCATTGTCGCCATACTTGTGCTAACCTGTGACTGTTTCCTTTGGCCGCGCGGGGAGGGCCGAGGACGAAGACCACTGGATTCGCCTTGTCTATCTGGGGGGAGGGGCGGTGCTATTCAATAGTATCGAATTCGTTGTCTTCTTGCCCCTTGTCCTAGTCGTTTGCTTCTCCCTCCCATGGCGTTGGCAATGGGTTTTCCTGCTGGCCGCGAGCTACGCCTTCTACATGGCCTGGAAGCCCGCCTATATTATCTTGATCATTTTCAGCACGGCGATCGACTACTGGGCCGGCCTTGCCCTCGGCGCAACGCGCGATCCGCGCAGGCGGCGCCTGTTTCTCATTCTCAGCATGTCGTCGAACCTCGGCCTGCTATTCACGTACAAATACCTCGACTTCTTCCTTCGCAGCGCGGGGTGGGTCTGCGATTCGGCGCACCTGCCCATCGAGATCCCCGCGATCAATCTGCTGCTGCCGGTGGGTATCTCCTTTTACTCGTTTCAATCCATGAGCTACACGATCGACGTCTTCATGAATCGCCAGCCCCCCGAACGAAGCTTTGGCCGCTTCGCCCTCTACGTGACGTTCTTCCCACAACTGGTCGCCGGGCCGATCGAGCGCAGCAGTTCTTTACTTCCTCAGTTGCGGCAGCATTTCGGGTTCGATGCGGAGCGGATGTCCAGTGGCCTGCGCCTCATCCTGTGGGGGCTATTCAAGAAGATGGTGATTGCGGATCGTCTCGCGATTGTGGCCGATCGGGTGTACGATGACCCCCATGCATACTCAGGACCCGTGCTGGTCATCGCGACGATATGCTTTGCCTTCCAGATCTATTGCGACTTCTCCGGCTATTCGGATATCGCCGTCGGCGCGGCTCGCACGCTCAACGTCGATCTCATGCAAAACTTCAACCGGCCATACATCGCCCGGTCCATTCCGGAGTTTTGGAGCCGTTGGCACATTTCGCTCTCAACGTGGTTCCGCGATTACGTGTACATCCCGCTTGGCGGTAACCGGGTCAGCCGCAAACGTCAGGCACTCAATATTCTTGCCGTCTTTGGATTGAGCGGGCTGTGGCACGGAGCCAACTGGACTTTCGTGGTGTGGGGTTTGTTACACGCCTCGTACTATCTCGCGCATCAATGGACGACGCAGCCCCGCCTGTGGCTCTATGAAGTGACGGGGCTCAACCGGGAGCCTCGCACGCTTGCCGCACTGCAGATTGCGGCTACGTTCGCTCAGGTTTGTGTCGGGTGGTCCTTCTTCCGCGCGGCCTCGATCGAGGACGCGGTATATACGATCACCGCCTCTTTCACAGGCTGGCGAGAGTTCTTGGGGCCGAGTGGCTGGGAAGTGCTTGAATCGCAGTTGAACATCGCACCGGACACGCTTATCACGATCTGCTGGCCGCTGCCGCTCTTGCTGTTCGGGGAGTGGATTTCACAGAAGTCTTGGTTTAATCGCGTCATTCACGAGACTCCCGCGTGGATTCGCTATCCAGCCTATGCGGCGCTATGTCTGGCTATCATGAACTTGGGGATCGTCAATGAATCCAGCTTCATCTACTTCCAGTTCTAAGGCCGAGACTGCTCGCGCTTACCTGACGCGGTGCTGCGTACTAGCACTGATTGTGGGCGTGGGGCAAGTCGTGGTGTGCTGGTGGCGGTGGCCGGGTGAGATTCCTCCGGTTGTCCTTGAACTCCACGAGCTTCGCAGTCAGCCAGCAGACGTGCTCTACCTCGGGGACAGCACATTGATGCCGAGCAGGACCGAGCGTTGTTTTGACAGAACACCAGCCATGCTGCAGCGTGCCATGCCCGACGTTTCTGTGGTTCCCATGGTTGACTGGGGGTGCAACCTTACATATTTCAGCGCGGTTGCCGCATGCTTGGAAGAGTCCAAGATCCCTGTGGGGACAGTTGTCTTCCCGATCAATATGCGTATGGTGGCACCGCAATTGGACAACTCTCCGTACCGTTACTTTGACAAGGAAACCGTGTTCTTGGAGAACGACTACCTTCTGTTTCAGTTTGCCTACCGGCCTTTGGCGTCCTTCAAGACTTTCCCAAATCACTGTACCCGGCACCGAGACTTCTGGGCTCTCCCCGTGATGGATGGCGAGAAGAACCTTGGACCGGCAGGAAATTACAGGCAGTGGAATGAGGCGCGCGTCCCTGAGGAGTATCGTCCAAGGCTCGTGATGTTCTTCTATATGTATTCGCTCACACCCGATAGCCACGCCGTCGTGGAGTTTGGCCGCCTGCTAGACATCCTGAACCGCGCTGGGATTCGGGCGCTCCCTTACGTTACCCCCCTCGATATGGAGACTGGAGAGAAATACTTCGGCGATCGCTTCCGGCAGCGCATTCGCGAGAATATCGGATTCTTTAAAGAGGCGGCCGAGACGCGTGGCGTGCAATTGCTCGACCTTTCCGAATGCCTGTCTGGATCGTATTTCGTCCGCGGCAGCATCCCTGACGAGCACATGTACGCTGCCGGGCGCGAAGTAGTAGCCGAGCGCCTCGCCGAGGCCCTGCGCCAGGGGCCGTGATGCGTGTTCCTCCCCCCAATTCGCAACGCACCGCCCCGCCGTGTAGCATAGATGCATGAGAGACTTCGTGCAGAATGTGTTCGAGGCCCTCGAGCGGGGAAGGCGTTTTGTCACCCACGACGTGTGGTACGTGGGCCGCCCCGGCGAAGAGGTCCCCTACGGGATCATCATCAAGCAGGTGCGCGTCGTCATCCTGCTCATGAAGAACATGGTGCAGGACGCCCTCCTCCTCCGCGCCGCGGCCCTGACCTATACCACGCTCCTGTCCCTGGTGCCCTTTCTCGCAGTGATGTATTTTGTCATCCAGCAATTCGATCTCGGCCCGAACATCGCCGATCTGGCCGCGCAATGGACCGGGAACAAAGGACTGGCCATTGAGGGTCAGGGCGATCCCAACCGCCAGATGAGAGAGATCATCGACCTCGTCGTGCCGGGACTCACGGAGAGCATGCGGACTGCGGCCCCGCCCGGTACCGAGTCCACTCCCGAGCAGCTCCCGGCGTCCGGCCCGGAGAATGCCGCGCAGTACCGCAACCCCATCGACTGGCTTCTGGATGCCGCCAGCAAGAACGCCAATCCCAAGGCCCTGGGCACACTGGGCCTGCTCTTCATCCTTACCGCGATCTTCGGGCTCATGCAGAACATCGAATCCTCCTTCAACTCGATCTGGGGCCTGCGTTCCACGCGTTCGTGGTACCGCATGTTCAGCGACTACATGATGGTGACGCTGCTCCTGCCGTTCGTCGCCATGGGCATGATCGGTCTGACCGCGGCCCTGGGCAGTTCCGCTTTCGTCGAGCGGTTGGGCGGTTTTTCCTACGGCGTGCGCATTCTTCAATGCGGCGTCATCTCGCTGGCCTTCACCGCGCTGTACGCCCTCGTGCCCAACACCAAGGTCAAGTGGCGTTACGCCCTCCTCGGCGGGTTCGTCGCGGGCACGCTGTGGTGCCTGACCTCGGCCGCGTACTTCGGCCTGCAATACGGCCTGAGCCGGAACAGCCTGGTCTACTCCAGCTTTGCATTGTTCCCGCTGCTGCTCATCTGGATTTACCTGAGCTGGACCATCTTGCTCTTTGGCGCGGAACTGACCTTCGCCTACCAGAACGAAAAGACCTTCGCGATGGAGCGCCTCGCCGCCGGGGCCAGCCATGGCTATCGCGAAGCGGTGGCCCTGCGCGCCATGCTCGAGGTCAGCCGCCGTTTCGAGACAGGCCAGTCGGGCCTCGCCGCGGACCAGGCCGCCGAAGAATGGAATGTCCCGCTTCGGCTCTTGAACGAAACACTCAGCCAGCTTGACGAGGCGGGTCTCGTCCGGCGTTGCGCGGGCGAGCCTGTCACCTTCGCGCCCGCCCGCTCCCTCGACAAGATCACCATCGGCAACGTTGTCTCCGCCCTGCGCGATGCGGGCCGCGAGCCCTCGGACCTCCGCGAGGACAACGTTCTGGAACCCCTGCTACGCGAGGTCGAGGGCCACCGCTCCCAGATCATGCAGGCTGCCATGAGCGACGTCGTCCGCCGCCTTTTCCCTCCCGAGCGCGCTCTGCCGGTTGATCCGAACGCCTCCGGCCTGCTGGAACCCCCCGATGAGCCACTCCCCGCGGACGCTGCAGCGTCCGCCGATTCACCCGGTATGGCTGTGGATCCCCCCGAGCAACCATGATTGCTCGTCGATTCGCGTCTGTGTTATTCCGTGCTTGTCCGTGTTCGTCTGCGTTTTTCCATGAAAGGCCCCGCATCACCCCATGAGCATCACCATCCGCCCTTTTGAATTTACCGACTTCCCCCCCGCCCACGACCTTTGGGCCAACACACCCGGAATCGGCATCAGCCAACACGACGACACTCCCGAGGGGATCCGCATCTTCCTGGAGCGGAATCCGGGCCTGAGCTTTGTCGCGTTAGCCGAGGGCGAGCTTGTAGGCACCATCCTCTGTGGTCACGATGGGCGCAGGGGTTTCATCTACCACTTGGCCGTAGTTCCCCACCTTCGCCGCCGGGGCATAGGGACGGCCCTCGCCGACGCCGCCGTCAACGCCCTTCAGTCCAATGGCATCCACCGTTGCCACCTCTTCGTGCTCGCAGACAACCAGGAGGGGATGGATTTCTGGCTTTCCCGGCACTGGAGGCTCCGGGACGAGATAGCGCTATTCACGCTGGATATCCCCTTGCCAAACACCCAAATATAGTATAAACTATTGACAAGAACACAAAATGCACCGTCCTATTCGGGATTTCGGGAATATTCCGGCATTCCTCCGCAATTCCGGGTACAATTCCTCCGTGAGGGTGCGCATGCTGCCACACGCCGCATGGACTCCGCGTCCGTGCCCGTGAGGACCGAGCCGACAGAATAAACTTCAGCCGGCAGCGTCCTGTATGGAAAGTAGGGGTAAGGTTCAGTCGATGACGATTCGGACACACGCAGTCGTCGTATCCTGCGCGCTTGCGCTCTGCATGGCCGCCACCGCGGAAGGCCCGCGTCCGCACCTGGGACCCATCTACGTGGTCGAGGTAACAGTGGACAGCCCCGCCGAAATCGACGCGTTATCCGCCAACGGCTTCTCCATCGGCAACGTGGACGGCAATCGCATCACCATCTATGCCAGCGTCGACGACCTGCTGTGGCTGAAGGTGGACGGCTACGACTACACCGTCATCGAGCAGCAGCCGAGTCCCCTCGCTCCCAAGGGTGGCGCGAAAGCCCTGGGCCAATACCACTCCTATGCCGACCTCACCAGCGCGCTGGACGCGTATGCGGTCGCCTACGGCTCTGGCCAGGCAGTGCACCCCGACATCTGCCGCCTGGTCTCGCTTGGCCAGTCCGCGCAGGGACGCGAACTCTGGGCCATGCTCATCACCGACAATCCAGACGCCGAGGAATTCGAGCCGGAGTTCAAGTACGTGGGCTCGATACACGGCGACGAACCCGTGGCCGCGGAACTGTGCCTGTATTTCATCGACTACCTGCTCAGCCATTACGGTAATAACGGACGCGTCACGCGCGCCGTCAACCGCACGGCCATCTGGATCGTCCCGCTGATGAACCCCGACGGCCTCACCGCCGGCACGCGATACAATGCCAACGGCATTGACCTCAACCGCGCGTTTCCGTCCTGGCCGAGTGAGTTCTCCGGCACGCTTTTCGACGGCGCCCCGGTCGACGTGCAGGGCCGGCAGCCGGAAGTACAACACATCATGCAGTGGACCGCGGAAAACAGCTTCATGCTGTCCGCGAACCTCCACACGGGCGCGCTGCTTGTGAACTATCCCTTCGACGACGACAGCAAGGGTTCGGGTAACGACGCGCCCACGCCCGATGACCTGCTGTTCGAGAACATTGCCGAGCGCTACTCGATCCACAACACGCCCATGTACACAAACTCGTCGCCCAGTTTCCCCAAGGGCATCACGAACGGCTCCGTGTGGTACCAGGTGGACGGGGGCATGCAAGACTGGAACTACCGCTACGCGGCGTGCAACGAAGTGACCATCGAGCTGTCCACGACCAAGGCGCCTTCCGCCAGCGCGCTGCCGGACTTGTGGGACGACAACCGCGAATCCATGCTCGCGTATCTGGAGGCGGCCGATATCGGCGTGCGCGGGCTCGTGCGCGACAAGGTGACCCTGGAGCCCGTCTATGCGAAGGTCGAGGTGATCGGCAACGCCCAACCAGGCTTCACCGACCCGGACGCGGGCGACTACCACCGCATGCTGCTGCCCGGCACCTACACCCTCAAATTCTCCGCGCCCGGCTATAAGAACAAACGCAGGTACGACGTCGTCGTGACCGACGGCCGCGCCACGCGGGTCAACGTGAAACTGAAACCCCTCGTGGTCAAGACCGACATCAACGGCGACGGCAAGGTCAACGCCGTCGACGTGCAATTGGTTGTGGCGTCCATCCTCGGCGAGTCCAAAAGCGCCTACGCGGACGCCGACGGCAACGGCGAGGTCAACGCCGACGACCTCCAGATCGTCGCCAACGCCGTCTGCAAAGGCTGAAGACGCGAGCCGGACCTTTTCTCTCGCCAAGCCGCAACGATCGCCAAGGAAGTACTCGTTCAGCCGTTCTTCCACTGCGGCTTGGCGCCTTTGCGAGAGAATCATGAATTGAAGGCCCATGGGGACATTCCCCCCTTCGTGCCTCTGCGGTGAGCTTCTTCCCGTCTTCCGCCTACCGCGGGATACCGCGGCCGGCGTGAATCTGGCAGATGGCGAGGGCGATGGCGTCGGCGGCGTCATCGGGGCGGGGGCGTTCCTTGAGGGACAGGAGAATCTTCACCATCTCCTGGATCTGCTGCTTCGTGGCCTTGCCATAGCCCACCACGGCGTTCTTCACCTCGAGGGGACTATACTCGCCGACCGGTTTGCCGGCTTGTTCGCAGGCAAGCGCGATGACCCCCCGCGCCTGGGCCACGGCGATCCCCGTGGTCACATTGCGCGAGAAATAGAGCTTTTCCAGCGCGATGGCATCCGGCTGGTATTCATCGATGAGGCGACAGGATTCCTCGTAGATGGTTTTCAGGCGGGTCGCGAAATGCTGCCCCGCAGGCGTCGTGATCGCGCCATGGGCAATGTGGGTCAGCCGGGAGCCTTTTCCCTCGACTACCCCGTAGCCCGTGGTGGCCGTGCCCGGGTCAAACCCGAGAACGCGCACCCCGCTACTCGACAGCCGCGGCCATCTCCTCGTCGGAGATGTCGAAGTTGGCGTAGACGTTCTGGACGTCGTCGTGGTCTTCCAGCGTTTCCATCATGCGGAGCACCTGACCCACGTTGGCGCCTTCCACCTTGATCGTCGTTTTGGGCACCATCGTGAGTTCCGCATTCTCCGACTTGATCCCCATCGCCTCCAGCGCTTCCGTGACGGCATGCAACTGCGACGGCTCCGTGGTGATTTCGTACAGGTCGCCTTCGGTGTCCACGTCTTCGGCCCCGGCTTCCACGGCTTTCTCGAAGATCTCGTCGTCGGTGCGGCCGGCCTTGGACACGGATATCACGCCCTTGCGCTCGAAGTTCCAGCTCACGGCCCCATTTTCCGCCATGCTCCCGCCGTTCTTGGTCACGGCGTGGCGAATCTCGGCAACCGTGCGGTTCTTGTTATCCGTGAGGACATCGATGATCACGGCGACACCCGCCGCCCCGTAGCACTCGTAGCGGATTTCCTCGTATACCACGCCGGGGATTTCGCCGGTTCCCTTCTTGATGGCCCGCTCAACGTTGTCCTTGGGCATATTCTGCCCGCGCGCCGCGATCAGCACCGTTCGCAGCCGGGGATTCCCCGCCGGATCGCCTCCACCCAGTTTGGCCGCCACCGTGATTTCCTTGGCCAACTTGGAAAAGATCTTGCCGCGCTTGGCGTCCGCGGCGCCCTTCTTGCGCTTGATGGTGCTCCACTTGCTATGACCCGACATAAACGTGCCTTTCCAGACTTCCCGATGACGTGGTGATTCAAGACTCCTGCACAATCGCCCCTTATTATAACCATATTCCGCGAACTTCCGCAACGCGCAGACGGGCTCCAGACCGATCGGTCCGATCCGTCCGATCCGGCCCTATGCGACACAGGCGATGGCGCCTGTGCCACACGTCCATCTCCATTCCGATGTTTAACCGCAATTCATGAAGTCTCATTGCTGACCGTATTCCAGAAGAGAGAAAGAACAGCCCACGGCATGGCAAGCGCGTGTGGCACAGGCGCCCTCGCCTGTGTCTTTCGGGCTTGCCTTGCCTGCAGGGAGTTTCTCTTCTCTTGCCGTTCCTGGTTTGCACGAAGACTTCAAGGGTTACACAAAAGCGAGGAATAGCAGACAGACGTGTGGCACAGGCGCCCTCGCCTGTGTCCCATTTCTCCTCCGCCCCCGATCCTTGACTTGCGCCATCCGCTGACAGAGAATGGGGCGCCATCATGAGCGCTCGCCAGAACTTCATAGCCGCCTACACCGGGGCACTGCGTGTTTACCAGTGGCCGAAGAACCTCGTCGTCTTCGCCGCGCTGGTCTTCGCATTCCAACTCACGGACCCCGCGCAGGTTCTCCGCAGCATCGCCGCGTTCCTGGTGCTTTGCGCGGCGTCAAGCGCAGTTTACGTGCTCAACGACCTTGCGGACATTGAAAAGGACCGCGCCCACCCCGACAAACGGAACCGGCCTATCGCCTCCGGGCGTATCCCGATCCCTGTGGCCACGGCGCTGCTAGGCCTGCTGCTGGTGGCCAGCCTCGGCCCCGCCTACCTGCTCGGCTACCGGTTTCTGCTCGCCGTGCTCGGCTTCCTGGCGCTCAATCTGTGCTACACCTTTGTCTTCAAACGCATCATGCTGGTCGACGTGCTCGCCATCGCGGGCGGGTTCGTGCTCCGCGGCATCGCCGGCGCCGTCGTCCTCGACGTCGCCTTCTCCAACTGGCTCGTGGTTTGCACCCTCTTCCTGGCACTCTTCCTCGGCCTGGGCAAACGCCGCCGCGAAATCGGCCTCCTCGACGCCGAGGCCGTCCACCATCGCGAGGTCCTCGGGCACTACACGGTGCCCTACCTCGACTCCCTGATGGTCATTCTCGCCGCCGCCACTCTGCTCACCTACACCATTTACACCTGCTCGCCCGAGGTGGTCCAGCGCACGGGCACCGACAAGCTCTATGCTTCCCTTCCATTTGTGGTATATGGCTTGTTCCGTTACCTCTACTTGGTTCATCATAAGCGCGGAGGGGGCGATCCTAGCCGGACCCTCCTGACCGATGCGCCGCTGTTGATTACGGTGTTGCTCTGGGGACTGGCCAGCATCGCAATCATATACGGCGAACGCATCTTCCAACTGAGCTGAGGCGGGAGCCAGGCGGATTGTGATGGCGTCTTGGGCCCAGGCGCAACCAAGAGAGGCAGTAGACCATGGGGAACCGGCAAAAATTCGTCCGTATCGGGGAAACCAACGAGAAGATCATTGCGCTGGTGTTGGGCGGAGGGCGCGGCACGCGTCTTTACCCGCTCACGGCCGAACGCGCAAAACCGGCCGTCCCCCTGGGCGGACGCTACCGTCTCGTCGATATTCCGCTCAGCAACTGCATCCATTCCGGCATCAACCGGATCTTCGTGTTGACGCAGTTTAACAGCGCCTCCTTGCACCGCCACATCAACAATACCTACAAGTTCGACAACTTCTCGAAGGGCTTCGTCGAAATCCTCGCGGCTGAACTGCGCGCCGAAAGCGGCGATTGGTTTCAGGGCACCGCGGACGCGGTGCGCAAGCACCTGCGCGAGATCAATCACCTGCAAGCCAGCCAGTATCTCATTCTCTCGGGCGATCAACTCTATCGCATGGACTACCGGACCATGCTCGAAACCCACCTGAAAAGCGATGCGGATATCACGGTCGCGGCCCTGCCCGTGACGCGCGAGCAGGCCCGTGGGTTCGGAATTCTGAAAGTGGACGGCGAAGGACGCATCGTTGAATTCGTCGAGAAACCCAACGCCGAAGCCGACCTCGCCCGGCTCGTAACGCCCGACCCCGTCTTCGCGGAGTTCGGTTTGAGCGCCGAAGGAAAGCCCTACCTGGGTTCCATGGGCGTGTACCTCTTCAAACCGCAGGTGCTCGAAGGCATTCTGAGCACGGAACCAAGCTGGATCGATTTCGGCAAGGACGTCATCCCCAAGTCGCTCGAACGGCTTCGCGTCCAGTCGCACCTCTTCTCCGGGTATTGGGAAGACATCGGAACCGTGCGCTCCTACTACGAAACAAGCCTTCAGATGGCTTCGCCCACGCCCAACTTCGACTTCCATGTCGATGGGAAACCCATCTACAGCCGCCCGCGCTATCTGCCCGGGGCGCGCATCGGCAACGCGACCATCACCAACTCGGTCGTCTGCGAAGGCACCAAAATCTGCGACGCAACCATCATCGGCTCCGTCATCGGCATCCGCATGGTCGTGCGCTGCGGCGCCCGCATCGAACGCAGCGTCATCATGGGCGCTGACTACTACGAGGAAGAACGCAGCTACCGCCGCGAGGTGCCCATGGGCATCGGCGAAAATTGCGAAATCGTCAACGCCATCGTGGACAAAGGCGCCCGCATCGGAAAGAATGTCGTTATTCGCGGGTCCGACTCCTTGCCGGACTCAGATGGCGACGGCTACGCCATTCGCGACGGCATCGTGATCATCCTCAAGAACGCGGTTATCCCGGACGGCACCCGGATCGGCTGATCCCAAATCCGGCAGTTGAACAGCCTCGGGTTTGGTAAGGACGTATCGTTGTGTATCCTGCTCTCAGGCGCCAGTTCACCCAACGTGCTAACAGACACCGTGCTTCGCTCCGCAGAGCCTGCGCGAAAGACGGTGTCGGTCCCATTCAACTGCCGGATCGGCTGATCCCTTCATGACAGCGCAGAAGGAATTCACCCGCCTGGAGGGACTTGCCTTCTGTCTGTCGGCCATCGGTGTCCAACTCAGCACCGAGTACATCGCACAGTGGGGACCGTACTTCTATTCCCCCACCGAGGGCGGAGGCCGCACGGTCTATGTCGGGATCGCGCTTATCCTGCCCATGTTCGTCATGGGCCGCTTGACTGACGCCATCACCGACCCGCTCATCGGCGTGTGGAGCGACAAGACCAAGCCCCGGCCCGGCTGGTTGCGCCTGTTACCCATCCACGGACGTCGCCGTCCCTTCATCTTCTGGGGCTCCGTCCTCATGACCTTCACGGCCATCGGACTCTGGTTCCCGCCGCTGTCCCGTCCGTCGTTCATCAACTTCCTCTTCGGCACGTTGATGCTCTCCCTGCACCTGACCTTTCTCACCATCGCCCTGGTGCCGCTCCTCGGCCTGGCGCCGGAAGTCGCCCGCTCCACCCAGGCTCGCGTGAAGCTTGGCCAGTGGATCGCCGTGGGCATGATCGTGGGTCTCGCCATGGCCGCCGTGCTACCGGGCGTTCTGTTGACCACGCTCGATCCCGCACGCCGCGCCGCGGAAGCCGCGGGAAACGCCCCCGCGTTTTCACCCGTCGGGTATCAACGCACCGCCATACTCTTTGCGCTGCTGTCGCTCGCTGCGTTTCAGTTCGTGGTCTGGGCCGTAAAGGAGCGCTTCCACGAAACCCCATCGCAGGAGACCCCGCTGTCCGTGCGCACCGTCGCCCACGACATGCGCTCCACTCTCTCGAATTCTGTCTTCGTGAAGTACGTCGCGGCCTTCTCCCTCTTCTCCACCGGTTATCTGGCCACGCAGCGCGTCTTGCCGAACTGGGCCGAGACCGGACTCGGCGGCGACGAGAGCACCGTCACCTTCATGATGCTGCCGTTCATCGCGTCCGCCCTGCTGACCGCATTCTTCGTGATGCCCGTGCTCGCCCGCTTCATGCCCACCAAATGGCAGTTGTTCATCTCATTTGCCATCATCGTCGCCGTGCTGCCCCTGATGTACCCCATCGCCCGGCTCGACGCGGAGCCCACAACCAAGTTCCTGCTCGGCGGTACACTCTTCCTCATCTGCGGCGTCGCCCAGGGAATGCAATACGTCCTTTACACCCCGCTCCTCGGCGAGATCATCGACCTCGACGAACAACAGACCGGCCGCCGCCGTGAAGGCGCGTACAACGGCATGAGCGGTGTGGCATTCAAGGCGGGCCAGGCCGGCTCCATCGCGCTCTCGAACTTCTGCATGAGCACCTTCGGCAACTCCGTGACCAACCCCGCCGGAATCCTCCTCGTCGGACCCGCCGCCGGCGCCGTGGCCTTCCTCGGCCTGCTCGTTGTCTGGCGCTACCCCGTACTCCAGCAAAGCCCACCCCCAACGGGCACAGATGTGCGGGACCCCTCCTGAGTCCCCTTCGAAGATGGTGTGGCGGAGCCCCCCCGAAAGAGCATCCCCCTTGACCCCCCTTCAGTGCTGTCCTAAACGCTAGGAAGGGGTGGGCGAAGGTTATATAGGACAAGGCGTTTTTGCCTGCAAATCGAGTTTTCGGGGAACAGGTTGGGCGAGTTGAAATGTGTGGCATTGTTTA
>JADLGB010000031.1 GCA_020849535.1 Candidatus Hydrogenedentota bacterium
AAATGCTGGATTTGAGCCAGTCCACCGTGAGCCGGCACCTGTTCGGCACGGTCCGGAACGGCAAGAAAGTCGGCGGGGCGATCCCGAAGTTGCAGAAGGCCATCGAGCGCAAGGACCATGCGCCGATCCATTCGGCCCTGGCAACCCTGAGGACGCGCTTCACCGAAGCTTCGTATGCGGCTTGACGCGGCGCGGAGCGCCCCGTGGGAGGTCCTTCCACGGGGCCGCGCCGTGCAGGCTCGCGCCGGAGATGGTATACTTCGGGGTGAGCACTTGTATGTGCGGGGAGTGTTTGTTACACTTGGCTGCAGAGAAAGCAGGAAAGCGTGCATTCTCGGGTCTGGGGTGCCAATCCCAGTGCAGGAAGCTCGGGGGTCACACTTTTCATGGGCAGCGCTGCAATTACTTGACAGCGAATGCTCTTTGTGGTTAAATGTAACGTGCTAGGGATTTTAGTATGCGGAACAAGGAGATGACCACAATGAAAAACCTACTGATTGCGGTAGTGGCGGTCATGCTGGTTGCCGGAAGCGCAGCCGCTGCTACCTGCGGACCCAAGACCTGGGACGACATGTCCTGGTGGGGTAATGGCGCGACGCCTGAGCCGTATCCGGATCAGGGTGCCGCGGGTTGCCCCGGCTCAGAGCCCCGGTCCTGCTATTGGTGGTGGCCGAGCGAGCCGGACACCAATGCGGACGACACGGAGCTTTGGGGTAACCGAGGCGTGGTGTATCACTGCTGGGAGAAGCCAGTAGAACCGCCACCACCCCCGGAGCCCCCCAAGCCGGAGCCGCCGAAGCCCGAGCGCACGAAGATCTTGCTCAACAACGTCCTGTTTGATTTCGACAAGGCCGTGTTGAGGCCGGAAGGTAAGGCGGAAGTCGACAAGCTGATCACGGAAATGAAGGCTCATGCCGGCGACACCGTCGTGGTTGAAGGTCACACCTGCGACCTCGGCAGCGACGAGTACAATATGGGCCTTGGTCAGCGACGTGCCGACGCTGTGAAGAACTACATGGTGGAGAGCGGAATTGCGGCCGAACGCGTCACCGCGACCAGCTTGGGTGAGACCACCCCGGCAGTCCCGAATGATGGCGAGCCGAACCGCAAGCTGAACCGCCGTGCGCAGTTCAACATCACGTTAGGCGCCGAATAACCCCTGAGCTAAACTGAAATCCTGCAGCCGCCCCGGTGCGCAACCCACCGGGGTGGTTTCTTTTTTGGGGGGGACGGAGAGAAGGCACGGACGACCACGGACGACCACGGACGGACACGGACGACCACGGACGACCACGGACGGACACGGACGACCACGGACGGACACGGACGACCACGGACGGACACGGAAGAGCACGGACGGACACGGACGAGCACGGACGGACACGGACGAGCACGGACGGACACGGACAGACACGGACGAGACGGGCCAAGCACGGACAGGGCGACCGGACTGGCGGGGGTGCTCAGGTGCTGCAAGGCAGGCAAACCCTGATGGGAGCACAGCCGAGGGCGACTGTGCCACACGCGCTTGCCATGCCCAGAGTAGTCCTTCCTCTCTTCAGGCCTTTGGTTTGCAGAAAGGCTTCAAGAGCTCCAGACTAACTTCCGAATGGAGATAGGCAAAGACGCAGCCGAGGGCGGCTATGCCACACGCGCTTGCCATGCCCAGAGTAGTCCTTCCTCTCCTCAGGCCTTTGGTTTGCAGAAAGGCTTCAAGAGTTTCAGGCGGACGTTCGAATGGGGATAGACGTGTGGCACAGGCGCCCTCGCCTGTGTCCCATTGAGGATCGGTCCCTGCGCTCAGCTACCGCGGGACCGACTTGAACGGCAGCACGCAGCGGAACCCGACCGTGGGCTGGGCGGTCTCGGGGAAGAGGCCTTTGCGGGAAGAACACCGGAGTTCCTGGGGTGGCGAGTGCCAGGACCCACCGCGGACGGTGCGCCGGGGCGCTCCGGATTTGGCGGCCTCTACGCGCCGCGCGGCGTCATAGGGCAGAAAGAAATCGGACGTCCACTCGAAGACGTTGCCCGCGAGGTCGTAGACGTTTTCGGGAGTCTTGCCTTCTTCGTGCATGGAAACGATCGACGGCATGTTCAGGAAATCGCCGTAGTTGGCGCGGTGCGCGTCGGCATCCTGGTTGCCCCAAGGGTATTTGCGGTTTTCCTTTCCCCGTGCGGCGAAGTCCCATTGCGCTTCCGTGGGCAGTTCCTTTCCGGCCCAGGCGGCGTAGGCCGCGGCCTCATCCCACGTCACCCCGATGACCGGTTGATCGGCGCCACGATACTCCGTCTGCCCCCAGAATCTCGGTGCGGGGCGGCCGGTCTCCCTGAGGAATTCCGCGTATTGTCCGTTCGTGACCGGATAGATATCGATGTAGAACGGCTCCACCGTGAACTCGAACTCGGGCGCCTCGTCGGGCACGGAGTTGTTCCCCATCACGAAGCTGCCTCCTTCGAGAAAGACCATACCTTCCGTGGATACTTCGCGGCCGGACGCGGCATGGATCGAAGCTTGATGGATGGCCCGGTACGATTCATTGAACGCGGCGAGCAGGTGGGAGCGGAATTCCGAGGCGCTTTGCCAGCGATCCTCGCGCGGGAGCTGCACCGACTTCTGCAGGACGGAGAAGAGGGAAGGAGACACATCGTCACGCACGTCCTGAACTTCGACGAAATCGTCGAGAGGCGTCCGGAGCGTGAGCATCTCCCGGAAGATGAGCCCCACGGAATACAGGTCGGCGCGCGGATCCACTTCCTGGTGGCGTAGCTGCTCCGGCGACGCGTAGGCCTCCGTGCCGACGACGCGAGAGGTCTTGCCGTCTTGCCCGGGTTCGGAGAACAGGCACTCCTCATCCACGACCTTGGCCAGGCCGAAATCCAGTACCTTCACCCGCTCGCCGGCCAGCAACATCACGTTTTCCGGTTTGATGTCGCGGTGAACGACGTTGCGATGGGCGTATTCGAGCGCAGCGAGGATCTGTGCGGCGAGAGCCACCGCGAGACGCACGTCCATCAGCTTGCGATGGGTCCGGTGATTGCGCAGATGCGCTCGCAACGAAAGGCCCTGGAGGAATTCCATCGAAATGTAGAGGATGCCTTCAGCGGACGCGCCGACGTCGTGCACGGCGACAACGTTTTCATGGCGCAGCCGGCGCGCGACCTGCGCCTCCTGAATGAACAGCCGCACGCCTTTTTGCGTATGAACGATACGGGGGTCCAGGAATTTCAGTGCGACGCGTTCATTCATCAGGATGTCGTGCGCGCGGTAGACGACGCCCATCCCGCCTTTGCCGACGGAAGCTTCGATGACATAGCGGTCGGAAATCCGGTGGCCGGGTTCGAAATCGAGCGTAATTTCACTGGAATTCTGATCGGCGTGCGGAACCATGAGGCGTGCCCCGCACGCAAAGCAGATCCCCCACCGCCCCTGGACGGTGGGAGGAACCGAAATGCGGAGACCACATTGAGCGCACGTTACATGAATCATGGTAAGGGAAGTATGCTACCACGCCCACGCGGCCTCCGGCAATGGGACCGGGCGCTGTGAATGCGGCAGACTACTCCGCGTCGAAGAGGAGCAACTCGGACAATGCGATGGCGTCGAGCCGCACGGGGATCCCCTGCATGAGGAGGTCCGCGCCGGACGCCTCCATTTCGCAGTCGAGACTGTCGATTCGCACCGTGTAGCGGCGCTTCAGGTCGAGGCCTCTCGGGCGAAAGACGTACGTGCCCGGGCCCGCTGAACCGGTGCGCACAATGGTGGCCCAGCCTTTCGTGCGGTCCGCGCCCGCGAATTCGACCGCGAACCAGGAGCCGTCCTCCACACCACCCGTGTCCGATACGGGAGCGTGGTGATACATGCGGCAGATGGCCAGCAGCGGACGTATGAAATCCTTGTAGATGGCCGCGTAGCGCAGGTAGCGGTCGCGCCTCACAGGCGTGAGGTCAACCAGGCTTGGGGCGACGACTCCGGAGAAGATCTGGGGCGTGCCGAGGGTATAACTGGTGCGCAGGATGGTGTCGAAGTTTTCGGGATACCCGGGACTGATATGACCGGTGGCGCCGTGCAGCACGGTGAATTGCTCGGGAGGGAAGGCGAGTGTCTGCCCGGCGTAGCTCAGGTGTTCCTTGGGGATCGACAGGCCGTCGGTGAGGTAGTTCTCGTGAAAGTACCGCATCATGCCGAGGTCGTTGCGCGCGCCGCCGCCCGCGCACTGCTGCAACACGAGCTTGGGAAAGCGTTGCCGGATGCGCCCGTACATGGCGTAACACGCTTCGTAATAGCGCCAGTAGTTGTTCTCGGGCAGTCCCAGTTGCACGGAGGTCAGGCCGCCTCCGGTTTCTTCCGCGTTGTAGTCGACGCGAAAGAGGTCCAAATCGTATTGCTCGATGCACCGGACGATCTCCGACTCGACCCAGGCGCGGGCTTCGGGGATGGCGAGGTTGATCGTGTCCTTAGGGGCGAGCCATTCGGGATGCTCCGCGGCGACGCGGCTTTCGCGGACGTTGCCGCGTCCGCCCTCCGGCTCCATGTAGAGGCCGAAGCGCATACCCTTGGAGCGCACGTATTCAATCAGCGGTTCGAGGCCGTTCGGAAAGCGGGTGGCGGATGGGTACCAATCGCAGGTGACGTCCCACCAGTAAGCGTCGAGGATGAACAACTCCGTTCCAATGGCCGCGGCAACTTCCACGCACTTGCGCGCGCTTGCCTCATCAAAGGGCGTATGGAAGCCCAAGTCCGCGGGCAGGACGTACTGGACGAGGCCGAATGTCTCCTTGGACCGGGGCGGCAGGACGGAACGGCGGATGTGTTCGTGCATGCCCTGCACGGCCGTGTCCAGGTCCGCGCTGACATGGCCCAGATGGATTGCCGGTGACGTGATCGTTTCGCCGGGCGCGATGATGCGGAGTGGCGCTTCAGCCAGAGGTCCGAACTGGAAGGTGACGATGCCCTTGAGGTCGCGCGAGAACTCCATCTTCCAGTTGGCGGTCCATTCCAGGTTGGCGATGAAGTGCTCGCCGGTCCCGTCGTTTCGCAGGAGGAAGAAGGGGGCGTCATGTCCTTGCCCTTTGAGGCTGGTGTATGTGGAGGTCCACATGGGCAACGGTTCCCACTTATACCAGCCCTCGAAGGAATGCCCGTCCTTGCTGAAGCGGCCCAGGCGGAAATCCGAGCCGCGCGAGAGCCGCCCGGCCCAGGGAGACACCCAGTTCAGCGCGCGGGGCTGCTGGCTCCGGTTCGTCACTTCCAGCCAGCGTGACATGACGGGTGTGCTGTCCAGGGCGGTGTGAACATTGATATCGATGCCCGCGGCTTCGTGTCTCAGCCGGACAAGCATGTGACGACCGCCGGGAGTTTCCGACTGTTCCGCGCCAGCCCAGGAGAGGCTTTCGTTGATCGGGGCTCCGTCGACTGTCAGGAGGAAGGCGGGGTCGCTCCACAGCTCATTGGGCATGGGAATACGCCCGTCGCCCGAGCGGAACTGCAGAATCCACTTGCCTTCCACGAGTGCCTCAAGACAAACGGTGTTTCCCGACGTGAGAGTTACCGAAGGCGCATTCCCCTCGTTGAGGATGGCTTCCGAGAACGGTTCGGAGACGGCAGCGGCAGTTACGGACAGTACGGTAGCTAATACATACAGCGCGGCTCGAGGTGCAGGCGTCTCGATCATGAATCCCTCACAGTGCCGGTTTGGGCAGCACGATTCCCCCCCCCATGACGATGGCCATCACAGTAACACAAAGCGCGTTTCTCGCAGAAAGCTCCGGTCATGAGAGTGCCGAGTTCTCGGATACGGACAGGGTTCGGCGAAGAGTCCCGACAGGGACGATAGATAATAGCCCAGCGATTCATCGCTGGGTTTGCGGGACCCCCCACACTTCCCCAGCCCCGGCAGGGGCGAAAGACATCCTCCTTAGTCCCGTTCCACGTATGGGTCACGCCATGCTTCTCATTCAATACCTCCAGCCCTTCCTTGAACGCGGTCTTGCGAGGATACCCGTCTGCTCTTTCGTCCCTGACGGGACTCGTCTTGTGGGTGTCGTGTTACCCAGCGATAAATCGCTGGGCTATTATCTTCCGCCCTTACGGGCTGAAATCACACAAGGTGGAGACGTGGGTGAAGACGCGCGCTATCCGGTTGCTTGGCGCGGTTATGAGGCCGGTGAATTCGGTACTCTCAAGCTCCAGTCTTCAGAGGCTCTGACTGAACCACTTGTAGCGCGGGCGTCTCGCCTGCAAACCCTTCTGAATTGCAGGCGAGTCGCCTGCGCTACACACGGTTTTTTGAGAGGCTCCTAGGCAGATTTCCTGTACAATGGCGGGCGGGGAGCGGCGCTCCTTGGACTTGGAGGGTGAACGGACCCATGGACATATTCCGCGAATTGGTGGACGGCCAAGGCGATCCGGTGGTATGCCTTCGCGACGATGGATGCGTGACATACATCAATGCGGCGGGCGTGGCCGTGGTGACCGCCGCGCCCTTGCAGACAGTCAAGCAGGATATCAAGATTCCTTCCGAGTTGCTGGCGGAAATCCGGAGGCTCCAGGCGGAGGATCATGAGGGCATGGCGGGATACGTCAGCCTGAGGACCCCCGCCGGTCTCAGGCATTTTGAAGTTCGCGTCAAGCGCTCGCCGGGACCAGATGGTGCGGAATGGCTGGTCCTTCTCCGGAATGTGACGGAACTCCGCATCGCCCAACGGGCCTCGCAGTACCGCAGCGCATTTGCGAAACTGGTTTCCGAAGTGGCTTCCCGCTTCGCCGGTGCGGGTCTGGACGAGTTCGACGACGCTATCGAGGAGTCCTTGGAGCGCATCGGCATCTTCGCGCAAGCGGACGCGTCCTATCTGTTTCAATTCTCGGAGCGCGGCGATCGCATGTCGGTGACCCACTCCTGGTCGTCGGGGCGCGTCGCTCCGTTGCCGGAGCAATTGCACGATATCGACGCGCAGACGATGACGTGGTGGATGTCCCGGCTGCACCGGGCGGAAGTGGTGGCGCTTTCCTCGTTAACGGAGCTTCCCGAGGAAGCCCAGGTGGAGCGCCGCATCCTGGCGGCCCAGGGAGTCGGCTCGCTCGTTGACGTGCCGCTCACCTACAAGGGAGTCCCGATTGGATTCATGGGTCTGAGTTCCGCGGAGGAAGGACGTCACTGGAGCCAGGACGAGGTCCATCTGTTGAGCATCGTGGGGCAGGTGTTCACCAATGCGCTCCAGCATAAACGGGCCGAGGAGGCACTGGCGCAGGAGCGAAACCTGCTGCGGACTCTTATCGACAACCTGCCCGATTACATCTACGCAAAAGACGCGGAGAGCCGCTTCATCCTGAACAACAGCGCCCACCTGCGTCTGCTTCGCGCCAAGAGCCCCGAGGACGTGGCGGGAAAGAGCGACTACGACATGTTTCCACGGGAATTGGCGAGCCAGTACTACGAGGATGAGCAAGAGATCATCCGATCGGGACATCCGCTTGTGAACCGGGAAGAGTCCGTCATCACGGAAGAAGGGGAACGGCGTTGGCTGCTCACGACGAAGGTTCCCTTGTGTGACGCGGATGGGGTTCCGGTAGGCCTCGTGGGCATGAGCCGCGACATCACGGGGCGCAAGCAGATGGCCGAAGCGCTGGAGACCCACGCGCGCCTGTTGGAGCAGGCCAACGCGGACTTGCGGATGCGCAACCAGGAGCTGGACGAGTTTACCTACATCGCAAGCCACGACCTGCAGGAGCCGCTACGGAAGCTGGTGTCGTTCACGGACGCGCTGCAACACGACATGAAGGCAGGCGACGCAGCGGAAATCCGGAGGGACCTCGACATTATCGCATCGGCGGCCCAACGCATGCAGCGGCTGGTCCGGGACCTGTTGGCGTTGTCCCGGTCCGGGAGGCAGGCCATGGAATGGGAACTGGTCGATCTCAACGAGTGTGTCGATCTGGCGCTGGATGCGCTCGAAATCCGGATGGGGGAGGAAAAGGCCGAGTTCGCTAAAGAGAAGCTGCCCACGGTTTTGGGAGACCGGACACTCTTGACACAGTTGTTCCAGAACCTGATTGGAAACGCATTGAAGTTCCATGGTCCGGACGCGCCGCAGGTCAGATTGACCGCGGAGGAAGGAGACGACGGGTGGGTCCTGGGGGTCCAGGACAACGGGATCGGGATCAAGCAGGAATACTCGGAGCAGATATTCGCTCCGTTCAAGCGGCTCCATGGCAGGGGGTCGTATGAAGGGACTGGCATTGGACTGGCGATCTGCCGTAAGATAGTGGAGCGGCATGGGGGAGTGATCTGGGTAGAGTCTGAACCCGGGAAAGGGGCGCATTTCAAATTCTCACTGCCTCAACGTGAAGCGGAGCAGTCTCCATGAACGCCATTGCAGGAAAGAACTCCGTAATCCTTCTGGTCGAAGATGACCCGGACGACCAGGAATTGACGAAGCGCGCGTTTCGCGCGAGCCGGCTGCGCAACGAGCTGCGCATTGTGAACGACGGGGAAGAGGCGCTGGACTATTTGTACCGGCGCGGTCCGTTCGAGAGCCCGTCGTCGGCGCCGCGGCCTTCGCTGATCCTGCTTGACCTGAACATGCCCAAACTGGACGGGAGGGCAGTGCTCGAACGCATCAAGGAAGATCCCGCGCTGCGGCGGATTCCGGTCGTGATCCTCACGACTTCATCGCAAGAGGAAGATGTCATCCGCAGTTATGAACTGGGTGTGAATTCGTACATGGCGAAGCCGAACCGGATGGATGGGTTCGTGCAGGCGATTCGCGACCTGGAACACTACTGGTTCAATCTGGTCATTCTACCGGGCCGCTTTTCCTGAGGGCCATTACTCCGCCGGCAGTGTGAAGGCAATTCGCGTGCCGCCTTCGTCCCCCGAGTCAATCCAGATACGCCCCGCATGGTATTCCACAATCTTGCGGCACAGGGCCAACCCGATGCCCACGCCGGGGATGTCCTGGGTCCTGCTTCCGCGCGCGAACATGAGGAAGACCTCGTCGGAATCCTCCTCCGATACGCCGATCCCGTTGTCTTCGATGGTGAACACCCAGGTATCACCGCGGCGTGAAGCGGACACGCCGATCTCGATCGGGGCGTCAGAGTGGTACTTGAGCGAGTTGTCGATGAGATTCTCGAAGAGGCCGCGGAGCAAGCGGGCATCGCCGTTCACGGTGGGTAGCGCGCCTATTTCGAGGCGAGCGCCGGCCTTCATGAGTTGGCTGTCCAGGTCGTCCCGCACCTGCGCGACGACGCTTGCGGTATCGATGGCTTCGAATGGAGCGCGTTGGCCGCTGGTTCGCGAGTAGTCGAGCACGATGCGCACCAGAAGCTCCATGTTCCGGATGGCCAGGAAGACGGTCTCGAATGAGCTGGAAAGATTGAGCGCCGTATCGGGCGCGGGCTGTTGCGTGGCGCGTTTCTCGAAGGTGGCCATATAGCGCCCCAAGACGGCGAGGGGCTCTTGCAGGTCCCGCGCGACATTGGCGGCAAACTGTTCCAGTTCGACGTTGCTGCGGCGCAGCTCGGCGGTTCGCTCTTCCACGCGCCGCTCCAACTCTTCGTTGGATTCGCGCAAGGCCTCGCGCACGCGGAAATTCTCCATGGCGTAGCGGATGGAGCGTTCGAGAAGATTGGGGGTCAGCTCGGTCTTCTCGACGTAATCGAAAGCGCCCTGTTCCATGGCTTCGACGTCGATGGCCACATTGCCGTGGCCGGTGAGCAGGATGACCGGGACGTTATGGCCGCGCTTGCGGATCTCCCGCAGGAGTTCGATGCCGGTGTGCGCGCCGAGTTGGTAATCCAGGAGGCAGACGTGAAAGCGCGCTTCTTCGAGAACTTCGAGGGCGCGATCGAATGAGTCCACCCACTTGACGGTGTATGCGTTTGTCGTGGCTCGCTTCAGGTACTTTTCGACGACGATGTACTCGTCTTCATCGTCGTCCACCATGAGCACATTGACAAGGTTTCGCGCCATGTTACGCTCCCCACTGCATTATGATAGCAGATTTACCTGATGATGCGCAGGGGTCCATTCGGCACACATTCTATTTTCCCCGCGAAAGGCGCATCGCGAGTGCGCGGGGCAAACCCGCTTCGATGGCCTTGCGCGCAGCGGTTTCAATGTCGTATTCGACGCGGCAGAATTCGAAGACCCGCTTTTCCGATTCGTACAAGCCGAACGCCGCCCGCGGGTCATGATCGCGCGGCTGTCCGACACTTCCGGGATTGATGAAATAGCGATTGTCCTGGGCCAGCGTGTAACAATTGGGTTGGACGGTCTGGGGCCCCGTCCCGCGTTCGGAAAAGAGCGAGACGCGGTGGCTGTGGCCGAAGAAACACACATGCGCGTTGGCCCGGATCAGGCTCTCCACGTGGCGCATGGCGTCGAGCCAGTCGAGAATGTAGTCGTCGCGATTCCCGGGCGCGCCATGCACCGCGATGGTGTCATTGTCGATGCGGATTTCGGTGGGGGCGGTGGACAGCCAGGCCCGGTGTTCCTCGTAGAGCGTGTCGGATTGCCAGCGGACAGCGGCTTGCGCGGCCTCATTGAAGAACCAAGGTTCTTCGAGCCCGCACACGGAGGCGTCGTGATTGCCCATGACGGTAGGGATGCCGCGCTCGCGAACCATGGCCACCACCTCGTTCGGGTTGGCGTAGTAGCCGGTGATGTCGCCCAGGCAGACCACGCGTTCCGGCCGGATGCGGTCGATTTCCCGCAGAACCGCCTGCGTCGCCTCCAAGTTGGCGTGCAGGTCCGCGATGATGCCAACGAGCATACGGCGCCCTCATGGGTTGAATGGCCAAGCGCCGTCGGCCAGACGGCGCAAACGTTTCGCGAGTCCAGAGTGTCCCTATGACGCCGTTCTCCCCGTTCAACGGCTCTCGGGGAGAAGTCTCACTAACGAGGCGGCGTCTTATCGGCCAAGGCTATTGTACTCCATTTTGGGCTTGAGGTTCACGCGTCTGAGATTACCGCGGCGATGTGGGTGGCGTCCGCTCCACACGGAGTCTCTCCGGCACGCTTTCGGAATTCGGTTCCGTGATGCGGAAGAAGAAACCCCATCCCGCACGGGTTTGACCGATCTTGAGCAGGATGCAGGACGTACCCGCCGGGAGGGAGACGGGAATCAGGTCGTCGTCCACCCCGGCAACGCGGCTGGCCTTGTTGTTCCACACCTCGCTGCCATTGAGAAACACCTTGACGGAGTCGTTGCTGCCCACGCGGAGCACGACATCTTTGGGGCCGTTATCCAAGGTGACCCAGCAGGCCGCGTAGGCGCAGACCCACTCGGTCGAGTCGTATTCCTCCAGGAGGTCCACGTAACCGCGCCACTCGGGGGAGTGGCTGGGACGCCACGCGGCGGTCCGGTCATCCTTGCCTGTATAGGTGGCAGCGAGATCGACTGCCGCTTCCGGTGGGTATGTGCGGTCGTGCCCGTCGGTTCCCGCATTGTCAAAAGGGCCGCACAATTGCCACTGCGTGATGAATCCCTGCTCCTTGGCGAAGCGTTCGCTTAGCCCCGCGCCGGTCTTCTCTTTTGCAATGTTGGTCAGAAGATAGTCTTCGTTGATGGCAGCCATGCGATCAATGGAGCCCATCAGCCGGGCAACATTAGACTGATACGACTCGTAGGTAACGGAGTCGTCCGCGCGGCGCAAGGCGAGATAGGCATCCATCTGCTCGAAGGACAGACGCACCATTTCCAGACGCTGCTTGACGACCGGAGTAGTGGCGCGTTCTTCCGCGCGCACCAGGGCGGCCCGGCACGATTCCACCAAGTCCGCCGGAAAGTACTTGGGATACGCCGTGAGACCCCATTCGACCTTGCCCGTTACATCGTGGAAAGCGGAGGCCAGAACCGTATAGAAGCCGGTCATATCGGGCGCCGCTTCCTTGAAGAAGCATTGCATGAGATCGTTGAACAAGGCCTCGCCGTCCTGCGACGTATCCCACATGAACTGGGCGGCGATGTAGTAGTTGGGAAAGTACGCGGCCCAGGAGTCTTGGCCCTCGAAGGATACGCCCTTCACGCCAATGTCCTTGTAGACCTTCATTTCGCGGGCGTGCGACTCCCACATTGGCCAGGGCAGACCGCCGCTATACGGCACGGGGTCGTATTCGTAAATGAATACGTGGGGCGTCAGGGCGGTCCACGAGGCCAACAGTTTCTTGAAGGCCTGCCGCGAGGCGCAGGATTCGTCGCCGATGCCGTGTGCCGAGCAGTACACGCTCGACGTGGCGAAGATGCAGGTGTTGGGGTTTACAGGCGTCTTGATCGGGGGATCGGTGTGATTGTCGTGGTACGAATACGTCGTCAGGAGGACGTTCGGGTGCGTGGCCTTGAGTCCTTCGGCGACTTGATTCAAGAAGACCTGATAGCGATCGGCGATGCTCGGGAGCCCGCCACTATCCATGTGACCCGAGTCCAGCGCCGTGCACGCGTCGCACTCGCAGAAGGAGGTGTTGTCGTCAGGGCATAGTGAATAGGCCTGCATTTGGGGATTCTGGTCCAGGTATTGGGCGATGGCTTTTGTTACGAGGGCGACGGTTTCGGGATTGGCGGTACAGATCTGCTCCTTCTGGCGTTTGCCCTCGACCAGGGAATACAGTTCGGGTCTTTCCTCAAACGGGGCGAGCACTTCAAGTGTGTTCGTGAGATTGTGGCCGTGCATGATCGGAGGGCGGTACATGCGGTTTCTGCGCAGCCATTCCGCGTGACGGCGTCCGGCTTCGGGCGAACAGCCGTAGGCGTACCAGATGTCGCGGTAGCGGAAGTCAGGTTTTTCGATCCGATCCTGCACAGGGAGCACAAGAGTGGAAGCCTGCGGCAGACACGCGCCGATTTCGCCGGGCATCACCCAGCGGCAGCCGAGGTCGCGTAGTACCGTGTACACGGCGTGCTGGGTGCCCAGCGAGGAACCACCCAGAAGATAGATGGCCCCGGGCGTGACATTGATGTGGAACTCTTCCTCGGCCATGGCGGGCCCCTCGTGGGCCAGGGTGTCGAACTCGCCAGCCTCTCCCACGTAAAGGGGGAGCAATCCATCTGATGGTTCCGACGGAATGACGGCCCCAGAGATCTTCTCCAGGATGTTCACCAAATCTTGCGTGCACTCGCGATTGCGCGCGTCGGGAGCCTTGTCGAGGTGAAGATAGACGGTGGGTTTCCCGTCGCGCACGAGCGGGACGAATGAATCCTGCGCCTTTGCGCTCTGAACAAAGAGCATCGACAACAACGCGGTGATTCCTGCTGCAACTCGGCACCCCATGCGCGACTCCTCTCCTTAGTGATATCCGGTTCTGAATGCCCTCAGGGAGCGGCGTCATCAGGCGACCACATCGTCGTCACAGTCTGTACGCTCGCCTTGGGCCGGCGGTGTAGATCGAAGAGGCCGTAGGCGCAGCGCATTTCGTAGATGCTCGTATACTTGCGGTGCACGTCAGAGTCGGCGAAGCACCAGATGAACCCGCCCGCGAAGTCCGGCTCCTTCACGAAGGTCTCCCACTCCGCCTTGAGCAGTGCCGCCTGATAGGGCTCGCCCGGGTAGTAGGAGGTCATGAGGCCGCGCAAGGCCCAGGACCCGAACTCGGTGACGAGTATCGGCTTACCGGGGTGGGCTGCGCGCAGTTCTCCCAAACGCGACTGAATCTCCTCGGGTGCGGCGGCGAGCCCACGGATTTCGGGGGGATTCACGCCGAAGTACACGTTCACGGAGTTCACGTGGGTCGTGTCCAGCACCCGATCCTTTGGCCATTCGTTGCTAGGCTCGATGACGAGGCGCGTAGGGTCCAGGCCGCGCGCGCGTTCCACGAGTTCGACGTTGCCTTGCGCGACCATCTCCGAGATGCGCGCGTATTCCTCGCCCTTCTCACGCGGCTGGATGCGGTTCTCATTGCTAACGCTCCAGAACACGATGCTGGGGTGGTTGCCGAGCGTGCGGATCATCTCTTCGAGTTGGGCGCGTGCGGCCGCGAGGTTCTTCTCGGAGTGGCCCAGCCGGCCCCACTGATACAAGGGCACCTCGCACACGGCGAGAAATCCCCAGCGGTCCAGCGCGGCGTAGGTGTCTTGTGAATAGGGATAGTGACAACGGAGCGCGTTGGCGCCCAGGCCCTTGATCAGCGTCAGGTCGCGCTCCAGGCCCGCGCCCACGGTGGTCATTCCGGAATCAGGATAGTTCTCGTAGCGGTTGACACCTTTGACGAGGATTGGTTTTCCGTTGAGCAGGATTTGCGTGGGGCTTACCGAGATTGTGCGGATGCCTACCGGCGCGTGCCATGTGTCGCGGCAGCGTCCTCCCGCCGCTTCTTTCAACTCGAGTGTCAGACTGTAGAGGTAGGGATGGTCCGGCGACCACAGGTTGGCGTTCAGGACCGGCAACGCGATGTCCGCCACCGGTGACTGCCCTGGCAAGTCGGCTCGCATGGAGACGATCTCGCTGTGACCCGCATCCGTCAAGCGCGCGACTACATACAGTGCATTCGCGGTCTGGGAGAATTGGGCGGTCTCGACGCGGACCTTTACTACCGCGGGTTCGATCAGGGCGTCCGTCGTGACAGCCACCTTCTTTATGTGCGTGCGGTCCTTCACATGCAATTGCACAGGGCGATACAAGCCGCCATGGTGCCACCAATCGTGGCGTTCCATGGGAACGCGTTCGAGCAGGGACTTGTTGTCCACGGAAACGGCGATCGTGTTCTCCTGGCCGAAGCGAAGTAGATCGTGGATGGGGAAGCTGAACTGCGTGTAGCCGCCTTCGTGCATGCCGGCTTTCGTGCCGTTCACATAGAGCACGGTCCTGTAGTTGGCGCCATCCGAGACGAACTCGATGTGCCGGTCCGCCCATTCCTGCGGGATGAAAACTTGACGGCGGTACCAGCCCTGACCTTCGTAGCTCCACAGATCCTCGAACTGCGTGTTCCAACTGCCGGGGACTTCGATGTTCCACCACAGCGAATCGTCAAAGCCAGGAAGAGTCCAGCCGTAGTGCTTCTCATCGTTTAGTCCCTGCGACGAGGGCGTGCCGAGGCCTTCCCCAAGGAATTCGTGGTTCCCTTCGATCTCTTCGAACGCGGGGAAGAAGCGCCAGACTCCATTGAGGCCAAAGGAGATAGGGGAAGCAGGAACAGGCTCTCCCGCGGCGGTAGTCATCACGCCCAAGCATACGGCGAACCACGGCAGCACACGCGACATAACCGTACCCTCCACCGCGAATTGGGCGATCCGCTCTGCGAAACGCCTACGGTTTCTTCATGAGCCACGCTTCCGACACGAGTGTGCCCCAACCGCCCGAGTTGCGCCACTGCTCGACCGCGACGCGGTCGCCGGTTGCGACATCCGCGGCTTTTTCGAAGCGAACGATTAACTCGCCGTCGGCGGTCGTTTCCTCAGGGACGTCGTACACGAAGAAGTCGCTCATGGTTTTGGGCAGCACGATATCGTGAACCAGCACGGCATCATCGGCGTAGATGGTCTCGGATTTCTGGTTCATGCGGAAAGCGTAGCGGTCCTGGAACCAGGGACGCACCAGAGTGAACCGTATGCGGTACGACGCGTTCGGATCGAGACCCCGGTAGTGGAAGGTAACGCCTTGCGCCTCATTCTGCGTGAAATGCATCGAGCGCTGGCTTGGGCGATTACCTTCCGACAACATGCCCTGGACGTAAGGCTGGCCGTGATCGTAAGGATATCCGGCCACGACGTTCGGCGCCGGGTTAAAGGTGCCGCAGTTGTCGTAGAAGCCGCCTTCGCCCGGGTCTTCGTAAGCGACAATCATGCGCAGCAGTTCGCGCTTCTCGTCCGGTTGGGCGGCGAGGGCGCGCTCAAGCTGACGCTTCAGCCATCCCAGACCGATGTAGTCGTGCTCGAGGTTGTAGTAGCCTTCGCTGCGGACGCCATACAGATCGTTGCTTTCCTCACCGAGCCGGCCGGCTTCCTCGCGCAAGGCAGTCATTTCGGGGGTCTCATTCAGCGCATCGAACCACGGTAGGATGGCGGCAATCGCCTTGTCGGGGTTGTCGCGCTCGAGGATACGGGCCACACGCTTTTCCACACGCGCATGCAGCTCAGTTTGTTGGATCACGTTTAGCTTGACGTAGCGGTCGATGGCGCCCTTCTGCATGTACTCGCGCCACAGCCAGTTGCCGTCCATGTAGGTTGCCGGCATGAGCTCGCCCGCGCGCTTTACGCATTCGTAGTACTCGTCGATGCTCGCCTTCTGTGTGATGGGCGTTTCCGGATCTTCCTCCAGGTACTCTTCCATGATGAAGATGGCCTTGGCCATATCGGGCGCAGCTTCGGGGCCGAACCACGTGCGGCAGTATTCATCCACCACATCTTCCACGCTCATTTGGGGCTTCCAGAGCAGACGCTGCCACATCCACTGATTGAAATGGTCATGCGTTCCGCTGGAGTGGGTGATATCGCCGTCGCCATAGCGGTTTACCTCGCCAAAGAGCCAGTGATAGAAGCGGGGCCACGCGTAGAAGGTGAGGCGATCGTAGACCATCGTCAGGGCCTGATCCGGGCGGCGTTCATAGATGAAGTGATTCCAAGGGGGCGGCTGGTCTCCATTTCGGTCGGCGCGCGGGTACATTTGGACGTAAGCATGCTGCGCGTAACGCCAATGGGTAATCTCATTGTAATGAATGAGCGTTTGCTGTGGAGGCAGTTGGTGAATAATCTCCTGGTTGTAGCGGTCGAAAGGACCATACCCCGGATGGAGAAAGAGGTCCATCCGGTGCGTTTGGCGATGTCCTGGCTGCCAGCTCATGGCGTCGGAACCCGGGCCATAGTTCCACGCCCACAGCCATTCGCGGGGCTTCTCCTGCAAGTATTTGAAGATGGCCTGGTCATCTTCGTCGTCGAACTTCTGATTGGTGAAGGAAATGCGCGTCGTGGGATGGTACTTGTGAACGATATTGGCCATCTGCTCGACGACCTTGATGAAGGTCAGTCCGTAGGGGTTGCAGCGGTCACACTCGCAGCCGCCGCCGTCGCCGCCGAAGAATTTCACCAGGTCGAAGGTAGGCGCCTTCTTCCAATACGCATCGCAGAGATCCAATTGCGCCTGGACCGCTTCCGGCACCGACAGGCAGATGTACCCTTCACGGCCGATGGATTCCTTGGCTTCCCACTCGGGAGGGCCGTCGCCCGTGTTGGCGCCGTAGCCGTCTTCCGTCATGAGCCCGTAGGACTTTATGAAATCGAACATGGGACCCGGCTCCGTGGACAGGACGTTCGCTCCCGCCAGCGCGGAGTCCAGGATGTCGCGCTGCGTTTCCTCGTCGGTCCAGTCACGGGCTCTTCCCTTTTCCTTGATGATGCCGCTCTGGCCGTACTGCGTCCCGCGGATCTCGAAGGCGGGGGCCGTGCGGATGTCAAGACGCGGCGGAAGAAGGACGCTGTGCTCGGCCAGGACGAGTTGGCGCAGGATTTCCCCGACGGCATACAGCGTGCTACGCTCTTCGATGCCGGCAGCGACCATCAAGGATGGATTTGCGCCCGCATCGAAGTGGAGCAAGAACCCTTCGAGGCCGGGATCCAATTGCGTGAGTGGTTTAACGCGCCCCGCGACGAACCAATCTGCTATCGCCTTGTGATGCTCGGGCATTCCGAGAAGCACGGTCAGTTCTGATGCATTCTCGCCGGCTTGAGGTGGGCCGGATTCGATTCGGATGGACACGCCACTCTGCTCCAGAATCCGCGTGCGGAGCAGTTCAGCTACCTTGGTTTCAACAGGGGTGGCGGTTTCCCCTGTGCGGATGACCATGCGGTCAAACTCCACAGGAGCCTGTGCGTATGCGAAGAATGTAGACGCGAGGACAAATGCAAGACACGCAGGAAAACGCATGCGTAAACACTCCCCCCTGCCGCCGCGGGGACGGACGGGCACCATGAATTCGTTCGCTTCACCGCCATATTAGACGGACGGGAGAGGCGCGTTAAAGCCTGGAGTCCAGGTACGGCCCGTTCCGATCTGACCACGGGGGCACAGGGAACACGGGGGAAGGAGATGCAGAAGAAGGAATTCCTCTCGCCACGACGCGGAGGCGCAAAGGAACACAGGGTACTGGAGAATGAAACTTGAGAGTAGCGAGTTCTTGGTTACGGTCTGGGCCCGGTGAAGAGTCCCGATAGGGACGACAGACTGTAGCCCAGCGATTTATCGCTGGGTCTGCGGGAACCCACACATCACCAGCCCCGGCGAAAGAGATCCGGTTACACCGTATTGCGAGGATGCTCGCCTGCTCTGTCGTCCCTGACGGGACTCGTCTTCTGATTGTCCGCACTACCCAGCGATAAATCGCTGGGCTATTATCTTTCGCCCTTGCGGGCTGAAATCGCCCAAGGCGGAGAAGTGGGTGAAGACGCGCGACTTTAGATCACTTGGCGCGGTTGAGCGGCCGGCGAGTCGGGTGCTCTCAAGAATGAAAGTGGATGTATTCAGATTCTGCTCCCTATCTTCTCTGCGCCTTGGCGGCTTTGCGAGAGGTGTGCTTCCAGTGAGAGAGTGGAATGCTGGATGACGCCCGCCTACCAGAAGGCCGGGACCAGACTCCGTGCCAATTGAGACTTCACGCTAGACGCGGCGTGCAACCGCGTTGACCCCTGGAGAAGTCTTTCGCCATAATTCATGACTGTGACGCTCGTGCTGCGGTATCGGGCGGCGCTCTGGATACGAGATAACAATCCCGGTCAGGCCGGGAAGTAAGGAGAAGACCACGATGAGAAGCGCATTTGGAAAACGTTTTGTTTTTGGCCTGGGGGCACTCCTCGTGCTAGCGGGTGCTGCCACGGCCGCCGCCCCTCAGGGTGAGGGTTGGGTTTCCTTGTTCAACGGGAAAGACTTGGCGGGGTGGAAGGTACCCTCCGGCAACGAGGGACTTTGGAGCGTTGTGGATGGTGTCATCGACTGCGTCCCTAAAGCCAAGCTCGATGGCGACAACAGTCTGTGGCACGAGAAGGAATTTGGCGACATCCAGCTCTATGTGGAGTGGCGCATCAAGGAAACGAAGGGCGAGTACCCGATGCCGATCGTCTTGCCGGACGGGTCGGACAAGCTAGGACCCGACGGAAAGGCCATCACCGAGAACCGGCCCAATGCGGATTCCGGCATTTACTTGCGCGGCACGCCCAAGGCCCAGGTGAACATCTGGTGCTGGCCAATCGGTTCGGGCGAGGTGTACGGCTATCGCACGGATGATAAGCAGCCGGCCGCGGTGCGCGCCGGTGTGACGCCCAAGAAGAATGCGGACAAGCCGGTTGGTGAGTGGAACGCGTTTCTCATTACGATGAAGGGCGACCGTCTCACCGTCGAACTGAACGGCGAGAAGGTCATCGACAACGCCCAGTTGCCGGACGTCCCGGCGAAGGGTCCCATCGCATTGCAGCTCCACGGCGGCTACAATGCCGAAACGGACACCTGGGACAGCGCGTCGAGCCTTGTCCAGTTTCGCGATGTATATGTGAAAGAGTTGAAGTAGTCAGTGAAGCATTGAGGCTGGGGGCATCGCATAGCATGGGATGCCCCCAGCCTTTGATTCTTACGAACGCAGAGACGCAGAGAGCGCGGAGAAACGCAGAGAACTCATTCTGGTACTGCCTCGCTCGCTGAGCGTGGCAGCCCAGCGCTTCGTTCAAGAGATGGACTTTGACGGCCGCACATAGTCCGCTGTGTTCCCCTGCCGGGGCTACAGCACCGTTTTTCTCTTGCTCGGCGTCACTGCGTCTTGGCGAGAGAAATGCTCTGAAGTCTCCTGTGAAGATGCCAAGCCCACCTTGGCGTAGCCTTCGGCGGAGCTAGGTGTGAGAGGCGGCTCTGCCGCGGCACTAACCTCACCCGCCTTGCGCGGTTTGATTGGCGACCTTGTCGAACAATCGCAAGACCGTCTCCGCAATCATTCGGTCCGCCTCCACTTCGAGGTAGCTCGAACGGGCTCGCCACGTCTCGTAGCCGCCCAGGGCGTGCTGCTCCGTTGTCGGGAGGTATCCGTTATAGCCGTTGGCGAGTTCGATCGTGAACGCGGGCTTGATCGGCGACTTCTCCTTCAGCAGCAAGCCGATTTCGACAAAGACCTCGCACGGGATGGCTGCGATGCCGACATCGCCCACGCGAACGGTCTGCACGATCAGGGGTACCGTGTCCGGATACTCGGCGATGAGTACGCTCTCCCGCGCATAGATCTCGGGCATGCTCTTCATCTCGGGGCCTTCGGCTTTCGCAATGATGTCTTTGGCCCGCACCAGCTCCGCTTCGTCAGGTTTCCGGACGCCGAGCACGATTTCCTCCTGCGCGGCCGCCAGAGAAACCCAGTCCTGGAAGCGCACGTCCTGATAGGCGCGGAAGACTTCGCCCGCGACCTTGTTCGCGACACGGCGCATCTGTTCGTACGGTTCGCGGGGATCTCCCTCGACGCGGAAATTGATGTTGTTGATGTTGCCGCTGGTCCCGTTTGACATGATGCCCACGAAGGGCGGGGCCTGCTGCCCGGCGCCGAGCAGTTCCTGGATGCGCTCCGCGAATACTCCAAAGTAGTCCGCGGATGCGTGGCCCGCTTCTTCGCCGCCAATGTAGTGGAGCGAGTAGTTGGCCAGGAGGGCCAGCGGCTCGCCCGCTTTCGTCTCCACGGCGAGGAAGGAAACCTGGGGGTCGGTTGGGCCGGCGGGTTCGATCAGATCCGCGCTGGCGCGCGGGGGATTCATCTTCACCAGTTCGTCGTCGTTCCCGAAGGGGTCCGGGCCGATCGTGCCGGGCTTCATCTTCCAGCGGCGGTTGAAAACCTCATCCGGGACTTGTCCAGATCCCCAGCCAATCCGCGCGGGCACCAGGTTGTTGA
Organism: Candidatus Hydrogenedentota bacterium; assembly: GCA_020849535.1. GTDB lineage: Bacteria > Hydrogenedentota > Hydrogenedentia > Hydrogenedentales > SLHB01 > JAHDWY01. Next base: position 20,838 of record JADLGB010000031.1, read on the forward strand.
CGGCGCGTTGCACGGCGTCGGCGATGCGCACCGTCAGGAAGCGCTGATAATCGGGGTTGGGGTCGGTTTGAAACACGGGAGTCGAGCAGGGTCCCTCGTGGGTGTGCGTCGCGGCCATGAGCATGTGCGCGGCCGGAATCCCTGTCGCCTCTTCGGCCATCCTCTTGGCGGCGTCGAATATCTCGCGCGGGACCATGCAACTGTCCACGAGCACGAATGCGAGCCGGGTCTGGCCATCATCCAGGACGAGGCAGCGCGCGTGCAGCTCGTCGTGCACGTGCCGGACGACCCGGTCGTTCATGTGTCCCGCGATGGAAAGCCCCATCCACGGGGAGATATTGCTTGTCGCGGCGCCAGCTTTGAATTCCACTGCCACTTCCTCCGCCGCGCGTGCCATGGGTCCGCACAGGACCGTCAGGCCGCACGCTACTGCCAAAATCAACCACAGCCTACGCGAAATGCGCGTCGTCATATCGTTACTCCCGGTCTTGCGGCCGCATTACTTTGCGGACGCGACCTCCCGGCCCTTACTCAATTCATGAACCGCCGCCACGATATCCTCTTCCACCGAGGGCGCCCAGGGTCCGTAGAATCCGTAATAGACCATGGAGGATTCACCCTCATACCCTCCTTCGCGCAATACCCGGAGCGAGGGAATATACGCGCATACGTCGTTAGCATACGCGATAACAAACTGGCGGTCGCGTCCCAGCTCGTATTTCAGTCGCAGCGAGTAGTCCACGGTGGCCTCGCCCCCGAGAACGGTCATCTGAAGGGAGTCCGCGAACTGCCACACCTGGACTGGATATGGGTAGGTGGTGTCCAGCGCACCTTTCTCATCCAGGGTTGCCAGCAGGCGCTTTGCACGACGCTGAACATACACGTCCTGGCTCTGCAGTTGCTGCTCGAGTTGTTCACGCGTAGGCGGCGCGCTTAGCGCAAGCGGAATCTCCTTGTACGCGGCGCGCAGCGGACCGCGCACCTCGCTGACCGTGGCATTCAAGACCTTCTCGACCGCCGTGGCGAGTTCATCGCCATATTGTTGGGCCAGTTCGATGGTCCGCCGCGGCAGCGGATTCTGGTCCCCGCCGCACCCTTCCACGTACAGCGCGGTCGTGCCGGGCAAGCGCTCTTCGAGCTTTGCCTGCGCGAAGCCGGCGTAGTCACCGCAGAATTGCTGGAGGCTCAGGGTCGTGTTGTGGCAGGCGTACCCGAACAGTACGGCCTTCAGCGAACCATCCTCGCGGCGCGCAGCGAGGACGGGCACATCATGGTCTACCGGTCCGATCGGGTTCATGTCATTGATCACACCGTCCACGGTGTACTTGCGGCGATTCTTGGCGAAGCCTGCCTCGCCGATACCCCACTGCAAAATGCACGGCTCAAGGCTGTTCAGCGCTTGTTCCACGGCGGCCACCATCAGGCCCGGTAACGCGAGGGTGTATGCTTCGATCAACTTCACCTGGTCCTCGCTGAGGCCGTACATATCGAAGAGGTTGTCGCGAACGACGGGTCCGCTGTGTGTATGTGAGGACGTGAGCATGAGCCGCTCACGCGGGATCCCGAAACGCTGGTTGACCAGGGCGGCCACCTCCTTCGAGATATTCGCAGGCAGACCGATCAGGTCCGTCGTCACAATGATGGACTTGTCGCCGTGCTCGTCTTCAATGGCCAGGGCCTTCGCAAAGAGATCATGCAACTTGCCCTGGGATGGTTCCGTACGGCTCGCGTAGCCCGCCATCCACATATCCTGCGCCGGGGTGATGACGGAACGCGCCACGCCCACCTTGAACCCTTCCGCACGCGCCGGAACGGCGGCCAGCATACCTGCGAGCAAGAGCCCTCCCACAGCCCGAGATGAGAATGTCATATCACTGAATCGCTCCATTAGATTGAGTTTTACGAGGTGCGGGCACGCTGCCCGGGGAACCTCCGCGAATAGTCCAGACAGCTATAACGGTAACCGACTCGCTTCCGTTGGTCAAACCACGCTTCCCCGGCGCTCTATTCCTTGGGTATGCTGATGTTCCGCGGGGTTCAACGAGGGGAGTCGGAAGTCATGAACAAACAAGTCTGGTGCATGTTCCTGGCGGCAAGCTGTCTTGTGTGTTCGGCGCACGGTCAAGCGCCACGGGAAATCCCAAAACCGCTGCCGGATCATCCCGGAAACGTCTATGTCGAGGGTGAGTCCGTGCGCGTGCAGGTCCCGCCGGAAGTTGCGCCTTCCGCCGTGCGGTGGGCGGCGTTGGATGACCGGAGCACGAGGGTGGTAGAGGGTTCCATGGCCGTGACCGCAGGGGGCGGATTCTCGCCGGTGGAACTGGGAAACTTGGGCGTGGGGTGGTATGAGGTGGAGTTCCTGGACGCGGAATCGCGCCGCGTCGGGTGGACCACCGCCGCAGTTCTGGCATCGCTTGCGGCGCCTATTCCCGGCGATTCACCGATGAGTCTCGATGCGGCAATCTCGTGGTTTGCCCAGAACGACCCCACGACTCAGGATCGCTTTGCATCCCTGGCGGCCCTTGCCGGTGCGAACTGGATACGGGACCGTCTCCGCTGGCGGGAGCTGGAACCGGAGCGCGGTAGTCTGCCGCCGCCCACGCAGTACGATGAGGCGGCGCGCATACAGGCTCGGCACGGCTTGAATGTCTTGCAGGTGTGGCACGACACGCCTCAATGGGCCGAAGGCCCGGCGGGCAAGCGCAACGGTCCGCCCGCGGACCTGCGCGACGTTTACGCGTTCTGCAAGGCCATGGCCGGGCGTTTCCAAGGAACCGTGGCGGCCTGGGAACCCTGGAACGAGGCCAATTCACCCAACTTCGGGGGGTGGACCATAGACGAATTGTGCAGCTACCAGAAGGCCGCCTACTTGGGTTTCAAAGCGGGCGACCCCTCGATCACGGTTGGCTGGCAGCCCATCGCCGGGGCCAACAGTCCGGGGCAAGCCGAAGGCATCATCGCCAACGAAACGTGGCCCTATTACGACACCTACAGTATTCATTCCTACGACTGGCCCGATGCGTACGAACGCCTCTGGGAACCGGCGCGTCAGGCGGCCTGCGGGCGGCCCATTTGGGTGACCGAGTGCGATCGCGGCATGCACGTGGAAGAAGGCTCAACCACCGGCGACTACACGCCAGCGCACGCGCTGCGAAAGGCGGAGTTCATCGCGCAGTCCTACGCGACGAGCCTCTTCTGCGGGGCGAGCCGCCATTTCCATTTCATTCTCGGGCACTACCTCGAACAAAACGGGAAAGTTCAGTTCGGCTTACTGCGCAAGGACTTAACACCGCGCCCGAGCTACGTTGCGTTGGCGGCGGTGGGGCGTTTCCTGGCCGGGGCGCGCTGTCTCGGGCGATTGCAGGTCGAAGCGCAGCCGGATGCGCATGTGTATGCCTTTCGTGCCAAGCCCGGCGGGGCAGAGCGCGACGTGCTGGTGGTGTGGTACCAGCCGCCGGGTGACTGGGATCAACGCGGCACTGCGCGGCTCGCATGGCCGCTGCCGGATTCCCTGGATGTCGAAAGCGTATTCGACTACCTGGGCCGCAGGTTGGACGTGATCCACCCGCAGGAGCTGGCCTCGGCGCCGATCTTCGTGGTGATGCCGGCCGGCGCCTGCGACACGCTCACCCTCGATCCGCCACGGCGCAGCGAGGCGCGCCAAGGCGATGCGTCGCCGGTCGTCCTTCAGTTGGAGATGGCGAACAGAGAGGTCGTGGACAAGACCGAAGGCTGGACGCCGCAGTTGGAGCGGGCGGCCAAGCCGGGAGCAGCAATTGAATTGCGCATCGTCGCAACCAATTTTGGTGAGCGCGCGCTACGTGGAACGGTCGCTTTTGAAGAACTCCCCGCCGGCTGGGAGGCGGCAGACGTCACGTGGGACGTGCGGGTGGAACCCATGGGCAGGGAAGTGCTGGTGGCGTCGATGGTGCTCCCGGATGACGCTACGAACGCTGAGGCGCCCTGGATTCGCGTGAAGGGACGTTTCGCGGGGTCGCCAGATGCAACGCTGGCATTTCGTGTCTATCGGGAGGATACCAAGGCCAGTGCGCCATAGGCGGCACCCCTGGCACCCGGGGGAGAATATGGGAAGCATGGGAGTCATGGGGCCTATGGGACGGAGGCCACCCCCGGGGAACCTCCCAGATGGCCTCGACTTTCCCAATCAGCAGAGAGGGACTCCGGGCTCTCTGGGCGGCGTGCCACAGCGCGCGTATCCCTTGACCTTGCGGCGCGTCTTCGGTCTATACTTCGTGCATGCTTAAGCTTACGGAGAATCAGGAGCGTCGAATCACGCGTTACCTCCGCGACGTGGGGGAAAGGTTAGGCACCGTGCCTCAGGCGGAGCGCGAGGCGGTGCTGACTCGCCTGAATGCGCGCATCGACCGTGAACTGTCCCGTTACACCGGGACGATGGAAGATGCGGAAGTCGAACGCGTCCTCACCCATTTTGGCGACCCCGCTCAGACTGCGACCCAGAGCGCCATCTCAACACAACCCAGCCTGACCACGTTCGTTTCGTGGCCGGACCGGGTCTGGTTGGGGGTGTGCGCGGGATTGGCCAGGAAACTCGATATCGACGCGAGCATCGTTCGGGTCATTGCGGTGCTCATGGGGTTGGTCCTTCCGCTTCTTCCGCTGCTGTTGATCGCCTATTTGGCGACGTACTTCTGGGACTACTACACAGAAGGCAGACGCGTGCTCGAGCCGGTCGATCTCTCCCGAGTCGCCAAGGCGGTCGCGGCAACAGTGGGCGTGACCCTGGCACTGCATTTCGGCGCATGGTTCCTCATCGTGTTCATTCCGCACGCCTACCAAGCCATTGCGGCGCAACCGTTATTGCTTGACCGCAATTGGAATTGGCTCACCTACGACGCTGGCTCGTGGCTGTTTTGGGTATTGGCCATTGGCCTGCCGTTGACGGTCATGTCGGCTCTGCCTGTCCCCAAGGCATGGTCAGGGACGCTCCGCAAGGTTGTGCAGGCTGGGCTGGCTCTGTACGCGGTCTTGTTGTGCTTTGGGGTGGCCTGCATTCTCGTGGGCGTGATCCTGCGCGGGGTGGAGGAGTTTTCCGGCACGGCGGGCACGGACGCAGTCTTCTCACTGATCAAGTAGAGCGGCCCAGATGCTGGCTTTGCTGCCACAAGACCTTCGCGAAAGATGGTGTCAGTCCCGGTTTCACGCCTCCGGATGGCAGGACAACACGCGCAGAGAGTGTTTCCCCAGGACCATGACATTGCCGGCTTGCAGCCGGTGGGCGTCCGCGGCTTCCACGATGTCGCGGGGCGCGAGGGCTGCCGTGTCGATGCGGACGCGCCATGGGCGCGCGGGGACCGTGAAGGCAATGAGATCGGCGGTGGGGTTGAACATGAAGTACAGATCCACACCGCCGTTTTCGGTGCCATTGATCATGCAGGCGATCGAAGGGTCCTCGGGAGTCCACGATTGCGGTTTGCCCGCGGCGTCGAACCAGAGGAGGTCCGCATTTGCGCCCGGTTTGCTGGGCCGCCCGGTGAAGTAGGAGCGCCTGGATAACACGGGGTTTTCCTGGCGAAACCGGATCATGCGTTTGCAGAACTCGAGAAGTTCGCGGTTCTTCCCGGCGAGGGACCAGTCAAACCACGAGAGCGGGTTGTCCTGGCAGTAGGCGTTGTTGTTGCCGTGTTGCGTGCGGCCGAACTCATCGCCACCCAAAAGCATGGGCACGCCCAACGACAGGAACAGGGTGGCAATGTAGTTCTTCTCCATGCGAAGCCGGAGTGCGTTGACGTCCGGTTTGCTGGTCTCGCCTTCGACCCCGCAATTCCAACTGAAATTCTCGTCGAGGCCGTCCCGGTTGTCTTCTCCGTTCAGTTCGTTGTGCTTCTTGTTGAACGACACGAGATCGCGCAGGGTGAACCCATCGTGGGCGGTAATGAAGTTGATGCTGTGGAGCGGGGTGCGCCCGTCATCTCCGTAGAGGTCCGGGCTGCCGGTGATGCGAAGGGCGAAATTGCCCTTAATCCCCTTGTCGCCGCGCCAGAACCTTCGTACGTCATCGCGGTATTGCGCGTTCCACTCGGCCCATTCCTCGCCGCCGAAGGCGCCGACCAGGTAACCGCCCGCCAAGTCCCAGGGCTCGGCAATCAGCTTGACCTCGCGCAGGATGGGGTCTTCGGTGATGTGTTCGATAAGGGCGCCGTTGTACTGCATGTGCCCCCAGCGATCGCGCCGCAATACGGAGGCCAGGTCGAATCGAAAACCATCGACATGCATGTCCGTCACCCAGTAGCGGAGACTGTCGAGGATGAGGTCCCGGACGACGGGATGATTGCAGCTCAGGGTGTTACCGCAGCCGGTGAGGTCCCGGTAACGGCCGTTTTCGTCGAGAATGTAGTAGACGCTGTTGTCAATGCCGCGAAAACACTGCGCCGGTTCCGGCGGATGGCGTTCGGAAGTATGGTTGTATACGACGTCGAGGATGACCTCGATCCCTGCCTGGTGGAAGGCGTCCACCATGGCGCGAAACTCGCAGGCCGCGCCGTGCGCGGATGGATCGCCGCTGTAGCGCGGATTGGGAGCGAAGAAGCCGATGCTGTTGTATCCCCAATAGTTTGTCAATGCTTCCTTGGTCTTGGGATTCGTGCGGGGAAGATCTTTTTCGCCACAGGCCTGCACGGGCAGTAATTCGACCGCCGTGATACCCAATTCCTTCAGATAGGGGATCTTCTCGATCGCGTCGCGGTAGGTGCCTCCCCTGGATGCTCCTCCTTCTTCAGCGCAAGTGAATCCGCGGATGTGCATCTCATAGATAATTGTCCGGCTCATGGGAACGCGAGGTCTGCGTGTCTCGAACCAACCGGTCTGATTGGGCATGACGACACAACGTGCTTTCCCCGTGGCTGGGTCGTCTGAGAAGCCCCGCGCGTACGGATCCAACAGATGCTGCGTGGCATCGAAGAGGTGGCCCCGGTTCGCCCGGTGGGGACCGTCCATGCGGTACGTATACAGCGCGCCTTCCTGCAAGCCTTCGACGTAGACGCTCCAGACGTCGCCCAGCCGGTAGACCTCCCGGTCCAGGCGAATCTCGCGGGCCGGGGCCGCGGGGTGCTCGGGATCGAAGAGTGCCAGCCACACACGCGTTGCGTTGCGGCTGAAGACGGCGAAATGAACCCCCGAACTATCTGGCGTGGCGCCGAAGGGCCTGCCACGGCCCGGCCTGAACTTCAAATCGGACCAGTTCATACACGCACTCGCTCTGCGCTGGCACTGTCAAACGGCAACTGCATCGGCACCTCTTCGTACATCCTCGGCATCACTGGGCCGGCGTTCCCCCTGCCGACTCCAAGATGTGCAGCATTATATCCATGTTGGCCAGCGTATTCTGCTTGGTGGCCGGGGGCCGGCCTCGCAGGAAGTCGCCTATCGCCTGATGCATCATGTCGGGGCACCGGACACTACCGTCCCGCGTGCGGATATCCGCACAGTATTGGCCCTGTTCGTTTGTTGCGCCTTCGACGTCAAAGGCATACCCGTTCAAGATGCAGCGCCGCACGTTCCGCGGCGGCTGAAGGGTGTTGCGCGCGATCAAGGTGCACTGTACCGCCGCTCCCGCCTGAGTCAGTGCCGTGAGGTCCGCACGGGCCTCGTAGCCGTCGAAGCGAATCCGCAGCGTGTCCCACTGAATTGCCGCCCCGGGGATCACTTCTAGCAGCATGGAGATCGCGTGCGGGGAGAGGTCCGCCCAGATGCGCCGGGGGTCCGGATCGTGGCCGCGTGCGGGAGACTCGAGGTGCCCGGTGAATTTGTGAAGAGTCCCTTGCGGGTGACGCTTGGTCCACAAATCCAGGAACCGGCGTGCGCCCGTCGAATACTGGGTGCAGACGCCGAACAAGAGGCCGCGTTCCTCTGCGAGACGATAGAGTTCGTGCGCCTGGTCCATGAGCGCGGCGCCACCCAGCGAGGCATCATGGACGAGCGGCTTTTCGCAGAGGACGTGGCAACCCGCTTTCAGGGACATGCTGCAGTGTTCGAAATGGAGACTGGGGGGAGTGCACACGTCTACAATGCCGGGGCGTTCGCGTTCCAGGAGGGCTTCGACACTACCATAGCCCCTTCCCGAAAAGCCGAAGAGTTCCTGCAAGCCGGCGGCGGTCTTGCACACGGAAGCTTCGGATGTTCCGGCAATCGCGCAGACGTCAGCGCCTTCGAGGGCCCACCACTTGGCGTGGTGCTTGCCGATGCCCGACGCACCCAGCACCGCGACCCGCTTGTCCGTTTTTGCAGGACTCAATTCCGCTCGTCCTCCCACGTCTCCTCGTCTTCGTCAGGATCGTTCCATGGCAAGGGGTCCGAAACCTCCTCGTCATCGGTGGTGGCCTGCTCTTCCTCTTCCCATGCCCGCACGGTGGCGAGGCCCCTGCGGCGCTTGCGAAAGTACGCGATGACCGTGAGGATCGCCATGAGTTGGAATATGGAGAATCCTGACACAAGCGAAAAGATAAGGGCAACCGTCCACAGTGAGGCGGTCCAATCTTCGTAGAAGTCCATGGGCGAGATGCCGGCTTCCGCGCGCAGCGCGTCGCCGAAAGTCTTGGAGTCCAGCGCGAGGACAACGCGCCAGAAGCCCTCCTCTCCAAGCTGGTCCATCAAGTAGCGCGTCATGGAGAGGGCCTGGGCATAGGCGTCACCGAACTCCATTTCTTTGCCCGGTTCGAGAAAGACGAACAGCAGATCCCGGTAGGGAATCAGGCGCCCCTGCCAGTACATTTGCGCGACACGGGCGCGGCTCTCCCAACGGTACTCGCCGGACATCACCATGGCGATACCTTCATTGAGCCATCGCGGGAGATTGTCCGGGCTGGTATGGCGAGCCAGCAACACGTGTATCAGCTCGTGACGCAGCGTGCCGCGGTAGTCGGCCCCGCCCATCGTCAGATTCGGGGCTTTGACCGCGATCAAGCCCTCGTCGGGTTTGGCGATACCGACTACGTTAGATTGCGCGAGGGAACCGGCGTGCCGGGCGAATTCGGGAAGCGTCGAGCAGATGACCACCTCTATGGCCTGGTCTCCGGGCGGGAGTCTGTCGCCAAACTCATCCAATCCGCGCGCGAGGATATCGTGGGACTCGCGAGCGAGGGCTTGTTGATCGGGCGCATAGGTAATGCGGAGCGGGGGATCGTCGATCACTTCCGTGGACGCCGCGGACACGAAGCAAATGATCGCCGCAATCAGGGCGAACGTGTAGCTCTGCGTGAGTGCGTCTATCACGATGGCCGGCCTGTAGCGGCTTCCGCGAGAATCCGCAGCGCGTTTAGCACTTCCGCGCGCGTGCGCTCGACGGCGCGCGCGGAAACATCGACCGCGTCCACCTCCAAGCCATGGTCTCCGTCAAGATAGAGCAGGTACCCCGCTGGGGGCAGCGCGCCGGTAAGGCTGTGGATAGCGGATGCGTAGAGTTGGATCTGGCGTCTGTACACCTCGTCCTTTTCCTGCGAGCGTTTTCCGGTTTTGTAATCGACGATAGAGCCGTCTTCAAGAAGGGCGTCGATCGTTCCGCGGACGAGCGTGCCGTCCAAACGGAGAAGGAAGGGGACCTCTTTTCGCAGGCCCGCCGCGGCGGCCAGCCGGCCCCCCCACTCGTGAGATGCCAGGACGGACGCCACTCTCTGGAGGCTGGCAGCGAATGGCGGACGGTCTTCCCTCAGCGGGCATTCAGCCAATACCAGGTCTTCGATGAGCTGTTTCGGATCCGCAGTGAAATCCCAAAGCTCCAGAAACCGATGGACGAGGGTACCACGCCGCAACGCCGCTCCCCGGTCGCGTGTGGTTTCTTCATCTCGATCGGGTTCCTCCTGCGCGGAGCCCTTCTTGAACGCCTCCAGAACGCGCGTGATGGCGAATACATCCGGCGTCCACGTTTCCGGAGGCACGGGACCGATCCGGGATGTCAACACGTCCATTGTTGGAAGCGGCTCGTCGGGAGTCGCGGCCGCGCGTTTCGGCACGGCCTGCACCGAACGCCGCACCTGTGCGCTCCAGCCATCGCCTGTGAAGGTGTCTCCGTCCGCGCGGCTCACAATGCCAAAGGCGGCATGCATGGCCGCGAACCAAGAGTTGCCTTTATCGGCGTCCGGAGGGCCGCTGAGGATGAGATAATCGCGGGCGCGGGTCATGGCGACGTACAGGATGCGGGCCTGCTCTGCAAGTTCTTCGTGCGTTCGCCGTGCGTTGATAGCATTCAAACATCCCGGGGAAGCCAAGTCGCCCGAATCGCCGGTCACCTTGACCGCGAGGCCGAGGCGGCGATGGTAAGCCATGGGCATACGCGACTGCTGTTGAACGGCCCTTCCCATGTCCGCGACGGCAACGATGGGAAACTCGAGACCCTTGGATTTGTGCACCGACATGATCGTGACAGCGTGGCGGCCTTCAGTCTCGACCGCGGCTTCGCCTTCGCGAATGGCTGAGGCGTTCGCTTCGCTGAGATAGCGGACAAACGCGCCCAGCCGCGGCGAAGCGCCGGGGCCAAACGTCTCGGCCAGTTCGGCAAGCTTCCGAATGTTGCTGGCCCGTTGCACCCCGAGGAACTGCCCAAGCAGGATGGCTTCATAACGCGTTTGGTCGATGACGTAGTGGATGAACTCAGCCAGTGGCATTTCGGTCTGGGCGCGCAGTCCGGCGAACAAGGTTCGCGCGGCGCGCAGTCGGCTGTCCTGCTCCGGATCGCCACAGGCGCCTTCACCGTGGAACTGGGCGGCCAACCCAAAGGGCCTTTCCACGCCGCCGCACAGGCGCACGAGGGCCGGATCGCTGAGACCCACGATAGGGCTGCGCAGCCAGCCGAGCAGGGCCAACTCATTCCAGGGATCGACGAGGACCGTCAGGAGATTGAGCAGATCCACGATCTCCTGGCGCTCGTAGAAGCCGACACCCGCGACCACGGTAAAAGGCACCGAGGCCTCACGCAAAGCCCTTTCGTAGCGATGGACGTCGCTGAAGGCGCGCAGGAGTATGGCCACATCGCCGAATTGCGCGCGCCGGAAGGTTTGCACCTTGGGGTCATACACGGTTGCGGGTGCATCCGCGCCGCAGAGTGCCGCGATGCGCCGCGCAAGAAGATCCGCTTCCGCATCGCGATAGTCGGCCTTGCTGCTCTTGTCCACCAACGGGGGGATCAGGAACTCGATTCTCGAATTGCACGCGGGATCGCGGTGCACCTTCATGGGCACGTACGTGGATTCGACCTCGTGAAGCAGATTCGAGCGAAGAAAGAATGCATTGACAAAATGAAGCACATCGGGCAAGGTGCGGAAGTTTTGGTCCATCCGCACCACTTCTTCGGCCCTTTCGCGGGCCATGCGAAACACCTCGACTTCAGCGCCGCGGAAATAGTAGATGGATTGCTTCGCATCGCCGACGATGAAGAGCTTGGGTCCCTCGTCGTTGTCCGTCAACAGGCGTGCAATCTCCAGTTGGAGCGAATCGGTGTCCTGAAACTCGTCGATCAGGAGGTGTTTGATTGAGCGCGCCACGCGCGCACGCACGGAATCCTGACCGCGCTCCTCACTGCGCAGCACTTGCGCGGTTTGGACAATCAGGTCCTCGAAATCGCAGGCGTTACGCGAATCCTTCGCGCGGTCCAGTGCCTCACGGACGTGCGAATACACGTGCATCAGGTCGCAGGTTCGTTCCGCGGCCTTACGCTCCACCCCTTCGGGAGGGCGGTCCAAAAGGACGTCTTCGATCGCGTCCTTCAACTCCTTGAAGATCTCGGCGACTCTGGCGTACGCCTCCTCGGAGGCCCATCTTGCTTTGCTGCCGCCGCGGGCGTTCAGTTGTCCGACGGCGCGGAGCGCGCCTTCTCGAACGGCGGGATTCTCTGTGCCGAGGGCACGAGACATCTCCTCCAGGAGGTTGACGCGGAGCATTTCCCGCCTGTCGTCTACGTCCGCACAGGCGCCGGTGAGGTCCGTGAGTTGCTGATATGCGGTCTGGAACGCGGGCCCTTCGACGAGGGCGCGAAGCGCGCGATCCTGCTCGCGGGTGTACACCAAATCCCAGTCGGCGAAGAGCGCCTGCGGATCCGAGAATGCGTGCTCATCGGGGATTCGTTCGATGACACTCCGGTCGCCGAGAAGCGCGCGAAGCATGGATGCGAGATCAGAAAAGCGATACTCGGCCGCAAGGCGGAAGGCGGCCTCGTCGCCCTTTTCGACCCATGCGTGCAAGGTCTCCTCGATGACTTCTTCCCGAAGCAGGTGGGAATCGGGCTCGCTGAGAATGCGGAAGTCCGGGTCTTTGCCGAGACTGAGTGCATACTCCTTGAGCAAGGCCATGCAGAACGCGTGAATCGTCGATATACGCGCGGAATCCACCCGCCGCTCGATGGCGCGCCAGAAGGCCTGCTGTCCGGGATCATCTTCGGGGGCTCTTGCGCGGCAGGCGGCGCGCAGACGCTCCTTCATTTCCGCGGCCGCTTTCTCAGTGAAGGTGATGGCGACTATCTCGCTCAGGTCGGCGTCGCGCCTCTCGAGAATATGCAGAATATGGTCAACGAGGACGCTCGTTTTCCCGGAACCAGCGCCAGCATCGACGCAGAGATTCCGGTCATGCGTGGTGATAGCCCGCACCTGCTCATCCGTGCGTTTCACGCTTCGGCGCTCCGTTTGCGTTCCACGCGCCCTGAATCGAAACGGCAGGGCCGGTGCGTCGCGCAATCTCTGCATTGTTCCTTGTATGGAACCGGGGGGAACGCACCCGAGCGGATTCCCTTAACATAGGCGGCGATCTTCTCGCGGACGAGCGCGGCTCGCTCCTCGAACGTCATGTCGCGCGTCTTTAAGCCTTCGAGGGATTTCTTCGAGCCCACTTCGACCAGACGTGCCTCAGCGCACCGCGTGCCCGGCATGAGATGCTCCTGGAAGGCCATCGCGTATAAGGGCATTTGCAGCGATACGCCCGCTTTCAGATCCGCCTGCTGGACTGATAGCGTTGATTTGTAGTCGATGATGCGCGCCTCTGCGCTGTCATCGCGATCGATGCGGTCAATGCGGCCTGAAAACAGGATCGGCCCCGCCGGCGTATCGAGCACATAGGGTTCGGAGCGGCTCGGCATCTCGCTAGACGCTTTCCCCGCGCGACCGAACGACACTTCAAAGTATTGGGGACGCCACATGTTATCGGTGGCCTCCCGATCGATGCGAAGGTAGCGGTTCAGCCGTTCCGCCAGGCGCGTCTTCTCGACGTCGAGCATCGCGCGCGGCGTGTTCATGCTCCAGCGTGCACGATCCTTGAATACATCTTCCAGATGGCGGCTCATGACCGATTCGGCCTCGGCGAGAGGAATATCACACGGAGTCTTGCCGCGAAACGACGTGTGGAAGCGCTGGAGAACCTCGTGCAGGATGATCCCACGGATTCGCGGATCGAACTCGGTTCCGGGATCTTCCTCGGCCGTTATGCCCAGGATGCGCTCCATGAAGAACCGGAACGGACACTCAGCGTAGGTTTCGAGCTGGTTGACACTGTATTCATGGTCCACCCCGTAGAGGTGCTGCAATGCGGCTTGGATTGCGTCATCCGCCAGAATCCCATCGTACACACCAAATCGCGAGGCATCCTGACGGGCCGCCTCGATACGCTGCGCCACGAGTACGGGCGCGCACTCGGTTGGGAACAGCTTCCGGAGTCCGGGACTGCGTGCGAACGCCGCATTGCGAAGGTCGCGCACCGACGCGACATCATCGGGGCGAGGAGCGAAGGCCGGCGCGTCACAGGTTAAAGGGTCGATCCCGCAATCCGATAGGAGTTCGAGGGTGTCAATCAAGAAAGGACTCCGGCTGGCAGGGCGCCCTTCAGGCGAACGCTCGTGCCAGGTCACGAACAACGCCTGTTTAGCCGAGGCAACGACGTGCCGGAAGAGCAGCATCTCCTGGCTCGCGTAGTAAGCACAGTCCTGGAAGCGGACCTTCAAAGATTTGAAGTCCTGCACGTCGGCTTCCGTGTAAATCGCCCCGAACGCGGGTGGACGCGGAAATGCGCCTTCGTTCATGCCGCCGAGGAACACATAGTCCACGTCGCGGTGCCGCAGCGCTTCTGGAGAGAGAAAGTGCACTGCGGGTGGAGGCACATCGGGCGGCCGCGCTGCATCCGAGAGGGCGGTCCGAAACAGGCGCAGAAAGTCGTCGCGTTGGTACTCAGGTACGTTGCGGCCGCGCCCATACCAGGCTTCCAGCCTACCGAGTGCCTCGCGTATGGCCTCGATCTCCGCCAAGCGTGAAGAGAGCGAGTCCTTGGCGATGTCCGGGGCCGCGATGGCCGATTGCTTCACCTGATCCAGGATCGATTCCATCGCGGATATGAACGCGCCCGGCACCCCTGATTCTGGGATTTGCTCCAGCAATGCGGCGAGCGATTGCACCGCGCGCAGGAGAGATCTTGCCGCATCGGGCGCGCATGGAGCCTGGTTCTTCAGGGCGGCGATATCCTCGCCGGTATTCTGGTCGAGCCGAGCCTGCAACCACTCGACGCGCGTCCTCCATTCCTCACGGCCTTCGATGACTCCGGCGCGGCGCGCGAGCAGTCGAAACGAATCCCGGTGCAATGATGCTTCGGGCGAGGAGGTTGCATGCGGGAATGCAGGTGAGATCAGGACATCGAGAACGACGTCCCGCGCCCACCCGTCCGCAACGTCGAACAGGCCCAGCAGAAAGGCGGCGGGTGAAGACTCGATGATGGGCGCTGGCGCCGGCAAGTGAACCGGGATCTGGAATTCACGAAAGACACTTTGCACGGTGGCGGCGACGTCGGCCGGCGTGCGGAACACGACGGCAATTCGCTCCGCGGACACCTTGCGATCGAGCAGGAGGGATTTCACGCGCCGCCCGATGACTTCGACTTCCTGCCGCAGATCGGGACATGCGACCAGCTCAACATTACGTTGCAGGTCCGGCCCTGGCCGGGGCCGGTCTCTCCAGAAGATCTCCGTGGCCACATACTCGGCGCAGGTTTGTGGCGGCTGTTCGGCGAATTCCCGGTGCTCCACGACACGGAAGGCTCGCTGGATCCGGTCCGCGGTCTCATGGGGAATGCTATATACATCCCGCTGGCTGCCGGCGCTGCGATTGAAGGGCAGCCCGAGGCCGACGGCATCCACATGGGCCGCGAGCGCCTGAATCAGCCGGAACTCCGACGCCGTGAAGTCGTCGAACTCGTCGAACAACAGAGTCCGCAAGCCTTCCAGGGCCTTCGGCCGGCCTTCACGGACCGCGACCTCGGTCCGCCAGTACACACCCACACGATCGTAGCAGCCAGTCTCAAGCAGCGTGGCCTGGTATCCTTCGTACACGAGGGCCACGATTTCGTCCAACCAGGACGCGTGCTTCCGCCCCGAAAGAAGGGCCCTGAAACTTGCCGGATCGATGGCCGCTTGTTTGAGTTGGGTGATAACGTGCAGGACGTGCTTCACGAAGCCTGGAGACGCGGCGGCATTTCCCAGCACGTCCAACCGGCGTTCGGAAGAGAGCTCGCGCACGACGCCATCTACCAGGAGCCGCCGCTCCAGCTCCTGAATCGCGAAGACGGCGTGGCCTTCCGAGCGCAGGATGAGAGTAGCGAAATCCTCGAAGGCCAGCACCGTGCGCCCCCATGCCGCATCTCTGTCGCTCTCACGGAGGATTCGTTCAAGGCGGCGGTTCGCGGCGAAGCGCGTGGGCAGAATTAACGTGCATTCGCCCCATTGCGAGCGAAGGAGCGTGTCGAGATGCGACGCCCTTCCGGAACGTGCCGTTCCGGTGTATAGCCGAATCTCCGCCATAGCTCTCCTTACGAACTGCCGCCGCTCGTGCGACGCGGGCCGCGGCGGCGGGTGCCGCGAGGATTACGTCCCCGGAAGGGGACTCAGACCGGCACCGCGGTCTCCAACTCGTCGGCATTGCGAATTTCGTAGCGGTATCCCTGCTCCGTCAGGAAGAGCTGGCGCTTCACGCTGTAGTCCTGATCGCACGTATCGCGTGAGACGAGCGAGTAGAACCGGGCAATGGTCCCCGCGCTTTTGGGGCGCAAGATCCGGCCGAGGCGTTGCGCTTCTTCCTGGCGTGAACCGAAGGTCCCTGAGACCTGGATGGCCACATTGGCATCGGGCAGGTCGATGGCAAAATTGGCCACCTTGGACACGATGAGGAGTTTGCAGTCGCCGCAGCGAAACGCCGCGAAGAGTTCCTCGCGTTTCTTGTTGGGGGTTTGGCCCGTGATGATGGGGGCCTTGAAGTGTTTGGCGAGGACTTTCAACTGGTCGAGGTATTGACCGATAATGAGCACGTTGTCATCCTTGTGCTGCTGGACCAAGGTCTCGCAGACCGACGTCTTCACGGGGTTCGTCGAGGCGATCTTGAACTTGCCGCGCTTATCGGCGATGGCATAGCGGTAGCGTTCATCGTGAGGGAGCGGCACACGCACCTCCGAACACAGCGCCTGGGCAATCCAGCCCTGTTTCTCCAGCACTTTCCAGGGCATATCGTATTTCTTCGGTCCGATCAGACTGAACACGTCATCTTCGCGAGCGTCTTCGCGGACGAGCGTCGCGGTCAGCCCCAGCCTGCGGCGCGCCTGCAACGCGGCTGTCGCGCGAAATACCGGCGCGGGCAGCAGGTGCACTTCATCGTAGAGAATGAGACCCCAGTTGCCTTCGTCGAACAGACTGAAGTGGACGAAGGGGCTGTCTTTGGTTTTGCGGTACGTCAGCACTTGGTAGGTAGCGAAGGTGACCGGCCTGATTTCCTTGGAGTCACCACTATATTCGCCACACTGGTCTTCGCTGAGGGTCGTCTTGTCGAGCAACTCGTTGCGCCACTGGCGCAAGGCGACGGTGTTGGTCGTCAGCACGAGTGTCTGGGTTTGCAGCCGCTCGATCGCGGCAATGCCGACAACCGTCTTTCCCGCGCCGCAAGGCAACACAACCACGCCGCTGCCGCCGTGGTTGGACCCGTTCATGTAGAAGGCCTCGACCGCCTCGATCTGGTATTTGCGTAAACCGAAGGGAGCGCCGGTCAACGCGGTGTCGCGTAGGGCCAGCTTCAGTGGGGCGCCCTCGACATAACCGGCCAGGTCTTCTACAGGAAAGCCGAGCTTGATGAGGGCGCTTTTGACGTTTCCGCGGTCGGCGGGCCGGACAAAGATATGATGCCCGTCGGGTGATCCTGAAACGTATGGCTGCATCGACTTCTGACCGAGCAACTGGGTGATCAAAAGGCTGTCTTCGGAAAACAGGACGAGGTCACCTCCGTCTTCCTTTTTGAAGAGTTTCAGTCTCCCGTAGCGGGCCACGTTGTCGCGGATATCGACCATGACGTTTTCGGGAACTTCGTACCGGCTGAAGGCGCGGAGATGGCCAATGATCTCGTCCGCCTTCATGCCCGCGGCGGCGGCGTTCCAAAGGGATAGCGGCGTAATGCGGTACGTGTGGATATGTTCGGGCGATTTCACCAACTCGGCGAAAGCCGCGATGCTGTCCCGGGCATCCTCGAAACGGGGGCCATCCGTCTCAAGGAGGATGGATCGGTCGGACTGAACGATGAGAGGCTTGTCGTCGTGGTTCATAACGCTCAAGTGTATCATCAGCCGAAGGGGTGCTTCTAGTCCAAATGGCAAGGCGAATCGAGAGCCTTGAATGCGCGAGACTGCTGCGCGGCCCATTCCCCGGCAGTTGCCGTTATCGGCGCCTTCTGCCGGGTATGTTCGCGCGTTGAGTTCTGAATTGGGTCGTCTGCTGCCATTGAGTCTGCTGTTCGTCGCTCAGCAAGGTGGCCAGAGAGAGGTCAAGACCCACCTTGAGCTGCTCCAGTTCGTCGATCCGGTGCTCGGTATCGTCATCTGCCGGGGTTGCTTCGCGCATTTGCGTCCAGTCGGCGATGTATGCGGCGATCATGAGTCGACCCTGCTTGCTCTTCTCCGGATCGAGACCGATGGCCCTCCACGCGAACAGAAGCCGGTCCCATTGACGGCTGAATGAGCCCAGGCTGACTGCAACAGCCTCCACCTGCTTAGCGTCCAAGATGTCCGAGAGTGCCGCCCTGAACCTGCCGCGCTCGGTTTCCACCAGTCTCCGGTATTCACCGTAGACGTCTTTTACGTTCTGGCTATTGGAGTCGAGAGCATCCAACTGCTCTTGAAGAATCTTGCGTCTGGCGAGATAAAGGGCCGATAGTTTGCTCTTGTCATCTCCGGTGATTTCGAGGTTGTCTGTCGCATCTTCCGCTTGCTGCTTCCAAATGGCTTCACGATCGGCCGCGGTCCACCCGAAGGTTTGGCTGGGATCCTGCGCGGCGAGTCTTGGAGCCGGCAAGTGGACCAGTACCGCAACGGCGAGCATCGCGAGTGCGGGCCCGTTGTGGCCCGGAACAAGGTGCGGCAATCTCATTGAAAGCACTCCCACGTATGGCGCGCACGCGGCACGCGCAACCTACGATTGCTGGCGGTGCGCCTCGCTATGAGCGAACCACTGGCTCGCGTCCGAGAACGATGTCAAAGCGCGCCGTCAATTCCCCAGCCGCTGATGCCGGATCCGGAACAAAGTCCACGAGCACAGCGTCCCGTGCTTGTATATTCGTAATCGCCCGCAAGACGCTGTCACGCGCGTTCAAGGGATGGCCCCGGACGTAGCATTGGGTGGTGAAAGGCCCCTGTCCCTTCGCGTGAACGGCGAAGTGAATGTGCGGGGTTCGCTGAAACGCGCCTTGCGCGTAGGGCACGGGTTTGATGGTCCGAAACCGGTAGGCACCCGTCGAGTCCGTCTCGAACCGCCCATAGCCTTGGAAATGCCTGTCGCGCCGTTCTCCCCCGGGACTCGCCGTATGCAGGTAGACCCCGTTATTGTCTGCTTGCCATATCTCCACCAGGGCGTTTCGGATCGGCTCACCGGTAACGCTGAGCACGCGCCCGCTCACGTGCGTGACTTGGCCAACAGCGGGCGTGGTCGAGTCACGAATAATGAGCAAATCGTTGTCGGTATCAAGCGGCAGCCGGTCGGGGTAGAATGGACCGGCCGTTTGGCGGGGCGTGGGGGTGAGCATTTCCGCGAAAGCCCCGGGCACCATCCATGCGGCCGCGCCCAGGCCTACTGTTTTCAGGAAGGCACGGCGCGGCATGGTATGAGTCCACGTATTCATAGAGACCTCGCAGCGTTCATCAGACCTGACCTGGATAGAGTCTAGCACGGATCGGCCTGATTTCGCCGCAATTCGTCCCCGCATTCAGGGTAATCGCACTTGACACGCATTGGGCTTCAGCAAGAACGACCGAACAAGGCAGAGTGCATTGAGTAGGGCGGGATTCGTTCCCGCCCTCTTGACGAGGCCAGGATTGCGGCCGGGTCGTTCAAGAGCCGGCAAGGTTGCCGGCTTTCCTGGTGGGCAGTACGCGTACGTCTGTGGTTGGACTCCATCCAAATAGCGAGTGGAATGGTAAGAGGGCGGGAACAAATCCCGCCCTACTAGAGCCGTCCATTCTCCAATCCGTGGGCCGCCGGGCGATTGAGGGAGGGCCGCGGCGAAGACGCGCGCGACCGTTGAACCGGACTTGGTGCGATTGACCTGCCAGGCTCAGGCACCTGCATTGCCGATGGGACAGCACTTTGATACAGTGAACCAAATCCGTCAGCACGGACAGGGGTACTCTCATGACAACTGCCGCACTGCTTTTCCTGTTTATGAACGCATCACTGGAATCCCAAGCGTGGGCCGACGCAAGCACGGAAGGCCGATTCGGGCGGGCGTTCAACGCCGCGGCTTCCGGCGGAGTCACGGCGGAGGCGCCGGGAATTGCGGCGTACGAAGGGCCTCCGTTGACCGTGGAGCTGTGGGCGAGGGTCAACAGCGGCAGCCAGTTCAATATCCTGGCTTCGTACGCATCGAAGGAAGACCCAGCCCATTGGGAGGTCTACACGTACAGCGGCCAGGGCGATTTCAGCGTCTACATGCCGGGCGCGTCGCCCGCGGAGATCCGATCGGGTGTGCCGATAACCGATAGCCAATGGCACTACTTGGCGTTCACCTTGCAGAACGATCGCGTGCGGCTGTATGTCGATGGAAAGCTTGTCAAGGAGCAGGAAGTGTCTCTGGCGAACAGGCCCGCGAGCGCGCGGCCCGCGCCTCTCCTGATTGGGCGCCTGGTTGGTGGGACCCATCCACCCTTGGGTTGCGACGGGGTTGTGGATGAGGTGCGCATCTCGAACGCCGCGCGCGAGGTGTCCGGTCTTCCTGATGGTCCTTTCACGGCGGATGCGCAGACGGTGGGCTTGTGGCATTTCGACGTGACTGCGGGAGCCGACACGGTAGCGGACGAGTCTGCGTCCAACAACGCAGTCCTGATGACGCGCGTGCCGCTCCGCTCGCTGGACGAGATCGATCTGCTCTCGTACTCGCCCGGTCCATCGCCTGTGGAGGGTCCCTTCACGCCTGTCAAGTTGAAGAAGGGGACGCCCGAAGTCCAAACCGGTCCGAACGTTCTCGATCTCTCCGGCGCATGGGAGATGGCAGAAGAGGGGGCCGACGCGGATCGGCTCGGCAAGGCATGGCCTGACGCCATTCCCGCGGAGGTGCCGGGCAGCGTGCACACCGCGTTGTTGAACGCGGGCAAGATTCCGGACCCGCGCGTTGGTCTGAATGATGCCATGGCGCGCGAGAAGAGTTTCAAGACGTGGTGGTTCCGCAAGACGTTCGCACGGCCTGAGGGTATCGGCATTGCCCGGCTTGTGTTTGATGGCGTGGCGATCAAGGCGCAAGTCTGGCTTAATGGCAGACTGCTCGGAAGCCACAATGGAATGTTTGGAGGCCCTGTCTACGACGTGACGGGTCTGCTGCGCGCACATAATACGCTGGAAGTGAAGATCGACCCCGCACCGCACACGGAGACCGGCATTCACGGGAACAATCAGGCGTGGCGCACGACGGTGGTGTTCAACAACTGCTGGGGCTGGCACTACTCCAACATTCCGCAGCTCGGTATCTGGCGGCCTGTGCGGCTGGAACGTGTCCCGAGTGTTGAAGTACGCGATCCGTTTGTGGCGGCTCGCGACGCGCACGCAGGACTGATGGATTTGCACGTCACGTTGCAGGGTCCGCAAGGCGGTTGGGCAGGGAAGCTCCTGTGCTCGATAGCGGGCGACACCTTTGACGGGGAAGCGTACCATTTCGAGAACGAGGTAAAATCCGGCTCCGCGGTGCAGCGCGCGCTCTACCGTTTTACCATTCCCGAATCGCGCGTCTGGTGGCCGAACGGCATGGGCGAGCATCCGCTGTACCGGCTGAAGGTGGCTTTTCTCAATTCGGATGGCGCTGTGCTCGATAGTGCCTCCACGACCTTCGGCATCCGCACGGTCCGCATGGCGCCGCTGCCTGGCGGCCCGACGCCTGACAGATACAATTGGACCTTTGTGATTAATGGAAAGCCGGCCTTCATCAAAGGCAACGGCTGGTGCACCATGGACCCGCTGATGGACTTCTCGAGCGACCACTACGCGCGCTTTGTCGAGCTGGCCGAAAGCCAGCACATTCAGATGTTTCGTGCGTGGGGCAGTGGCATGCCCGAGACGGACGCGTTCTTCGATCTCTGCGATCGACACGGCATCATGGTGCTTCAGGAGTGGCCCACCGCGTGGAACAGCCACCTGGAGCAGCCGTTTGACGTGATGGAAGAAACGGTGCGGCTCAACACGATCCGCCTGCGGAACCACCCGTCGCTCGCCATGTACGGCGCAGGTAATGAATCCAGCAATCCATTCGGCGCGGCGATCGACATGATGGGGCGCCTCAGCGTGGAACTCGATGGCACGCGGCCGTTCCACCGTGGGGAACCCTGGGGCGGCAGCATTCACAACTACGATTGCTACTGGGGCCGCGCTCCGCTGGACCGCAATCTGAGTCTTACAGCGAGTTTCATCGGCGAGTTCGGGCTTGCGTGCATGCCATCGTTGGAGAGCGTGTTGCGATACGTGCCCGAGGCGGAGCAATCCATATGGCCGCCTGCGCCGGATGGGGCGATCGCGCACCACACGCCGATCTTCAACACCGCGCAGGATATGGAGCGCCTGACACAATACTCGGCGTACTTCGCGCCTCAAGACAATCTCGAACACTTCATCCAGGGTTCGCAATTGGCTACCGCGACGGGCGTGAGGCATGCGCTCGAACTGAATCGGACGCGTTGGCCGGACTGCACGGGGGTTCTGTACTACAAGATGAACGACAACTACCCCGCGGCATCCTGGTCGTGCGCGGACTGGTACGGCGTTCCCAAGATCGGCCACTACGTATTTCAGGATAGCTTCAATCCGCTGCTGGCCTGCGTGCTCTTCCAGCGGCTGAACGCTGTGGGTGAGGCCGTGACCTTACCCGTGTATTTGCTGGATGACACGGACGCACTCAAAGGCAAGACCTGGCGTGTCATCGTGCGCGTATTCAACGGTCAGCTCCAGGAGATCAAACGGCAGGAGTTTGACGGGAAGGACGATGGTGCGCCCGTGCGTAAGCTCGGAGAAATGGCACTGTCTGCCGAAGAGAACCGTTCCACTCCTCTTCTCGTGGTTGCGGAAATCCGAGTGGATGACACCGTGGCGCACCGCACGTTCTATTGGACCAACTACGAAGCGGCGCCGGGCTGCTTGTTCTCGATGCCGCAGACCTCGTTGAGCGCGCGCGCGGAGGGTGAGACGCTGGTTGTCCGGAACGGTGGCATACTCCCCGCAGTGGGTGTTCATTTCGTTTGTCCTGAGATCTCGGATCGTTTTCTGGCGGATGATGGATACTTCTGGCTGGATCCCGGAGAGGAGCATACCGTTCGCGTCAATGCGACGGATGGCGTGCGCGTCGCCGCATGGAATGCGCCCGAAGCTGGTCACTGATCGCCGACGTATCGCGCGGAGCCTGGCACGCTGGGATTGACAGTCTTGTTGTTCGACCGTAAGATACGCGCCCAAACCGTGCGGGCCGCGCGTGTAGGTGCGGCGTCCCGCCGCCATACATCTCAAACGCAGTGAGGGAACACCCATGGCAATCGTCAATCTGGTGACAGGCGGGGCCGGCTTCATCGGTTCGCATTTGTGTGAGCGTCTGCTCGAGCGGGGCGAACAGGTCCTCTGTCTGGACAATTTCTTCACAGGCCGCAAGGCGAACATCGAGCACCTGCTGCCCAATCCGCATTTCGAGCTGATCCGGCACGATGTGATCGAGCCGATTCTGCTCGAGGTGGACCGTATCTTCAATCTGGCCTGCCCGGCGTCTCCGGTCCACTACCAGTACAATCCCGTGAAAACGGTGAAAACCAATGTCATGGGCGCTTTGAACATGCTTGGACTGGCGAAGCGTGTACGTGCGCGCATCCTGCAGGCGTCAACATCGGAAATCTACGGCGATCCCAAGATTCATCCGCAGCCCGAATCCTATTGGGGTAACGTGAACACGATCGGCATTCGTAGTTGCTATGACGAAGGCAAGCGCGTAACGGAAACACTCTTCTTCGACTACCATCGTCAAAACAATGTCGATATCCGCGTTGTCCGCATCTTCAACACCTACGGCCCGAAGATGCTTGTCAATGACGGCCGGGTCGTGAGCAATTTCATCGTTCAGGCGTTGCGTGGCGAACCGATCACGATCTATGGCGACGGCAGCCAGACGCGGTCGTTCTGTTATGTGAGCGATCTGGTTGAAGGCATCATCCGGATGATGGACACGGACGGCTTCACCGGGCCTGTGAATCTGGGGAATCCCGGCGAGTTCACGATCCGCGAACTGGCCGACGAAGTACTTGCGCTCACGGGGAGTAAATCTGAAATCGATTTCCGCCCGTTGCCGTCCGACGATCCCACGCGCCGTCAACCGGATATCCGGCTTGCACGAGAACGCCTGGACTGGGAACCCAAGATTCCTCTGCGCGAAGGACTGCCGCGCACGATCGAATACTTCGCAAAACTCGTGAAGGAGGAAGGCTGAGCATTCGGAGGGCGGGAAGCGTGGCCGCCGCCCCGGTCTGCGACGCGATCGCCACCGTTGCAGTATTCGCCACTTCTTCGCCTCTCGCAACTCTTGCAGATTTATAGCTTAACCGAGGCAGGTATATAGGTGTCATTGCGCACATCTAATCCTACATCTTGGTATCTTTTTTGACGAAAAACTGCCGATCTGTAAGCTTATTCGTCAGCCTGTCAGAGACGCTGATTACGGGAGCATTAAGTGCTTCATCATCCCTCGTTGATTTCTAGTGCGACCTGAACGCGCTTCAAACCCTCGGATTACATAATCAAGGCGCTTGTTTGGAGCGAAGTATCATCGGCTTGGAAACTGGTGCCGCCAATGGAGCGCGTCGATCTGGCCCGCTTCTTGCTCTCCCTCAAGCGGTGACGATTCCCGTGCGTGTGCCTCAAACAGGGTGAGGTACCGAGAAGCGGGAAGCAAACATTGACCCCTAATGGGCGCCCGTCAAAGCGGTAGAGCGCGGCGCACGAAAAGTATCTCGTGCGGAACGAGAAAGGTGCATCGGACAATGACTCGGTATGCGGCAAGGGCCGGGCATGCATCACTGCAAGCTCTGACGATACTGTCCGTGGTTTTTGTATTCGTGTTTTGCGCAGGATGCGCAACCACGCCCGAGCCCGCGGAATCCTTCCCCATTGCACAAGAACCCCGGGTTGTGTTGAAGCCGGGCGATGTGCTGCAAGTGAAATTCCTGTACTGGCCCGAGCTGAATGAGGAATATCAATCGATTCGGCCCGATGGGAAGATTTCGCTGCAACTGGTCGGCGAGGTGCATGCGGAAGGATTGGAGCCCGCCCAACTTCGCCAGGAACTGTTGACGCTCTACCAGGACAAGCTGATCGATCCCGAGATCTCCGTCGTCGTCCGCTCGCTGGACAGTCATCGGGTCTACGTGGGGGGCGAGGTCCTCTCGCCGGGTCTTGTCCCCATTCAGGGTCAGCTCACCGCACTGGAAGCGATCATGCAGGCCGGTGGGCCGCGTAAGCAGAGTGCGAAGATGAACAGTGTGGTCATCGTGCGGCAGCAGGACGACCGTCAATACGCCACGACCATCGACTTGCGCGAGTCCCTTGAGTCGCCCGAGTCGATCGCCTTCGAGTTGGCGCCGCGCGACATCATCTACGTGCCGCGAACGGCTATCGACCGGGTTGACCAGTGGGTGGACCAATACATCAACCAGGTGATCCCGCGTTCGGTTCACACCAACTTCACACTCACGAAAGAACTGGATTCAGACAATGGAGACAGCAATGGGGCGCGGGCGGCGGAGCTGCTCACGAACCTGAATAGCGCGGCCGCGACGTCGCTGGGAGAGGCACCATCAGTCACGCCATAGTTCGCAATTCGCTGCGCGACGTCTTGTACGTCGCGTTTCGTCACAAGATAAAACTCGTGGCGGTGTTCCTGGCTGTATTGAGCGCAGTCACGCTCTATACATTTCTGAGCCAGGAGATATACCGTTCCGAGGCGAAGGTGCTTATCCGGCTTGGCCGCGAGAACCTGTCGGTGGATCCCTCCGTGTCGGGTCCCACATTATACCCGTCGCGCAATCGGGAGAACGAAGTGAATTCGGAGCTGGCCATTCTGGGAAGCCGGGCCATCGCGGAAGAAGTTGTGGATGCGTTGGGTGTGGAGGCCTTCCTGGAGAAGCCCGATGAAGCCGTGGAGGTCAATCCGCCCGTAGCCGCGATGAAGGATGCGCAGCAGGAATTGCGTGCGATACGCCGGGAAGTGCGTGACACGCAAGAGTCGGGTGCGGGCCTCTTGGTGGCCCTTGATATCTCCACGCCGCTGAGCCCGCGCGAGAAGGCGATCAAGACGGTCATGGAGAATACCTCCGTGAGCGTTGAGGCGAAGACCGACATCATCGCGGTGCACTATGATGCCCCCAGCCGCTCGCTGGCCCAGCGGACTCTTGCATCGCTGTTGGACCGCTACCTGGAGCACCACATCCGCGTGCACGCGACCCAGGCGCCGCCCGGCTTCTTCGAGGAGCAGACGGAGCGTTATCGCACCCACCTTGAAGCAAGCGAAGCCAAGCTGGCCGCCTTCCGCAAGGAAAACGGCATTTCGAGCATGGAGCAACAGAAGGCGGTTCTGCTGGACCAGATCAGCTCCCTCGAAATTCAGTTCACCGATACGAAGGCCCAGGTGACTGCCGCGAAAGAACGCGTTGCGAGCATGAGCAAGGCGTTAGAGGGGCGCTCGCCCACGATGGAACTGAGCCGGACGACCGGCCGCACTAACTACGCCGCGGACGCGATGAAGGAGCGCGTGGTGGAATTGCGGCTCAAGGAGACGGACCTCGCGGCGCGTTATCCCGCGGCGCACCGGCCCCTCGTGGAGATTCGTCAGCAGCTTGCGGAAGCCGAAGCGGCCCTCGCCAAAGAAGAAGAAACCCACACCGAGATCACGACCGGAGTGGATTCGAGCTACCAGGAGTTGCAGCTTGCGCTCGAGAACGAACAGGCCCACGCGGCCGCGCTGGAAGCGCGGTTGCACGTGCAGGAAGCAGACATGAACGAACAGAAGACAGCGCTCACCACGCTGGCGGGATTGGAGCACGATCTGGGCGAACTCGAGCGCGAGGCGGAACTGGCCGCGCGTGACTATGAAGAATACCGCGGGAGTCTTCAGCGTGCGAGGATCAGCAACGCGATGGACATCGACAAGGTGTCCAACGTCAGTCTCGTACAGCCCGCGACCATGCCGATGGGGCCGGTCAAGCCAAACAAGCTGATGAACCTGGCGCTTGGCGGGTTCCTGGCGTTGTTTACGGCGATATCGTTCGCCTTCACGGTGGAGTACTTCGATGATTCGGTGAATGCGCCCGAGCACATCGAGAAGTGGGTGGGCGTGCCTGTCCTCGTGACGGTTTCGGACAAGGAGTACAAGGCATGTATCTAAATCACTATGCCCTTGCGCGCGAGCCTTTCCATATTGCGACTACGCCGGGGCTCTTCTTCATGGGCAAGAACCACCGGGAAGCCCTGGCGATGATGATGTATGGCGTGCAGAAGCGCCTCGGGTTCATCGTCCTCACGGGAGAAGTGGGGACGGGCAAGACAACCATATTACGCGCGTATCTCGATCATGTGCAGCGCACGAACGTCCGCTCGATCCTGCTGTTCAACCCGGAACTCGATTTCCGCGAGCTGCTCGTGCACATACTTCAGACGCTTGGCGTCGATGGCCGCGGCAAAGACGAGCGCTGGCTGCTTCACCATGTCGCCAACGCGCTGATTGCCGAACGAAAGGCCGGGCGCTTGGTCGTCCTTATTGTTGACGAGGCGCACCATCTCCCGGTGGAAACGCTTCGCAGAATGCATCTCTTGTCCAACATGGAGTCGCGGGAAGGAAAACTGCTGCAAGTCATATTTGTCGGGCAGCCTGAATTCGACGCACTACTGCACGATGATCGGTTGCGCCAGATCCGCCAGCGCACCGCGGTCCGGTTCCACCTGAAGCCGCTGACCCC
Organism: Candidatus Hydrogenedentota bacterium; assembly: GCA_020849535.1. Taxonomy (GTDB): domain Bacteria; phylum Hydrogenedentota; class Hydrogenedentia; order Hydrogenedentales; family SLHB01; genus JAHDWY01. The sequence continues at coordinate 48,324 of JADLGB010000031.1, forward strand.
GCGCGAAAGCATCGAGTACATCCGGTTCCGGCTGGAATGGGCCGGAGGAAAGCCCGAGACGTGTTTCACACGGGGAGCGATCCGCACCATCGTCAAAGAGGCGGGCGGTTTCCCGCGCATGCTCAATGTGCTGTGCGACAACGCGCTCGTCACGGGGATGGGGCACGGTATGAAACCGGTTCCGCGGCGCGTGGCGCGCGAGGTGCTTCGCGATTTTCGCACCCCGCGGCGGCGCAGCTTCCGGTGGTGGACCTGGAGCCGCGCGGCGGCCGTTGCGTGCGCCGTGGCGGGGGCGGCCTATCTCAGCCTGCTTCATCCACACGCGCCGCAGACCGATCGCACGGCGCAGTCTTCCGTTTTGCAGACCAGTCCGGGTGTGCCCCTGGACGCTCAACAGCTTTCCGAGGATCGCGCCGCGATGGCGACGATCCAAGATTGGCGGGAGCTTGTTCGATGAGCAAGATCTACGAAGCGCTACAACTGAATGAAGTGGAGTTTCCGGAAAGTAGCGGTGCGGCCGTCATCGCGGGTGTCCCCATGGGGACTCCCTCTCGATCGTTCGAAGAGAAGCTGCTGGCCCTGTACCGGCGTATCGAAGGCTCACTGAATGTGGAAGGCGCCAAGGTTGTCTCCATCGTGGGCATGCAGTCCATGAAGCAAGGCTTCACCTACACCTATGGGCTGGCGAGACTGGCGTCGGTCCACCTCAAACAGCGGGTCCTGGTGTTGTGCACGTGCCAGTCGGGTACCAGCCAGCACCTCCTTCGGCAGCCGACGCCATCGGCCGGCTGGGAGAAGGCGGTGTTTGACGACAAGCCGCTGTCCGAGGCGATCCTTCAAGTGTCGAAGCCTCCCATTTCGGTAAGCCAGTTGAATGCGGCGCCGGACTCGCTGGCGGGGCTGATGGCGTCCCCACGGACGCTGGATCATCTCCGGCGCCTGCGCAAGCGATACGACCTGATCCTGATCGATTCCCGGCCTCTACCGGACGGATTGGACGCCGCGCTGATCGCGCCGCTGGCCGACGGCACGGTGCTCATTGTGGATGCGGGGGTCGCGCGATGGCAGGTCGTGCGCAACGCGGTGGAGCAGATTGTGTCGCAACAGGGTACCTTCCTGGGCGTGGTTCTGAACAAGCGTCGTCATTACATTCCGAGCTTTATTTACCAGAGATTGTAACAGCACCGGCGTGGTGCACGCGGCGCCAGCACCTTGACGCAAGGCCCAAGAGGTATCAGCATGAGCAGTCAAATGCAGAAGCGAAACCGGACCGCGCTGTTGCGGTTGTTTTCCCGCAGCCGCGACGCTTGGACCGGTTCGACCCATGCGGCACTTCTGTCGCGCGAAGAGTTTGAAGAGCAGTTGGCCATCGAGCGCGCGCGAGTCGAGCGCTCCGGTTACGCGTTTTCGGTGATTGTGTTCACGATCCACGGAAGCGGCGGCAGCGAAGAGGCCGCGCGCGCCGAGCGGGCGCTCATGGCGGCCCTGGTGGAGCGGACGCGTCTGTGTGACTCGAAAGGCTGGCATGGGAAGCACCCGGCCGTGATCCTGCCGTACACATCGAAAGCGGACGCGGCGAATCTAATCAACCCCATCGATATGCTGTTTCGCAAGCATTATGTTGAAGAAGGACATCCCGTTGTGCCGGGGCCGCGCTTGTCGTTTGTGCTCTATGGGTATCCAGACGAACGCGGCACCGCCGGCACCAGTGGAGGATCCGCCGGCCCAGACAGCAGCCCAGCCGGCGGCCAAACGACGAGGTAACGTAGCATGTCACTTGCCCAGAACCGCACCGATTTCGCACGCAGCCTGTTGGCCCTGCCCAGAAAGGCGCCGGCCAGCGCGCCCCTGGTGAAGGAGGGCCCCGGTCTTTCCTTATTCGAAGCGCCGTTTCCTTGGTGGAAGCGAGCCATGGACCTTGCGGGGGCGCTTGCGGCGCTGGCCGTCTTCGCGCCCGCGATGATCGCAATCGCGATTGCAATCAAGTTGACATCGAGCGGCCCCGTCTTCTTCACGCAAGTTCGTGGCGGTCGCGGCGGAAGGCCATTCAAACTCTACAAATTCCGCAGTATGGCCGTTGATGCGGAGGCACGGAAGGCCGACCTGATGCGTTTCAACGAGCGCAGCGGCGTGGCCTTCAAGATGACCGGCGATCCGCGTGTGACGCGCATCGGAAGAATCATCCGCAAGACCAGTCTGGACGAACTCCCGCAGCTCTTCAACGTGCTCGTGGGTGACATGAGCCTTGTTGGACCGAGACCTCTGCCGGTCTCCGAAGAAAAGGACTATAATTCATGGCATTGGAGGCGCCTGGACGTGAAGCCAGGCCTCACATGCATCTGGCAGGTGACGAGCCGGCACGATCACGACTTCGACCGGTGGGTCCGCCTCGATCTTGAGTACATCCGCAAGCGTTCGTTCTGGCTGGACCTGGTATTGCTGTTCAAGACAGTTCCCGCGGTTCTCATGCAGCGCGGCGCCTGCTAGGGGAATTCTGGTGCGAGTACCGCAGCCAAGAGAGTGCGAATGAGCAGTGTGGGCCAACGTGCGTACCGGATGTTTGCGTTCGGGCCGCAGCGGCGTGCCGTGGAGGGCACGTCTCTGCCCATGTTTTGGCGTGGAGGTCTGACGATTGCCGACCAGGCTGTAGCCAGTGCGACGACGTTCCTGACCGGTGTGCTGATGGGCCGTGTATGCTCCAAGGAGCAGTTCGGCTTTTACATGCTCGGCTTCAGCCTCTTGACGTTTCTCATGACGCTGCAAAGCGCGCTCGTCTCCACGCCGTACACGATCTACCTGCCGCGCGTGGCCGCCGAAGGAAGGCCGCGGTTTACCGGAAGCGCCCTCGTGCACCAGTTGGCCTTGGGGGCTGCCGTGGCCGTGGCCGTTTTAGCCGGGGGCGTTTGCGTTGGGTTGTCAGCAAGCGGGCCGGAGATGGCGGCGATGCTCTATGGCTTGGGCGCTGCCATTTCGTTTTTGTTGCTGCGCGACTTCATCCGACAGGTCTGTTTTGCGCAATTGGCCGTCTCACGCGCCCTTGCGTTCGACGCGGCGGTCGCGGTGGGACAGTTGGCCGCGCTATCGACATTGGCGCTGACAGGCACGCTCACCGCGGCGTCTGCGTTTCTTGGGCTTGCGGCGGCCTGTGCATTGAGCGCGTTGGGATGGTACTGGTTCAACCGCAACGCCATTGACGTCGATCCGCGCCAGGCCCGCGCGGACTTCGGCCGCAACTGGGAATCCGGAAAATGGCTGTTTGCGAGCGGCCTGGTGTGGAGCGTCAGCATGAACCTGTATGCATGGTTCATCGCGGCATTCCACGGTGCTGCATCCGCCGGAACCTATGCGGCGGCGCTTGGCGTTGTCACGTTGATTAACCCCCTGATGCTCGGCATTCAGAATTTCGCTGGCCCGCACATCATGCACGCTTTCGCCGAAGGCGGCGCACACCGCCTTTCACGGGCGGTGCGTGGCACCGCACTGCTTTATGGAGGCGTGCTTGTGCTGTTCAGTGCGGCCATGCTCCTCTTTGGAGACTGGCTCATTGCTATGGTGTATGGCGCGAAGTACGGCGGTAACGGACTTGTGGTGGCCTTGCTGTCGCTCAACCTCGCCTTCAACGCACTCGGGTTCTCCTTCTCACGAGGCCTATTTGCTTTGGATGGCGCGTCCATGGATTTCAAGGTGAATTTCGTGGCCCTGGCTTTGATGGTGCTTTGCGGCGTGTGGCTGGCGCGCTCCTACGGACCTGCGGGCGCCGCTCTGGGCCAGGCCCTCGCGAACTTCGCCGCGTCCATCGTCCGCTGGATGGCATTTCGCACAGCGGTCCGGCGCGCCACGCCGTCAGGTGTGGCGTCATGACGCCTGTTGTTTCATTTCCCGGTGACCCTCCCGCGGAGCGGCGCTTGCCTTGGCTCGTGTTCTTGCTGCTCACGGTCGCGTTCTTCATCGCGCTCCACGATCCGATGCGCTCATATAGCATTCAGGACGACTATCTTCCCTCCGAGGATACGCTGGAAAAGCACGCGTCGGAGGGCAACGCCAAACGGCAAGTGGGTTTCCTGATGGTCGGCGGGATCGGTGCGCTGATCTTTCTGGGGTCAAACCGGCGTCCCTTGGAGATGCACGGCTTTCTATCTTTCCTGATAGTCTTCTTCATGGCGTGGATCACGCTGAGCATCACATGGGCCGATCAGCCCGCACTGACTGGACGGCGCCTTATTGTGATTGCCACGCTGGCGACGGGTGCTCTGGCCGTGGTGACACGGATGTCCCTGCGTGAACTGGTCCTCTTCGTATTCTTCAGTTCGCTCGCGTATCTCCTCGCAGGCATCGCGGCGGAGATCGCGCTGGGGACCTTCCGGCCCACACTCGAGCGCTACCGCTTTGCCGGAACCATCCACCCGAATAATCAGGGCGTGAATTGCTCCCTGATTCTGCTTTCCGGCGTTACCGCGTTACTGACCGAAAAGCGCTGGCGATCACTTTACGGGTCCGTGTCACTCCTCGCCCTGGTGTTCCTCATACTGACGAAGTCGCGCACGTCGTTGCTTAGCTTTGTTGTGGCGTTTGGGATATTCGCCATTATCGTGTTCGGTAACTCGCGCCATTTTACATACGCGTGCTGCCTGGGGATCACGGCAATGCTGACGGTCCTCCTGCTGGCCAGCGACGCTTTGTCCAAGCTTGTCGCCGGCACGATTCTTCTGGGCAGGACGGACCAGGACATCTCCGGCGCCATGACGCTGACGGGACGGCTTCCGCTTTGGCAGAACCTGTTGGAGTATGCCGCCCGGCGGCCCATCCAAGGGTATGGTTACGGAAGCTTCTTCACAGTCGAACACATTCAGGAGATCTCGGCGCGCCAGGGCTGGCCAATAGCTGAGTGCCATTCCGTGTTTTTGGAGGTGCTTCTCGGGCTTGGAATCGTGGGCGTGTCGGCCTATGCGCTGATTCAATTCCTCGGGCTTGCCCGAACGGTTTCGTACTACCGGGTGACGCGCGACCCGCGGTACGCCTTTCTGGGGGGACTGCTGTTACTTGGCATTGTCGGCGGTCTGGCCGAGTCGACGCTACTCGTGCCCACAATGCAGACCTTTGTTCAGTTTGTGACGCTGGCACAGCTTGCGTTCCAGGCCCCGGCGGAAGCGATCCAGCGGCATCTCGATAGCGCGGATCGCAGGAAGTTCAGCGCGCCCGCAGTTCATCGACTGCATTTGCTTCCAAAGCCCGCTTCGCCCGGGGAACCCTCATGAACGCCATGCTCGATACCAAAACCGGCGCGGAAATCGCGCACGAACTCGAGCGCGATACGCTGCCCCGCATTATTCTCGCCAGCGGCTTTCAACCCGACTATGTGCGCGAAGTCGCGAACGCTTACGCGCGCACCGGGAAACGGATTCAGGTGGTTGGCGGCGACATGCACGCTGCGTTGGCGTTTGAAGACGGCGTAGAGTTTCTGAATCTTCGAGGAAAAGACAAACGCGAGAAGAAGGCGGTTCGCGAATTGTCCAAGTTGGCCGCGTACTATGGACGCTTGCTACGGTTCGTGTCAGGATCGCCGTGCCCGGTTGTGTACGATGTGAGCATCGGCCGGCCTCTTCTGCGTTGCCTGCTGATGTACTCCATGTTTCGATTGCTGGGAAAGCGGATTGTCTACACCGCGCACAACGTACTCCCGCACGATGGAGCGACGCTCCTGAATCGGTGCATCTACCGTACGATCTACCGCGCACTGACGGACGCCATCATCGTTCACGGGCAGTCCCTGAAAAACCGCCTTGTCGAAGAGTTTCGGGTTGCGCCGGACAAGGTACATGTTATCTCGCACGGAACCTACCATCCACCCGATGACGGTAGTCTGACAAAAGAGACAGCGCGCGATAGACTTGGATTGCCACGCGATGCCCGTGTCGCGCTGTTCTTCGGACTGCAACGCCCATACAAGGGAACGGAGTTCGCGCTACAGGCCCTGTGCGAATCGCCTATCCCGGGATTGGTCATGCTGATCCGTGGCGACGCGGGAGACCCTGAGTACCGCGAACGATTGCTCGAGCGAATCCGGGAGGTATCATCCCGCGTCCAGGTCGATGCCAAGTTGGAGACGGTGCCCGAGTCTGAGATGGAGTTACTGTTCAAGGCCACGGACGTGGTTGTCCTGCCGTATCTTGAGGGCAGCCAGAGCGGCATCAAGTACATGGCCTATGCGTATGGACGGCCCGTACTGGCGAGCGCAATAGGAAGTCTGGGCGAGTTCATTGTGCCGGGTCTGACGGGGGAGACCTTTCCTCCAGGGAACGCCTCCGCCTTTGTGTCCGCTATGCGCGCGATGACAGAACAAATCGAGAAGTACGACGAGCAGCGCATCAAGGCTGTAGCATACACCGACTACTCCTTTGAGAACGCGGCGCGCCGTGTCGACGCTATCTTCGAGCAATTGCGCCGCCCCGCGGGGCTCGCCGCGTTTCTCGGAGGTCCAATACCGTGAAAGCGTTGCAGATTCACAACTACTACCGATTCCGGGGCGGCGAAGACGCGATGTTCGAGAATATCTGCGGGATGCTGCGCGAAAACGGACATGACGTCATTACATATGAAATGCGTAGTGAGTCTATCGCAGGGCTGTTCGGTAAACTGTCGGCCACCGTGAATGGGATCTACTCGCGAGAGGCAAAGGCCGATGTGGACGCCCTGATCGCCCGGGAGCGGCCCGATCTTGCGCACGTGCACAATCTGTACCCGCTCATTTCGCCATCGGTGCTATCGGCGTGCGCGGCCCATGAGGTGCCGGTCGTGATGCGGTGTCCCAACTACCGGCTTGTTTGTCCGACCGCCGTACACTTGCGCAAGGGCAAGCCTTGCGAGCTGTGCCGGGGCGGCAGAGAATACTGGTGCGCGCTGACGAACTGCCGCGGAAACCTCATGGAGAGCACAGTGATGGCCGCGCGGAGCTATGTGGTCCGGAGTCTTGGACTCATCGCGGACACGGTGAGCATGTTCGTACCGCCGAGTGAGTGCGTGCGGCAACGGCTCATGGAGGCGGGTATACCGCCGGCTCGAATCCGCGTGGTTCCGAACACCGTTGCCATTCCGGAAGCGGCGTGCGACGCCGCGTCAGGGTCGTACGTGGCCTTCGCCGGGCGGCTCAGCGAGGAGAAAGGCGTGGGCACGCTCGTGGAAGCCGCGCGCAAACTGCCCGCCATCTCTTTTCGCATCGCGGGAGACGGCCCGCTCCTGGCCTCGCTCAAGGCATCCGCGCCAGGAAACGTCGAGTTCATCGGCCATCTGGGACGCGAGGCCCTCGGCGCATTCTACGCCGGGGCGCGAATTGGAGTTGTCCCCAGCATCTGGCTTGAAGCTTTCGGCCTGGTCGCGGGCGAAGCCATGGCCCATGCCTTGCCCGTTGTGGCCAGCCGGATTGGCGCCCTGCCCGAGATCGTAGATGAGGGCGTGACGGGGCAGTTGTTTGCCGTGGGAGACGCCGAAGATCTCGCAACGAAACTCGAAGCGATGTGGGGCGACCCCCTGCGATGCAGAGCCATGGGGCTCGCGGGCCGCGAGAAGGTGAAGCGTGAGTACGCGCGGAGCGTCTATTTCGGGCGGCTCATGCGCGTATATGAGGAAGTACTTGGGGTAGAAGCCGCTATTCCGATGGTTGAGGCGGCCCGCAGTGCGTGACAGACTTACCGCCGCCTGTCAAGACCGGCTTCGCGTAAGAGGAGGTACAGCATGGACGTAGCAGTGATCAGCGGATCGGGTGGACTGATCGGCGCGGAAGCGGCACGCTTCTTCAGCCGACAGGGTTTCCACATCGTCGGAATCGACAACAATATGCGGCAGGAGTTTTTCGGCGAGGAGGCCTCGACCGCTTGGGCAGTGGAACGCCTCAGCGAGCAGTTGAACCTGTACTCGCATTATCCCTCCGACATTCGCGACTACCCAAGCATGGACTCCATCTTCCGTGACTACGGAAGCGACATCAAGCTGGTCATCCATACCGCGGCGCAGCCTTCGCACGACTGGGCGGCGCGGGCGCCCCTTGTCGATTTCGGCGTAAACGCCTGCGGAACCATCAACCTGCTGGAGTGCACGCGTCAACACTGCCCGGACGCCGCATTCATTTTCACCTCGACCAACAAGGTCTATGGCGACACCCCCAACTCGCTTCCCCTGCGCGAACTGGAAACGCGTTTCGAGATTGCCGAAGGACATGAATACGTGCAGGGAATCACCGAAACGATGTCCATTGACCAGTGCACGCACTCGGTCTTCGGCGCATCCAAGGTGGCCGCGGACGTGATGGTCCAGGAGTATGGGCGCTACTTTGGCATGAAGACAGCGTGTTTCCGTGGCGGCTGCCTCACTGGTCCGGGACACTCCGGAGCGGAACTTCACGGCTTCCTCGCCTATCTCATGAAATGCTGCGTGCTGGGCAGGACGTACCGCATCTTCGGATACAAGGGGAAGCAGGTCCGGGACAACATCCATAGCTACGATCTGATTCAAGCCTTCCATGCGTTCTACCGGCAACCACGCGTCGCCGAGGTCTACAACATCGGCGGCGGGGTGTACAGCAACTGCTCGATGCAAGAGGCGATCGCACTGTGCGAATCAATCTCTGACAAGCGCATGGACACCGTGTATGTGAACGAGAACCGTGTCGGCGATCACATCTGGTGGGTCTCCGGCCTGGCGAAGTTCGAGTCGCATTACCCCGAATGGAAGATAACCTACGACGTGCCCGCCATCCTGCGGGAGGTGTATGAGGCGAATTTGCAGCGCAGCGAGGCCGCGCCCGCATGACGAGCGACTCTCCACGGACTCCATTGCGCATCCTGCTGGTGTCCAACCACAGGCGCTTTAAGATCAATTTTCGCGCCCATCCGTGGGCGCGCGAATTGGCGGCGCGCGGTCACGAAGTCGATGTGATGTGCCACGCCAACACGGAGCGGTGGCGGACGCGGATCGAGCACACGGACGGCTTCCGTATCATCGAGAATCCGGACCTGATGGTGGGGACGTTGCGGCAGGGTTGGGACCCCGTGTGCGCCTTGCGGCGCTGGATGTTCCTGAGGCGCGAGAATCGCCAATACGACATCATCCATTGCCTCGACACCCGGCTGGCCGTCGTTTGGCCCGCGCTCGCGTATGCGCGGCGAAGTGGCATCCCCATTGTGAGCGATTGGATCGATTGGTGGGGACGCGGAGGCCTCATTCAAGAGCGGCGGCCCTGGTGGTACCGGCGGCTTTTCGCCTGGATTGAAGTGTTCTTTGAAGAAGCGTATCGCAACAAACTCGACGGACTGACTGCGATCAGCCACGCGCTGGTGGATCGCGCGGTCGATCTGGGCGTGCCGCGCGAGCGGTGTCTGCACATCCCTGGTGGGGCGAATCTCGGCGCCTTCGCGGATGTTCCCGGCAAAAGAGAATGCCGCGCCGAACTTGGGATTCCCGTCGATGCGCCCGTGGTATGTTTTTCGGGGTTGGATGTGCTCATCGATTTGGAACTGGCGATTCGCGCATTTGAGATCCTGATGCAACGTGACCCGCGCACGGTGCTGCTTCTCGTGGGCCCCACGGAACGCGATGCGCGCGAACGCGTGTCGGACGCTCGGGTCCTCGGCAAGATCAGGGCTTTGGGTCCGATTCCCTATGGACTGCTATCGCGCCGCCTGGCCGCGGCCGACGTATTTCTCATGCCCTATACAAACAAGGTCAGCAACGTGGGCCGCTGGCCGAACAAAGTCGGCGACTACATGTGCGTGGGGCGTCCGACGGTGTCGAATCCCATCGGAGAGGTGAAGCGCCTCTTCGAGCAGTATGACATCGGCGCGCTTTGCGATGAGACGCCGGAAGGCATGGCCGAGGGTGCATGGGCGTATCTTCAGAATCCGGCGCGATCCGCGGAAGTGGGCGAGCGCGCGCGAGCCGTCGCGAAAGACGTATTCGCCTGGGAGAAACTCATCGAGCCCCTGGAGTCGTTCTATTACGACCTGGTTGAAGGCCGCCTGGGCGCCCTGAACACCGCACGCGATTCCAATCGCGTGTTGATGGATGGGCGCGTCACGAGTGCCGGCGCGCCCCGGTAAGAAGGAGAAGAGACGATGCGAATCGCCGTTATTGGGACCGGATATGTGGGCCTCGTGACCGGCACGTGCTTCAGCGAGGTGGGTCACGAAGTGACCTGCGTGGACATCAACGAGGAGAAGATTGCAGCGCTGGTCGCGGGAGAGATTCCCATCTACGAGCCGGGTCTGGATGAGATGGTCCGGCTGAATGTGGAGCAGGGAAGGCTGACGTTCACCACGGACCTGAAAAAGGCGGTCGAACGGGCACTCTTCATCTTCATTGCGGTCGGCACGCCGCCGCTGGAGGACGGTACAGCCGACCTGAAATACGTGTTAGCGGCCGCGCGTTCGGTCGGAGAATACCTCAACGGCTACAAGATCGTCGTGAACAAGTCCACCGTGCCCGTGGGCCCGGCCGGAAAAGTCTACAAGACTGTCGAGGATGCGCTGCGGGTGCGCAAAGTCACGCACTCGTTCGACGTGGTATCGAATCCGGAGTTTCTTCGCGAGGGCTGTGCCATCGACGACTTCATGAATCCGGATCGTATCGTCATCGGCTGTTCCGATTGCAGAACCGAGGTTCTAATGAAGGAACTCTATGCGAGCTTTATACGGGACGGACACCCGGTGCTTTCGATGGACACGACTTCGGCGGAGATGACGAAGTACGCGGCCAATGCCATGCTGGCGATGAAGATCTCCTTCATCAACGAAGTGGCTACGATTTGCGAGCGTGTGGGTGCGGACGTGGAACAGGTGCGGAACGGGATTGGAGCAGACCACCGGATCGGATACCAGTTCATCTTTCCCGGTATCGGGTATGGGGGGTCGTGTTTTCCGAAGGACGTTCAGGCGTTGGTCAGCACCGCCCGCGGAGCGGGGTGCGAACCCCGCATTCTCACCGCAGTAGAGGCCGTCAACCAGGATCAGAAACAGTCGTTGCTGGAGAAGATCTACGCCTATTACGGGAAGAACGTCGAGGGTTTGACCTTCGCGATGTGGGGTCTCTCCTTTAAGCCCGAGACGGACGACGTGCGCGAAGCGCCTTCGCTGGTGCTTATCGAGGCACTGCTGGAGGCGGGGGCGCGGGTCCATGTCTATGACCCCAAGGCGGCACGCGAGGCCGACCGCTACCTGGGGCCGCGAGGGCCGCATCTGGTGTACGCCGAGGATAGTTACTCTGCGCTGAAAGGCTGCGATGCGCTGCTGCTCGTCACGGAGTGGTCTCTATTCAAGAATCCAGATTTCGACCGCATGAAGTCGGTGATGAAGTGCCCGGTGGTCTTCGATGGCCGCAACGTATTCTCGACAGACCTGATGCGGATGCTCGGGTTCGACTATCACTCGGTCGGTCGTGCAGCGGTTCTGGCCTATTCTCAGGAGCAGTCGCAACGCCTGGAGGCCGCTGCAGGATGATCCGCGATCAAATCCACTGCCTGGTTTGCTATGTGTGCCTCCATTGACATCAGCGTCGTTGTTTGCACGTACAACCGCGCGGACATGCTCCGCGTGGCGTTGGATTCACTGTGCCGGCTGGAAACTGAAGGTCTCTTCAGCTACGAGATCATCGTGGTGGATGACGCGTCAACGGACGACACTGGATCCGTGCTCGAGGCGCATGCCGCCAGCGCACCTGTCTCCATCCGCTCCATTCGTGGAAGTGGAAAGGGTGTCGCCGCGGCCCGGAATACGGGCATCCACGAAGCGCGTGGCGCATACATCGCATTCTTTGATGACGATCAGATCGCGGAACCTTCTTGGCTGATCGAACTGTGGCAGACGTTGCAGGATAGCGGTGCGGCCTGTGTGGGCGGCGCGCGGACCCTTGATCTTCCTACAGACCAATTGGCGTCGCTGCCGCGCATCATTCGGCTGTACCTGGGCGAGATACCGGTGGAGACCGAGGTCCGGCCATGTGGTCGCGCGGATCTCCTTTGCACGGGGACCGTGTTGATGGAACGGCGCGTGTTCCAGGCCGCGGGGCGTTTTGATGCTTCGCTGACCCAGGGCGGCGAAGACACGGAATTCTTCGCGCGGGTCCGGCGCGCAGGTCTGCCGTGCTGGTATACGCCGAGATCGATCGTGCGGCACATGGTGCCCGAGTACCGGCTCCAGGAATCGTACCTGATGTGGGCGGCCATTCGCGGAGGCGAGTGTTTCGCGCACCGCGACGCGCTCGAGTGGGGTGCTTCAAGACGGCTCGCGGCGGCGTGCGCGCGCGTGGCCCACGCGGTACTCGTGCACGGCGCCATGATCGCTGTCGCATCACTGAGCGGTGCGCGGCAGGAGGCCCTTGCACGGAAGTGTCAGATATACCGGGCCTGTGCCTATGCGCGCGTGACAGGACGTTTGGCAGTGCGCGGGAGCGCCCACGCGGTGTGCGGGTCCGCGATCGAGTTTCGTAGTGAGCGCAACCTCTTCTCGAAATCCGGGCAGTGAGGCATAGGCGCGAAGTATGCGCATCATTCAAGTAACGAATTGGCATCGATTTGGCGGCGGGTCAGATTTCATGGCACAGGTGACGACGGACCTTCTGAGGAAGGAAGGCCATGACGTGCTGTTGCTCGCGCACGATAGCCGGACCCTTGAGAGTAGTCTGAAGGGCAGGGTCAGCGCGTTTTGCAGGGGCATGACGTCTCCGAAGGCGCGCATCGAAATGCGCGACGCGCTGCGGGCGTTCCGTCCAGACCTCGTGCACGTTCATGAAGTCTATCCGTATCATTCGCCGTGGATACTTGGCGACTGCAGGCGGGCGGGCGTACCCGTCGTGATGACGTGCCACGATTTCCGCCTCACGTGCCCGGTGGCCACGCATTTGAGCCACGGGCGCATTTGCATGCGCTGCGCACAAGGCAGCACGTACTGGTGCGCCCTGAAGAACTGCCGGAGCAATTTCGCGGAGAGTGTGGCCTTCGCGGCCCGCGGCGCGGTCGCGCATCACTTTCGCCTCTTCCGGGACAACGTGTCGCTATTCGTGACACCGAGCCAATTCCTGCGCGATAGACTTGTCGCGTCGGGCTATCCGCCGGAACGCTTCGTGGTGGTTCCCAACATGGTCGAGCCCGTTGGGAAAGCGGTGCTCACCCCGGGAAACGGCGCGTACATGGCCTATGCGGGTCGTATGGCGCCGGAAAAAGGAATCGATACGCTATTGGAGGCGGCCGCACAGTGCGGGCTTCCGCTGCGGATCGCGGGTGGCAGCGCCTCGCCGCCGGGAATGCCATCAGTGCCCAATTCGGTCACGTTCACGGGTTTCTTGGAAAAACAAGCCCTGGCCGCGTTCTATCGTGAAGCGCGGTTTGTGGTTGTGCCCAGCCGGTGGTGCGAAGTGTTTGGGCTGGTGGCGGCGGAGGCCATGATGCATGGCCTGCCGGTGCTGGCGGCGCGCAGCGGCGCCCTGCCGGAACTTGTCGAGGATGGCGAGACGGGGCTCTTGTTTGAGCCAGGAAACGCGCGCGATCTGTCAGACAAAATGACGGCCCTCTGGAATGACGCAAGTTTTTGTCTGGCACTGGGCAGACGAGGCCGCGAGAAAGCATTGGTGCAGTATTCATCGGACGCGTATCTGACACGGCTCGTGTCCGCCTACCGCGCGGCCATCGCCGGCGATCGCGTTGAGACGGCGCGAGAACAACCAGAAGTAGGAGTATCATGATGCGGCTGCCGTTTACACAGCGCACGGCGCCCCCACCGGGACATTTCGACATGGGCGGGGTCAAATGCTCGACGCACACCATCCAACAGGTGGTGGACGAGGTGCGGTACCTCATGTCCAATCCGGCGGCAAGGCCACGCACCCTGTTGTGTGTGAACGCGCACATCTACAATCTCGCTCACGAGGACGCGGGTCTTCGCGAGACACTGAATGGTGCACGCATCGTGACAGCGGACGGCATGTCGATAGTCTGGCTGTCGCGTCTGTGGCGGACTCGCGTTCCTGAACGCTGCAACATGACCGAGGCCTTTCGCGCGTTCTTCACCGACCCGTCGATCCGCCCAAACACAGGGGTTCTCATCGGTGTGACCAAGCCCGAAGCGGAGATTGCGGCGCGTGCCATAGAGGCGTTCTCGAAGCACTCCCGCATCCATCGTGTGTACTCGGGGTACCTTCACGAAGAGGAGTACGACGAGATCTTCCGCTCGCTGGGACCCGTCGACTTCATCTTCGTCGGCATGGGCACCCCGAGGACAGAGCGCATCTGCGAGATCGCCCGGGCTCGCTGTCCGCAGGCCATCGTGTGGGGCATCGGAGCGGGCACGATTCGCATCCTCGCAGGCGCGATGAAGGAGGCGCCTCCCATCCTCAGGCGGGCCGGCCTGCAATGGCTGTATCGCATGTGGTGCGAGCCACGCCGGCTTTGGCGCCGCTACGTCGTCGGTAACCCAGTGTTTCTCTACCGGATACTCAAGTCCGGATGCGCGGCGCGACGCGCCGTCACGCAGCAGAGCACGGTGCCGCCCGGGTAATGTCCGCACGGCACGCCGTGCTGCCGGATCGGGCTTACTCTTCTGTCAGCAGATGAACCGGCCCCAGAAGCCCAGACGGGAGCAAGGGGTCATCCTTGGTCCAGTGCTGCCACGTGGCGAAGGTGTGGCGGCCGGCCGGGCTGGGTTTATTCTCAAGCATCCACTGCGGCCACTGCTTCAAGGTGCCGTTGGTATTGCGTTCACTGTCTTGCGGTAGATGCTCGTCGCCGATCATCCGATTGGGCCAGAGATTCACGACGCGCACTTCGAGGTCATTGGAGCCCGGCCTCGCGGCATCTCCGATCGCGATACGGAATGGACGTTTCCACACAATGCCCAGATCCTTGCCGTTCAAGCGGATGGACGCCGCGACTTCGACGCGCCCGAGGTCCAGGTACAGGGGACGGCCCTGATTCAAAATCTCCGCCGGAATCTCGATAGCCGTTGAATAGTCCGCTGGTCCGGAGTAGTAGCGAATCGAGTCCTCGGGATGCTGCGACCAATCCGTGAGTTCGTCAAAGGTCGCGGTGCCATCGGGTCCCCCGTACCGCGGGTCAAACGAGACGTGCCAGGGACCGGACACCTCCATCACAGGCTTGAGCGCGGGGAAGTCCACGCTTTCCGTGTGCTTCGGGCTATTGGAATCAACTGGGCTGAAAACCACGAAGTAACTTTCCGCAGGATCGAATCGCAGTTGCAGCACTGTGCGCCCATCTGGACTGCTGGAAACGTGGGTAAGGGTGCGCTTGCGCCCCGTTTCCGGATGCCACAGCTCGGCCTTCTTGTCCGAGACGCGGAACGTGCATGCCGTCTCGATCGAGTCTTGGCTTCCGTTGCTCACGAAGTACACGTCCGAGGTTCCGACCTGCCGGTGGATATAGGCCAGATCCGCGTCCGCGACGAAATCGGGAAGGACGCCCATGTCTGCGAGCAATCGCTCGATTCCGCTGGAGTCAGGATAGGGATCTATCCGGATTGCCTTTTTGCCGACATCTTCCCACGGCGCCACTCCGAATAGGCCGAGGTCGTGCGCGGCCGCCCAAGTGCCGGGAGCCGCCGCGCGTGTCCAGGATTCGCCCACGTCTATTGAGGTAAGCCACCCGGCGTCCGTGACCACAGCGATCTCCTCGCTATCGTCGAACTGCACGGACAGGGCGCCCACGAGCCCCGCGGCGTTGGGCTGGTTGCCTTTGTTTTCCGCGGCCACGGCAAGAACATTCGTGCCGGGTTTCAGCAGCGCCGTCACGTCCACGGGGTACAACTCGTTCAGGTTGTCGCCGGTCTTGGCCAAGGATCCGTTCACGTACAGCGCGAAGGTGTTGTCCGCGGTTAGTACGATACGTCCCGAGTGGATCGCCGCGGCATCGGGCAATGTGAATTCATGCCGGAAATAGCGCTTGCCCGGTGGTGGGGGCGTTGCCGGATCGCTTTCGCGATGCCAAATCCAGTGCGCCTTCGCCAACGCGTCTCGTTTGTCATCTTTCGGCACAGAAGGTGCGGTATGCTCTGGAAAACCAATCGGTCCGGCTTCAGTGGCCCACGCGGCGGCCGCGATCTGTTGCACCTGGGCGTCGCACTCCGGGTAGTTCGACAAGCTGGGAGATTTCCGAGGCGGATTGCCAACCACGACGGCACCCGCCGCACTGAGATCTCTGACTTTTGCGAGCAGGGCCGGCGTCATGGTTTCCGCATTAGGCAGCACCAGCAACCGGTAGCGCATGCCGCTCGGCAGCGCCAGTTGGTTGTTGTCCACGGAAACGCGCGTCAACAGCGCTTCGGGGGTGCATGCATCGTATTTGTAGCCTTTGGGCGCAGGGTCGGGCCCCTGGAAGACATTTGGCGCGCCTTCCGGGCTCAGGTAGAGGATGTCCGCGACAAAGCGCCCTTGTCTGAGCAGATGCTGGCAGCGGGCGATGTACTCATGCCACGGACGCGAGAACTCCCACCAGGTCTGCGTTCTTTCGTAGTGCAGTCCATGCGGACCGAGGCTCAACCCCGGCCGGATACTCGGATACGGTTGGTGAATGTAGCGATGGATCACGAACCGATTGATGCCTTCGCAGAAAGCCCAATCGCCTTGTGCCTTGATGGCTCCCGGGTGCAACAGCCAGCGGTCGATCGAGGTGAAGGCTTCCGCGGCAACTACGGGTTTGCCGTATACGTGTGCAACCGATGTGGCCTCTTTCACGCTGTACCACGAGTCGAAGACGTTGCTCCAGAACTCGCACATCGGCACGTCCCCCGTGGCGCCGAGCGTCATGTCGTCGCAAGGAGTCATGTCATAGGGCTCGACAGAGAACCAGAGCCCTTGCTCCTGCGCGAGGCGGCGCAGGTGCCGGCCGTGATTCTCGACGAGCATCTCGGAGACGGTCTGTCGAAGATCCCACAAGAAACGCTCCGACACTTCCAGGTTTTGTACAACACGGCCCGTCATGACGGGCATATAGGGCAGCAGGTCGTAACCGCGGCGCTTCTGGAAGTCTTCGCGGAAGCGCCGGGTCCAGTTCTGCGCGCCGACCTCCCAGCTATCCAGATGCACGGCCACCAAAGCCTTCCGCGCTTCAGGGCCGACATCATCAAGCAGGACCGTGATAAACTCGCGGAAATGCGCATCCAGGGCTTCTATATCAAGCTTGTCACACTCGAGCCCTGGCAACGGTGCGGGGTGGTTGGTCTGGCCGGTGCTCGTGTGGCCAATGCGCAGAACGGTCCAATTGCCTTCGGGGGCGATCCACGTCAACGTGCCGGACGCGTCCATGTGCGAGGTGATATCGACGATCTTCTCCAAGGGAATGACGGAATCCGTCGGGGCGTCCTGGTACTCCGCCAAGGAGGGAAGGGTCGCTCGCACGGCAGGCTGTGAGGTAAAGGGGCCGCGCCGGTAGAAGGCCTTTTCAGAGATATCGTCGATGCGATAGGCGCCCACCGGCGTGGGAAACGCAAGGACAGCGATGTCACGGTAGAATCCTTGTACCGCCTCAGGCTGGGGTAGAGCAACCTGGATTTGTCCGGGCCGCGTTATGGGTGTTTCGCTGAAGACGACTTTCTGCATGGACTGTTCCGGGGTGACCCACGGACCGCCGCTACCGGTCCAGCCGGGGGCGCTGTTCATGCTGATCGAAAGACCCAGGCGATTGGCCTCTTGAACTGCGTGCTTGAAGAGCCCCCGCCATTCCCCGCTGAAGAACGTGTACTTGCCCGGAGGAACGCTCAGCGAAACCTCCATAAGAATCGCGCCGCCGATGCCGACACGCTCCATGGCTTCAAGGTCTGCGGTGATGCCCTCCCGGCTGATGTTCCCGTTTTTCCAGAACCAATACACCCAGGGGCGGTCAGATGCGGGAGGATTCTCAAAGGCCAAGTCCTCGGCCCCGCTCGCGATGGAACAAAGAGCGAATCCCAGTACTACGACAAAGCGAGAAGAAATGCTCATTTTTCGACCCCCCGTGTGCGATTCCAGGCTCGCCTGCATATTATGGTCTCGACCGAAAGCATAGTTCCAGGTCCGGCTACCCAGAGAGGAATCCAAGTGTCGCCCCGTCAAGACAGATCGGAAGCGTAACACGGCAGGAACCGCGAAGGACTCCTTATCGCGAGTGCATTGGTTCTGAAAATTCGTCAAACCACTGGCGGATCCGAGGAACGGCGTGGAACATTGACCCGTTGTGGTCGTAATCGCCGACGCAGATGGGGGTGGCGTGGCCGCCACGTTCAGTGACGCGTTGCGCGAAGGAGGGGGCTTCCGCAGGCGAGACGTCGACATCCCCGGTCCCGTAATACAATCTCAAAGGCACGGTGCAAGGCCAGGGTTCGACGGCATTTTCGGCGATGGCTGACAGCAGCCAGGTCGGTTGTCCCGAGTCATACGCCTCGAGAAACTCCTTCGAGAAGATGTCCCGCGCATTCTGCGGCAACGCGGTCAGTATTTCGTCGGGCGTGTGATTGCCATCGAACAATACCGGTACCTGCTCCGAATACGGAGTGGCCAATACGCTTTCAATAGGATGTCCGTATACGCGGCAGTATGCATTGGTGAGGTACGCGAGATAGAACGTGCCGTGAGTGCTCAACGCGAATGGGAACGCTCTGCCGTCGAGGTCACATGGTGCCGCGACCGCTGCCGAAGCGACGACCCGCAATCGAGGGTCCTCCAGCTTCTCAAGTTCCTTGAGCGTCGCGACGGTAGCGTGTCCACCTTGGGAGAAACCAGTGAGATAGATCGAATCGGGACACTGTCTCCCGAGTTGCTCGCAGAGAACTCGTGAAGCGCGAAGCATATCGATCACCGCGCCGGTCGTACTTGGCGTATGCAGATACGGGTGCAGTTCCTCGCTGCTTCCAAGGCCGATGTAATCCGGAGCTACCAAGAGGTATCCGCCTCCGGCAAAGACCGCCGAGGCCAGCACGCCTTCGCTCAGTGTTGGCTTGGAAGGTGTCAAGGCGCGGGTTGGGTTGGTCCCATGCTGATAGCTGACCACACCCTGCAGCGCCGCCTTCTTGGGAACTGCGAACAACCCGGAGGCGACCGTCGGTGAGCCGTCATAATTTCGGGTCCAGTATTCGATGCGATACAGGCTCACGCCGTGCTCAACGCGCATCCGCTCCGGAAGATCCGCCCACCACATCAAAAGCCGCAAGGTGGTCGCGCTGTAGCCCCCGAGTCGTTCCACTCGAGCGATTGTGCCGGGCTCGTGCGACGTGGGGGTTTGGGCGAAGCGGAACTCGGCGTGCCGGGCGCAGGAGGCCGTGAGGACAACGGCGACACCGAGTGTGAACGGCATGTAGGTGCGGGCAAGGAGTTTCAAAGTGTGCGTCTCTAAAACGGTGAGTATGACACCCCCACGAAGCCCACGATCCGGCTGGCATCGGCTTCTCTAAACTGCGTCATGGATCGAGAACGGCGCAAAGATAGACCAAACTACGATCCCTCACCAATACACGGAAGAATGCTACCAGCCGCGAGGCGCAGAATCAAGGCAATGCCATTTCTCAAACAACGCGGCCTGCGTTGCATCGCCTGAGCACAGCGCATCGCCGTTGACAGGGATTCCCCTTCTTCCTAGAATTGCCAAGTGCCTGATCGAAAGGGGGATGCTTATGTCGACTACTGCCGCCTCCACTTTCCACCACTGTGTTCAACCGCAACAAGCTCCAAAATATCTCGGGCAAATGCTGCGCAGACTGCTCATTGCTTGGATCGTACTGGATTGTGCATTGTCCGTGGCTGGCATTGGCGAGTCCTTTACAATCGACACGGACTTCACCGGAGGCAATGTGGTGGTCGAGCGCGTGGACGGCGACACGATCTATCTGCGACCTGACTTGCGCGACACGGAGGGGTGGTGGTTTTACTGGAATTTCCGCGTCTCTGGCGCGGCCGGGCGCACGTTGACGTTCCACTTCAGCGAGAAGAACCCGATTGGCGTGCGCGGGCCCGCCGTGAGCACCGATGGTGGCGCGACGTGGTCATGGCTGGGAACGAAGGCGGTGTCTGGAGCGTCTTTCGCCTATCCATTTCCCGCTGGCAAAGGGGACGCTTGGTTTTCGTTTGCGATCCCCTATCAGGAATCCAATCTCGACGCGTTTCTGGCGGCGCAGGGCGAGTCCGCGGCGATTGCGGTCGAAAGACTCTGTGCGAGCAAGAAGGGCCGCGATGTCGAAGCGTTGCGGGTGGGCCGTTTGGATGGTGAGGCCCCATACCGAGTTGTGCTGACGGCGCGACATCACGCGTGCGAGTCGATGGCGAGTTTCGTATTGGAGGGGTTTCTCACGGTGCTTCTCGCAGATGACAACGACGGTTATTGGTATCGGCGGAACGTGGAAGTGCTGACGATTCCGTTCATGGATAAGGACGGCGTGCAAGACGGCGATCAGGGGAAGAACCGGCGGCCGCGCGATCACAATCGTGACTATATTGGACCGAGCGTGCATCCTGAGGTGGCTGCCCTGAGAACACGCGTCGCGAACTGGTCAAACGGCAAGCTTCGCGTCGCTCTGGATATTCACTGTCCCCACATTCGCGGTGAACATAACGAAGAGATCTATCTCGTTGGCAGTGGCAACGAGGTCATGTGGGAACAGCAGCAAGCCTTCGGCGCAATCCTGGAAGAGCTCAATGCGGGACCGCTTCCCTACCAACGCTCCAACAATCTGCAGCACGGACAGGATTGGAACGCGGCCAGCAACTACGCGGAAGGCCGCAGCTTCAGCCGCTGGGCTGAGGAGCTTGACGGTGTGCGCCTGGCCACGGGGATCGAGGTGCCCTACGCCAATGCTGGCGGAGAGCCTGTGACCCCGGAAAGTGCGCGGGCATTCGGGCGGTCGCTGGCGAAGGCAATCCGTGTCTACCTGGAGGGTATGGGTGATGGTGCGCAAGGAGGATCGGCTGCGTCGCCGGCGCCCACTGCCATCAGCGGTGTTCTGCCGAAGCTGACGGTGATGGCCGAAGGTGTGGGAAGCAGCAGCGAAGCCGGCATCGGAGCATTGATCCCTTGGGGCGGCAAACTGTGGGCCGTCGGCTACGTGGCGCACATTCACGGACAAGGCTTGGGGCTTTACGAAATCGATGATGATATGACCATGCGGCGGCACCCCGCCTCGGTGACGGGGACCTTTGCGAACCGCATGGTGCATTGGCCAAGTGGGCAGGCATTTATCGGTCCGCATGCCATTGACGCCGATGGCCAGGTGCGAACTATCGAAGCGCTCAAGGAACACCGTCTCTGCGCGACCTGTACACACCTGACCGATCCGAAGAACATGGTGTATTTCCTGGGCATGGAAGGGGAATTTTGGGAAGTCAACGTACACAGTCTCGAAGCAACACAACTCTTCGATCTTCGCGAGGTGCTTGAGATCAGTGATGCCACTCCGCATTTCAAGAGCGCGCATACAGGCCAAGGGCGTGTGGTGGTCGCCAACAACACCTACGATGAAAAGGAGTTTCTCGAGCAGCGCCAGGCGGGACGGCTCGCCGAGTG
>JADLGB010000032.1 GCA_020849535.1 Candidatus Hydrogenedentota bacterium
ACCCTTTCAGGGTAGTACGAGACGGTCTGTATACCCTGGGTAGGCCTCCGCTCCGCTTCGGCCAACCCAGGGCTTTGAGTACCTAGGCCCTTCAGGCCATGAGAGCATGGTGCGACGTCGTCCTTCAAATTCTGCGGCAGTCAGGTAGCCTCTTCACACTGCCCCTGGCTTAACAACTCGCGTGACATTCCCCCGTAGCATGTCTGGGCGGTGGGTACTGAGGCGCGTTGGTACACAAATGTCCCCTCCATGCCGGTTCGCAGTCTTAATGCGATTGCCCTGCGCATTCTGCCTTCATGGAATGAACCGGGACAAATTACGCCAACTCCCTGCGTCGCCGAGTCTGGACCAATACAGAACACAACGGGATGTGGAGCGTCCAAGAGCACCGGCACTCCGGCCGGCCCTTCACGACGCCAACAGCAATACTGATGCTCCTAGCGGATTGACCGTCCACAGAGATTCTCTGCCTGATTCCCGCTTCCCCGCTATCAAGCGCTGATGCCACCAGGGACAACGCATACTCATTACAGGCGAGGCCCGTACTTCAGGAGCTTGGAATTTCATGCGCCGCCCCGTTGTCTATTTCGGGCAGTAGTGCTATTCTTCCATGAGTACTCAATGCGTGGATCGGGGATAATCAAGGTACAGGGAACCACCACCGAGGAATGCGGCCCATGGTACCTGCTGTGGGGAACACGCCTTCGCACGACAACCCGCGCCCGCGAAGCGCGCTCCGCGGACTACCCGTAGGGATGGACTACAAGAAAAGGTTACTGTCCCCCTTTATTCCTACGAGAAGTCGCACCGGATCCTGGGAGCGGCGCCCACTCCGCCGAGCCCATATGGTTAAGCAATATCGAAAGTAAACTTCACAGGGGAGCGAGATGGAAGCATCAAAACCGAGTGTAAGATTGGAGTTACTCATCAACAACGAACGCGTAGCTATCGCTGGCCTACCAGATCGTGGTGTTCTGAACACCATCGTGAATTGGGTTCGCCGAGACCCAAAGGATGCCCCTCCGCAAGTTCGCGAAAGGCCGGGCTTCGATGCCGAAGAGTTTGCCCGAGAAGCTATCGATGTTCATCTTGGTGGCCTCGATGCCTGCACAAACGAGCATGTTCGGTGGTGCGATTGCGAACTTCAGGTGGGCGACGAGGTGACAGTTCGAGTTCTGCCACCGGGAGATTTCGACGCTCCAGCTGCAAGGTTTCGGTCTGCTTGCGGATTGCCTCGGCAGCAGGCGACCGACTCGGATGCCGGAGGAAACGACAGTTGACGTTCTTGGCTACAAGCGCGGAAGCTCTAGTACTATGGGAATAAATGGGGACAGTAACCATCTCTTGCGTTGGTTCTGTTGACTTGCTACTCTCTTGCCATGGCGAGGCAGCCGAGAGTCGTCGGCCGAGCAGGGACAGACACCGTGTTTCACTGCGCAGAGCCTCCGTGAAAGACGGTGTCAGTCCCGCCGTGCCGCCAACGCCGTCCTCGCCTACACCTTCCTGTCCCACCTCGTGAGCACCGTCAGCCCCGCCCTCCCCGGCCTCCTCTTCCTCCCCACCGCCTGGAAGGACTTCTTCCACCAACCACGCGCCACCCCCACGCCCGAGCCCGCCGCACCCGCCGAACTGCTCCCCGAATGAGACGAAGAGTTGAGACAGGATTACAGGATTGACCGGATTGGTCTCTTTCGTGTGCTTCGTGCCCTTCGTGGTGAACTCTTCAATTTGTTCGTGTCGCGGAGTCATTCCGTCAATGAAAGAAGAGTTAAGACAGGATTGCAGGATGGACACGATGAAATGCCTTGAACTTGTGGCGTTAAATCAGAAAGAGATTGGTGGTTGTCAGCATGACACGGATGGATGCCCGCCTGCGCGGGCAAAACGGCCATGGTACGTTCGACGTTGTAGCTCAGCGTTTCTTCAATCCCACCAATCCTGTAATCCCGTCAAGGAGAATTGAATTGATCGACTTGTCTTTTTCGTGAGCTTCGTGCCCTTCGTGGTGATCTCTTCGCATTGTCCGTGCCGCGGAGTAGCCCGGACGTCGCTTTGTTCAGCCCGTGGCTGGCATGGTCCTGGTCTTTCAGGCCGCGGTTTCGAACCTCCGCCTTGCGCCGGTGTCGAACGTGTTGCAGTCAAGGACAGGCGAATTCCGGTGAACCCGATGGAGGAATTGGAAATGCACATGAAACACGTAGTTCCCGCGCTGTTTGTTGCGGCGGGGGCGCTGCTCTTCTCAGGCTTAGCGCTGGCCGAGGACCGGGGAATCGCTCCCGGCGGCTGCGTCATCGTGACGGACCCCGACGGGAATCCCCAAGGCCAGTGCCCGTTGGAACATACGGATGTGCAGGTGGACATCGCGGGGTTCCTGGCGCGGGTGACCCTGACCCAACGCTTCGGAAACCCGTTTACGGAGGCCATCGAGGCGGTCTACACGTTCCCGATGTCGGATCGCGCGGCGGTCGACTCGATGACGATGAAGGTGGGCAGCCGGGTCATCACGGGCCTGATCAAGGAGCGCGAAGAAGCCCAGCGGATCTACCAGCAGGCTCGTGACGCGGGCCAGCGAGCCAGCCTGCTCGACCAGGAACGGCCCAATATCTTCACCCAGGCCGTGGCGAACATCCAGCCGGGGGAGACGATTGAAATCACGATCTCCTACGTCGAGTATCTGAA
Source organism: Candidatus Hydrogenedentota bacterium (assembly GCA_020849535.1). Lineage (GTDB taxonomy): Bacteria > Hydrogenedentota > Hydrogenedentia > Hydrogenedentales > SLHB01 > JAHDWY01. The sequence goes on from JADLGB010000032.1 coordinate 2,680, forward strand.
ATACGAGGCGGGCGAATACGAGTTCTCGTTTCCCATGGTGGTGGGTCCACGCTACGTCCCCGGCGGACCGCAGCCCCTCCCGGTTGAACCCATGGACCAGGATGCAGGCGGTGTGAAATCCGAGACTTTCCCACGTCCGATTCGCCGGCCGGTACCTGTGCCGCAACCCCAAGTACCTGATGCGGGCCGCATTACTCCCCCCGTTACCCCGGAAGGCACCCGCGCTGGTCATGACATCTCGTTGACCGTGAATCTGGATGCCGGACTGGCCATCCGCGATATCGAGTCAGTGCAACACGAGGTGCAGGTAGATACAGAGAGTCCATCGCGCGCGGTGGTTCGCCTCGCCAACCGCATGGAAATCCCGAACCGGGATTTTATCCTCAAGTATAGGGTCGCGGGAGAAGCCATCGGCGACGCGGTCATCACTCATGCCGGGAAGCAAGGGGGCTTTGTCAGCTTGATCCTCCAGCCGCCGGACCGCGTTACTTCGGACATGATCACCCCCAAGGAGATAATCTTCGTGATCGACTCGAGCGGGTCCATGCGCGGGTTCCCGATCGAGAAGGCCAAGCAGTCGATGCGGATGTGCATCGAGGGAATGAACCCCCATGACACGTTCAATCTGGTGTCGTTCTCGGGCGGGTTGGGCTACTGCTTCGACCGCAGCGTGCCCAATACGCGCGAAAACCGCCAGAAGGCGCTGGATTACCTCGCAAACCTCGAGGGTAGCGGCGGCACGGAGATGATGCCGGCGATCCAGGCGGCGTTGTCAGGCCAAGATGATGAACGGGTCCGTATCGTGTGCTTCATGACCGACGGGTTCATCGGGAACGATATGGCAATCCTCGACGCCATCCAGCGGAACGCCGGGACCGCCCGGGTGTTTGCCTTCGGTATTGGCAGTTCCGTCAACCGCTTCCTCATCGAGGGCATGGCCCGCGCGGGACGCGGCGCTTCCGAAGTGATCACCTTGGAATCGGATGGCGACAAAGCGGCGGAGCGCTTCCATGAGCGCATCCAGAACCCGCTGTTGACCGATATTTCTATCGATTTCGGCGGTTTGGACGTCTACGACGTGTATCCAGACCCGGACGCAATACCAGACTTGTTCTCGGCACAGCCCTTGGTCTTGACCGGGCGCTACCGCCGCGGCGGGGATGGCGTAATCACGGTTCGCGGCGAGACCTCCAGCGGCGCGTTCGAGCGTGAGGTGCGGGTGTCCCTGCCCGCCACGGAGCCCGAAAATGACGTGGTGGCGAGCTTGTGGGCACGCCAGCACGTGCAGTACTTGATGGAGCAGGACTGGCTGGGCATCCAGCAGGGCCGTCCCGATACCAGTATCAAGAAGGCGATTACCGAAACCGGCCTGGAGTTCTCGTTGGTCACCCAGTTCACGAGCTTCGTGGCCGTGGAAGAGCGGGTCGTCACTGAAGGTGGCCGCCCCCGGACGGTCCAGGTGCCGGTCGAGATGCCTGACGGCGTCAGCTACGAAGGTGTCTTCGGCTCGCAGGCTGACTCTATGAGCAAGAGCGCTCGCCTCGCTCCTATGGCGGCGGCCGTGCCGCAGTCGGCGGCGGGAAGTGTAGAAGGCGTGCGCATGATGGAGAGGGCCAAACCCGAACCGCCTGCACGGCAGATACAGCGGGAGCCGATGCCTAATCGGGCGCCGGTAGCGGCAGACAAAGACGAAAGCATGTCCAAGCTGTCGGTCGAACTCCGTAACCTGCCAGCCAACGCTGCGGACGGACGCTATGCCGACGGCGCGTTGACCGTGCGTAACGGCATGGTCGAGGTGTTCGTGGAACTGAAAGAGCTGAACGAAGATACCCTGAAGGCGCTCAAGGACTTGGGAGCGAAGATCATCGCCGAGCGCCGCGCCGCTAAGATGGTGCATCTGTCCATCCGGGTTAGTGACTTGAAGAAGCTGGCGGCCCTGGAGTTCGTGGTGAGCGTGAAGCCTCCAGTCTTCTGAAACTCCGGTTGACTCTATTGGAAAGAGAGAAGCGGCCCCGAGGACCATACGGGGCCGCTTCACATCTTCGCTTAGTCGCTTTTCGAGTTAGTGCTTGGGGCGCTAGTTTGTTGCAACTGCCTGCGGTGGAACGTTTTGTCCCAGTCCGTAGACGGTCACCTGGATAGTTCCGGATGTCGCGCACAGTTTGCGCATCGCCGCTTTTGATAGGTCTATGACGCGGCCTTTGGCGAAGGGTCCGCGGTCGTTTAGCCGGCAGACAACCGACTTTCCGTTGTCAGCAACAATCAGGTAGTAGGAGCCGAATTCACCCACGGGCATGGCGCACGTAAGTTCTTTATCATCAAGAACTTCACCCGATGCCGTGACCAAGCTGCTGCTGGCCACTGTGTAGTACGACGCCATGCCCTGGGTTATCGGCTGAAGGGGCTGATGCGACAACAGCATCAGCGCCAAAACTTCAAACATAGCCGAAGCCTCCTTCTCTGGTCCTTTGGCACTATGTCCATTGGGGAGATTCGCAGCCCCAAGCATCGGTAGCCGGAAGCATAGACCGATTCGTCAAGCCATGTCAAACCCGTTTGTCAAGGGGGGAGGGGGGGTCAAGAGCCAGGGGCCAGGGTGACCAGGGCGTAGGCGTTCGGGGCAAGGTGGAGACGGATGACGGTGCCCGCCGCGCTCGAATCCACTTCCGAGGTGACGCCGGAGAGTTCTTCGTTGGCTACGAAGCGGTCTGGAAGATGAAGCGCGGCTCGATCTAGCTGGAGGATCACGTTCTGCTCCAGGGACGACGGGTTGTGGAGCGTGAAGGCGAGGTCGCCGGTTGCGCCGTCCCCCCAACGCTCGATGCGGATCTCCCCAGGAGTGGCCGCAGCGTACGGAACCGGACGCCACCCTGCCTTGTCTAGGCGGCGGATCAACGGTACATAGCGCTTGAAGAGCGGGCGATCCCGGTTGTACCACTCGGGATTTGAAAAGTACGGGACGCTGGCGCCGGTATGGCCGTGGAACATGCTGGGGTAGCAGCCGTAGAAGAGGGCGCGCTGGAAGTACTCCTCCATATGGGATGCGTCATTGAAATCGTTGTTCATGAGCAGCAGGTAGGGACGCGGACCCGCTAAGGCACGCAGATAAAGGAACTGCTCGTCTGGGACGGGGAGCCAGGCACCATCCTGAAACCAGCCGTATTCCATGCCCGGAATGTCGATGAAAGGCGCAAGCTGCCAAAGCCGATGAAAGGCGCCATTGCCCATGAGGGTCATGCCGCGGGCATGGAGCTGGGCCGCCAAATCCTCGACGAAGGAGCAGGTACCCCAGAAATTCATGAGGCAGACCCGCTGGGTGTCGTGGTGAAAGGTCAGTGGGTAGCGGCTGACGCGCCAGTGGTCCTTCCGGTAGTTGCGCAAGACGCCCCAGCCCTCCATTGAATCGACGTAGACACCGTCCAGACCGGTGGTGGGATGCCCGTTCCAGCCGAGGGCGCGGGACAGCTCGGTCATTTCGTGGCTGGCCTTGCTGGGCCAGCCAGGGTAGGAACTGGAGCTGACAGCCGGATCGGCATTCACTCCGAATGGGGCGTCTTTGGTCCACGCGATGGGGTCAAGGTAGAGGTCGAGGCGACCGTCTTCCCGTTCGATCCCGCTGACGAGGGTTGCCTGCGCCTTGCGGTCGCCGGCGGCGGCGTCCTCCTGGAGCTGGGCGAGGTAGGAGTCGTGGGTGGGCTCTACGTTCCCACGGAGCGTGCGCCAGTTGGTTTGAGGCTCCACGTAGACGTAGCTCGCGACTCCGAGTTGCTCGTCGGCCGCAATGGTGCCGAGGGCATTTGGGGCCACTTCGCGGAAAGCAAACCCGAAATCCTCGGGGTGGTCGATGCTGCTGAGGTCCGTAAAAGGCATCCAGATGCCGCCCTCGCCGATTCTTCGCCTGAAAGCCTCTGTGTAAAGCTCGTAGTAACGGGTGAGGGCCTGGCGGAAGGCCCACTCGGGAGGAACCTCGAAAAGGAGCACCTCGGCGTCGGCGCAGGAAGGAAAGCGCCCGGGGACTGGCGAGAGGCCAAAGTCGAACTCGGCGCGCAGTTCGCGGGCGGGACCGTCGTAGCGGAAACGGACCATGCGCGCGGGTTGGAGCGGCACGGCCAAGCAGAGGGCCGTCTGGGAATTCGAGATCACGGCCAAGGGGTAGTACGACGCGTAGACCGGCTGGGCGTGGTACCACTCGACGAGATTCTCGTAAACCTGGTCCGATTTGATAGTGCGTTGGCGCTCGGGGTCGTCCCACCAGGTCCAGCCTTCGGCGTCGAGGGGCATGCAGAGAGCCATGACCACGGCGCGTTCGGAGCCGGAGGTATCGCGGACAGTGCAATGCGAGCGCGAGACGGAGTCGCGCACCTGGGTGTTGGGGGTGAGGGTGAGGTCGAGGCCGGCTACGGCGGCCGTGGGATGGGAATTATGGGAGTTATGGGAAGTATGGGAATCATGGGAGGCGTCCCCTGCGGGGACGAAGGGAGACTGGGCTTCTGCGGGGCGCACGCGCCACTCGGGCTTGGCCGAGATTGCGGCGAATGGGGCGTCTGCTGAAACGATGATTAAGGCACGGGGGCATAGGGCTAGGAGGAGAAGAAGACCGGCGATCCTTGCTGCCGAAGACCGGGCAGGCCCCAAGGGAAATGAACGGACCATCGTACGAGACTCCTTCATGCTTCCAAGCGGTTTCAAGGAGCGATTATTGGGCCGTGGCGCTCTTCTGGGGCGGCAGATGCGCACCCGTGTATCGAGCGGGCAGATCGGCAACACGGGAGTCCCCGATAGCTCCGTCCCATCCACGTGGAGAGCCCCCTCCGGATTTGCTAGGATAGCTTCCCACGGGATCGCAATAAAGGGGAATGCATCATGCGGATTTGCCGATTTGAACACGAGGACCGCGAACAAGCCGGTTTCTACTATGACACGAAGGTCGTTCCTGTTGCGCAAGCCGTGGCGGCATGCGAGCAGCGCTCGCAGCAGCGGCACGCGTTGCCGGAGGGATCCAACCTGCTGCCCTTCCTGCCCGGAGGGCCGCATTACGCGGAGGCCAAGGCGGTGGCGGAGTGGCTCGACAAGAACGTGGACGGCGTCCATGCGATTGATGCGGGCGCCATTCGCCTGCTGGCGCCGTTTCCCCAGCCCCCGAAGATCTTCCTGCTGGCGGGCAACTATGCCGCGCATATCGAGGAGGGCGGGGAGATCGCGGTGGAACGCGCGAAGACTTTCCCCTACGTGTTCATGAAGCCGGCGACCACCGTCAATCACCCCGGCGCCCCGGTGCCGATTCCGCGCGTATCGCCGGACCATATCGATTGGGAGGCCGAACTGGCGGTGGTAATTGGCAAGCGCGCGCGACATGTGAAAGAAGCGGACGCGTTGAACTACGTCGCGGGCTACACGGTCATTAACGACATTTCGGACCGCAAATACACGCCGAATCCCGGTCGCTCGCAACGGCCCAAGGACGAGTTCTTCGACTGGCTCCATGGCAAATGGCACGACGGGTTCTGTCCGATGGGGCCCTGCGTGATATCCGCCGATGCGGTTGCGGACCCGCAGAAACTGCATGTCACGCTGAAGTTGAACGGCGAGATCAAACAGGACGCTACCACGGCTCTTCAAGTCTATCCGGTGGCGGCCGTCATCGAGTTCATCACGCAGTCCGTGACGTTGGAACCGGGGGACATCATCTCGACGGGGACACCGGCGGGCGTGGGCTTCCCCACGGGCACGTTCTTGAAACCCGGCGATGTGGTGGAAGCCGCAATCGACGGCATAGGCATCCTCAAAAACACGATGGTCGCGGAGTAATAACAGGGACGCTGGTTTCAGCCGCTGTTCATGTGCGTAACCCGGAGCGCGGGAAAGTCGAACTCCTTGATTGCCGGCAACGGGAAACGAGTCACGGATACCTGCTGGGTCTCGCTGCCCGCCACCGGGAAACCTGTCCAGTACGTTCCGTCAAACACGCGGACGCAGGCTGTGCCATGCTCTTCGTGCGATGGCCAACCTTCCGGGCGGACGGTATCCGTTGAGAATTGCGACTCGTCCTGTGCGGTGACCTTGCCTGCCCACCGCGCGGGCACGCCATCGAAGCCCTTGTCATTCCACCGGAAGGTCGAAGCCCCAAGAGACCACAGCCAGCGGTTCTCCCCGTTGTCAAAGGCGATCCCGAAATCCCCCTGGAAATGCATTTCGCCGAGCTGCGCGGCATTCTGGAACGCATTCAGGACGTAGTACGTTCCCCACGCTGCCTCGATGCGCAACGCAACGGCGTCCGGCCCGCCCGACGCGGCGTCCAAACGCTCCACGGCAAGCACCCGCGCGCCATTGGCGCCGTCCATGGGTTCGTGGACGGCGGCAAATACGCTAGCCAGATTCTCCCCTTCGCGCACCGCATCGACGTAACGCACGCGGCGACCCGCATCGTCGCGCGACTGCTGACCGGGCCCGTTGGACGCCTCGACGCGCGACACGGGCGAGCACATCCACAAGCGGAACGCATGGCCGTCTTCTTTCCACGCGGCCTGCCACTGTGTGGGCGGGCTGCTAACGCTGCGCACGTCGCGCAGTCCGAAGATATCCCCCTTGGCGAGGCTCGAACCGACCTGCGGAAGCGGCGGCTCGTCCGGCATCGCGATGCCGTCGAACGCAAGCCGGCCATTGGGACTGTCACTTGCCGCCAGCTCGCTGAACACGCGAAACGCGTGCTTTCTGCCGCCGCTCACGCGGAATAGGTCAATGGCAATCGTCTTTCCTTCGGGTCCCTTCAGTAACATCACCGTGCGCTGGTATTGACCACACTGCGGATAGGCGTTGGACGATGCCTGCACGAGCGCAATCTCCGGAGTTGCCGCCATGTGCTCAAATACTGGAACACGGTCCGCATGAATCTGTTCGCCGTCATCCACGACGACGAGGTTGTGGCTTTGCGTGCTGCGGATCCACTGGTTCACGGGCATGTCGCCCACGTACCCGTGATCGCCGAGGACCGTGGCGCCCCCATCGCCGTAGAACAGCGCGAGGTTGTCGTTGTGACGGTGGCCGCCCGCCGGCGAGAAGGGTAGCGCCAGCACGGCCGCGTTCTTGCCTTCGCCGTGGCGCAGGATAGCGTTCATCCAGGCCGGGAAATAGATCTCTGGACGCGTCTTCGCGCTGGACGCCGCGGCATCGGAAAGCGGGTTGAGCAGGGTGTAGGTGTTCACGGGCCCGGCTCCGCCGCGAAGGCCCGCGTACCACTCAGGATATCGCCGTGCGCCCACATCGAGTATGAAGCCCGACGGCGCCGCGCTTTCGTTGGTGTCGCTGAGCGGAAGATAGCGGCCGTCCGGGCGCAGTTGATCGACTACGGCGCGAAACATGAGGGCAAGACGCGGGTCGTTGGCATAACAGTCCACGCGGCCTGAGCGTCCAGCGAATCCTTCCGGCCAGGCGAAGCCGTGGAGCGTCTCGGGGATCGCGATCAGTTGCGCAAGATACATATTCGTGTAGGCGGGACTTTCTTTACTGAATCCATCGTATAAGAAGGACTTGTCGCGAACGCCCTCGTACCCGCGCAGCGCGACATCGGCGTAGCCGGGAAGGCCGAGGCACTTGCCGATTGCGGCGAAGGCGTTGTAGATGCGGGGCGACTTATTGTTCACGTTCTCGGCTTTGTCCGCGCCGCCCACGAATGGTTCCGCGCCCATTGCGAATTCCAAGAAGAAATCGCGTTCCACCAGCGCCCGCGTTTCAGGCGTCCACTGCGGCGCGTCATGCAGAAGATCGTACGCGAGGAGCATCGAAGGCAGGGCCGAAATGCTGTCGGTGCTGGGGTGGATACGCCCGGCGCCCCAGTACGATTGCTCCATGCGCGCGGCGGTGAGCGAGTCCCTCTCGAACACTTGCGCGCACAGGTGCCGTTTCCATTCCAGCGGTAATTGCTTGTCGTGCCACGCCGCGTAAAGGGGGTCGCAGTCGGCGTAGGTGTCCCAGTAATCGTGGTAGAGCCAGTTGCGGTAGCACTTCGCGAACCGCGCGAGAACCGGCACGCCCAGTTCGGCGTAGCGCGGGTCCTGCGTGAGCCAGTAGCTCAGTGCGATATCCTCCAGCGCGGCTTGCATGAACTGGACCTTGTTCTCACGAATGATCCCGCTGAAGCTCACGTGAATGGGATGCCCCACCCAGTGATAGGCGAGCTTACCGCTCCGGTCTTCCGGTTGCGCGCGCTCGGCGTCGTTGAGGTAGAAGGTGAAGGTTTGTCCCGCGCGGGGCGCGGTCAAGGCGGCCGTCTCGGGAAACTGCGGGTCCGGGTAGCGCTGTCCGCACTTTGTGCACTCGAGCACCTCCGGGTTCGTCCAATTCCAGGCAAGCAGACCGTGCCCCTCGCCTTCCTGCGATTTTTCGCCTACGCATTTGGGGCAGGTGGTCCCGTATGTATTCGCGGGCGTAAGTTCCGGAATCATCCGCTCGGCAAAGCCAGGCTCCTGCGCCACCAGGGCGTCCGCCTGGGCCTTGATGGCGTCGAACCATGAGGCCGCGCGAGGGTCTCGCTCGATCATGTGCAACGCGGCTTCGCGTGCGTCCTGCGCCACGAGGATTGGATGCTGCAACGGCGTGCGCCCCGCCAGCATCGAGTCTTTCCGCTCCTCCATGCCACGCCGAAACGCGGTTTCCGCTTCTGAGGGGCCGGGCGTTTGCCAGGGCATGAAGCCTTCGCCGCGCGTGACGGCTTCCACATAGGCGGCCTTTCGCGCGGCTTCGTCAGGGTCTTCCGCCCACGCACACAGGGTGAACCCCGCTGCCATTATTCCAATCAGCATGACTCGCACAACAACACCCTTTCCTGTTACCCTCGATTGGGCGCGGCGGGTCGCGCCGCAACAGTGCAAAGCAATGGCTCCCTCACCTCGAAGGAGGAACGCAGTGTATCATGTCTTGCTCTCACTGCTCTTGAGCGCGGCCGCGCCGGATCCGGGGGCGCTTCCGCGAAGCGCGGCCGCCACAGTCGTGGTTGCCACGGTCAACTCCTCCGATCGATCGAAAGCCTCTGCGGATTTCGTGGGCGACGGCATTGGCGATCAGGAGGAGATCAACGCCGCGATTCGCGCCCTCCCGGATGTGGGCGGAAGCGTCCAGCTCATGGAGGGCACCTACGACATCCGTAAAGTCGAAGGCAAACTGGGCGGCGTACTCATCGAGCGCAGCAACGTCGTGTTGTGCGGCCTCGGCACGGCCACCAAGCTGGTGCAGGCACCCCAGCAAGAGACGAATGTCATTCGCATCATTGGCTCCGGCGTGGGGCACGTAACCGTCCGTGATCTCTACGTGGACGCCAACCGCGACCAGAATCCGGTGGGCGAAGGCGACCCCAACGTCTCCCACGCGCGCTTCGAGTTCTGCGGCATCAAGGCGTATTGCCAGGAGCCGGGCGGGCCCGGCGCGGAGCCGAATCACGACATCACGATCGAAAACTGCTATGTGATGAACAGCCGGCGTCTGGGGATCATGCTGGAAGGATCCAACATGCGCGTGATCAACAACGTGCTGGGCAATGCCATGTCCGACTCGGTCGAAATCCTGACCGGCCCGGGCGAGATTCGCGGCAACTACGCGGAGATCACGGGCCGCACGCACGTGGCCTTCGGTTCTGACCGGGGCAACTCGATCATCATGGCCAACAACATCGTGCACGTGAAGGAGGGCGGCGACATCGACATCGGGTTCCGCTCCTGGGCGGACTCGCAGCGCCACGTCATTAGCGGCAACGTGCTGGTGGTCGAGCCCGGCGGAAAGTGCAGTATCGCAATCGACGCGCGCGGATTCGGCGCCATCATCACGGACAATCACGCACAGACGGGCGATGCGCAGAACCGCCTGCGCGTGAATGTCGGCGCGGGCAACAGCATCGTGTCGCAGAACGTCTTCGAGAACGTGGTCGTGGAAGTCAACGACCAGACGGGCACGAACAAGCCAATCCTGATTCGCGACAACATCCTCGAAAACTCCGAGGTCATCGTCACGAAGGGCAATGTCAACCCGGCCACCAGGCCGGAAGGGGAGCAGCCGTAAATGCATCCGAGATACACGCACACATTCATTCTTGGCCTGACACTGCTAACCGTTACCTTCGGTATGATGGGTGACGCGACCGCACAAACGGTGTTCGAACGCGTGTTCGGAGTGCCCCAAACGCTTGATGCGGAGATGGTGGCGAAGGTCAAAGCCCTTCCCGCGGGCGAACGCCTGCCCGTGGATCGCGACAGCGATGGGACGCCCGATGAACTCTGGTATCTCGACACCGCCAAGCGCCACACGAAACAGCCGCTGCTGGTGCGTGTTGTTGACGAGGACAAGGACCTCGCGGAAACCGGACGCCCCGATCTCGACAGCGACGCCTATTTCTACGATTGGAATGCCGACGGTACCATCGATGTCGTCACCGACTATCAAGACAACGACGGCGACGATGACGTGGATGAGATGGGCATCTTCTACGACAAGCCTTGGAAAGACGACAAGGACGATATCACGGTGTGGTGGGGCGTCGATGTGGGCGATGATGACCTGCTCTGGTACGACGTGGACGGCACCTACTACCAGGACCTGTGTCAGTACCGCACGCATTTCAGCGGCGACGAGATGTTCTACCAATTCCGCCTTGCGGAAGGGTTTGATGCGTGGTTAAACGTCTTCGAGGATCCTTTCGCCTTCTACGATGCCGATGGCGACACGTGCAGCGAAGTCGTGGTGCGCGTCTGCGCGCTGGGACACGCGGTCGAGAACCTGCGCTACAGCATCGACGCGGACGGTGATGCCTTCGGTACGCGCACGCACGACTACGAGTTCTCGGTGACGGCCCTTCCCGGCGACTCGCCGATGAGCACTGAGGGCGTGGCGGTTGCCCCGATGCAGGTGCGCGGCATACCGACGCACCCGGTCTTGTCGTGGGCCGATACCCGCGCCTACGCGAAGTCAGCGCCGTGGGCGAAAGCCATGCTCACGTGGGATGAACTCAACGCGAATACGGAAGGCGAAGTCGACAAGGATTCGCATGAGCGGTGGGAAGGCCTCATCAACCGCGCGTCGCGCCACGGCGATTTCCCGCAGGTTGGCGGGCCTCCCACGAGCGCGTTCAACAAACGCGTCGAGGTAAGCCAGCAGCCCGCGAGCCCGCTGCGTCTTTACTTCGACACGGCCGACCAGCGCCTGCACTTGCTGGGCGCGCGCTATGCCTACCTGGATGTCGATTACAACCTCGACGGCACGCTCGACGCGCGGTACGAGTATGAGGACACGAATGCGGACGGCGTCTTGGACCAGCGCCGCATCGACCTCGATGGCGACGGCACGGTCGAGTTTGACTGGCCGATGAACGGCGTTACCCGCGAAGTGGATCTCGAATACGAACCGGTGTCCAGCGTATACACTCAGGTCCTCGCCGACGTTCTTTCGAGCAGTCAGCGATTCATCGACGTTGCGAAGAGTCTGCTCGAAGACTCCGCGGACCCGGTGGAGGCGTTCTTTCTGAACGAGCTGCCCGCGTGGCACGCGGAACGCGAACTGGGCCTTCACGTGCGCACGAGTCCCGGCGGCGCGCGGTACTACATGGACCTCGTGCGCGACCGGCTATTTCATCGCCTATCGCAAGCTTTCGGTGGCAATCCGACCTGGGCTAAGGTGGAGCAGGCCTACGCGTCGGGCGACGTGGCCGCGGCGGCCGATGCGCTTGCGCCGTTGAAGCAAGGCGCGCAGGCCACGCCCGCGATCGCGGGTTTTGGTTCGTTTATTAAGCGATTCGGCGTCCGTGTGGACAACAGCGGCCACGCGCCGCGCGAGTATTGGCCGGTGGTATTATCCGTTGCGGAACTCCGGAAGGTCGCGCCCGATTTCAATCCCGCGAACTGCGCTGTTGTCGCGGGGGATCGCTGGCTGGACTGGTTTGAGCTGCCGCACCAGGTCGATACGCTGGATGAAACCGTTGGTGAGGAGTTGTCTTTCTCAACTGATTTTCCCGGAGATGCGGAGAAAGAGTTCTATGTCTATTACGCGGCGGAGGGCACGCGCGAAACCTCTTTCCCCAGACTGACGAGCGCTATTCTCGACACGCCTGCCTACGTGGCGTGGGAATCGGATGCGGGCGCGTACCGCTTCTATACCGGCCAGTTCGATTACTTCGGCAAGCAATCGGATCGCGGACTCCCGCGCGCGGAGCGTCTGCTCTATCCAATCACCGTTGTGAACTACCATGCGGAACAGGACTGGGGCATCGACGCACTCCACGTGGACGAGACCTCTGGACTGGGCGGCCTCACGCTGCACCTGGGCGATGCGTCGTTTCTGGTTCAGAGCCCGGCGGGCAAGGGCGACGTCTTGTTCAAGCATCGCGTGCTGTTCGCGGGACCTGTGCGCTCGGCGGTCGAGATCACGGCTGAGAATGTCGTCCCCGGCAACGCGGCCATCGGTGCGCGATTTCGCTGTCTCATCTACGCGGGACGCAGGGAGAGCGAGATCCGCGCCCGGATTACCGGCGTGAATGAACCGGTGGATATTTCAGCAGGCCTTGTGAAGCTCGTGAACGAGGAGTCGTTCTCAGATATCGCCGGCGGATACCTCGGCACGTGGGGCTTCCAGGAAGAAGGGATCGGCGAAATTGGACTGTCCGTGATGGTACCGCCTTCCGTCGCCAAGGAGGTCGTGGAACTGGATCACGAGCACCGCATCCGGTGCAGCGCGCCGGACGCTTCCCTGCGCTACTGGATTCTCGGCGATTGGCGGCGCGGCATGCAGTATCCTGTGGCGCCGACAGCGGAAAACTGGCGGAATGAAACCAGTGCGCTCGCACGCCAGCTCACGCAGGAGCCCGTCGTTACGATAAGTAAGCCGTGATCAACCCGATTAAATGGCTTAGTCGACAGCGATTGCCGTGCAGATGTGTGTCGCTTGCGTCCGCGGCGTGATATGGACATGTTTTCCGCGGCAGGAGCAGGCTGCACGTTGAGCGACTCCGCCGCGACCCTGTTCCTTCGCTTAACTGTTGCTCGGGAAGAAGGCAAGATCCCCGAGGTCCATTGTCGCGTCGGGTTCCAATAGAAGGACGTCGCTGTTCCATCGGTAGTTGTGGTACGGCTTGCCGTTGGCCCGAATGGCCAACTGCAGCTTGTGATTCGGGCGTCCAGCGGTGAACTTGAAGCGGCCCGTGGGTGACGTCTGACCCAAGAGAACGGCCTTCTTGCCATCATCGTAGAAGACCTCCACGAGGAGTTGTTGGTCGGACATCCACTGTCCACGCGTGTCAAGAGCCACGCCTTTCACGTCTCCCTTGAGCTTCTCGACCACGACAGTCATCTCGGGCAATTCATCCCCGCCATTTCCCACAAAACCCTCTGTATCGACACTCGTGTAGCCGTTGAGATGGTCGGTATTGAAACCGCACACAACGCCGGCGGGAAATTCCGTGAATGTGAATCGGCCCTCGGAGTCGGTGAAGTGTCCGCCGTAGCGCATGGGTGGAATGCCGGCCCGGGAGATCCATGGCCCTATTGCCGCATCCACGATGGGCTGCTTGTCGGTATCAACGATCCGAATTGTCGCCGTGTAGAAATTCTTGGAATCCGCGGGCGTGCGCCCGTAACTAAGGGTCGCCGTGGCCAGTCTCTCCTTGGGATCTGCTTCACCGTGAGGCCTGCCATGGGTGTCGGTTTGAGCCGGCGCGTCGTTCCGCGAGGATTCTGCCGCTTCGCTGACCGCGGGCGCAGGAGAGGCCGGTTTGGCCGATGGCGCAGGCGGCGCTGGGGAAGCCTGTTCGTTCATGCCTTCGTGAGGACGCGTGCGCATTATCCACAGCGCGCATGCGAGTAGCACTGCGATGGCCGCAACCGCGAAGAAGGCATTCCGGTAAAAGGGCGAATTGGCGCGAGCACCATTGGGTGTCACTTGCATTGCAGGTGCGGCGGGCTTCGTCTTCTCGATGCCCAGAGGATCCGTTTGTTCGATTTGTTCGGCCACTTGGTGTGCGAGGGCGATTTGTCCCAGTTCTTTCAAGTGGCGGACTACTGCGCGGGCCTCGGTGATCCGGCCCAGCGCGGCGAGACAGATCCCTTTGCCGAACTCCGTTTCCGGCGAGGGTCCATTGTCGGCTTCCATCTTGTGCAAAGCGTCCAGTGCTTCCGGATAGCGGTGTTCACTGATGAGTGCCCGGATTGGTTCGAGTTCGCGCTTCGTGCTCATTGCTCGTTGTCCCCCGTATCGGGCCCTTCCCACAGGAACTTGAAAGGGCGCGTCAAACATAAACGAACGCTTCTCGCGCGGCCCCCGTTACTCAAACTGCGATCGTGCGTTCGTCATTCACGGCCAGTCGTCGTGGCCGCTGGATTGAAGCAGTGCGACACCCTCAATAGTACCGTCGTGCGCGGATTTTCGCAAGGGAGCGATGACGGGGGCGGAAACAGGGACATCGGAAAGTAGGGACATCGCGGGAAAACAGGGGGGAAACAGGGGGAAAACAGGGACAGTCCCGTCTCCGCTCGAGGACTCGCTTCGTTTGGGACAGTCCCTGTTTCCCTCGTGTTGGCGATTCCTGGTTAGCGGAAGGTGCCGTAGTCTTGGGTGAGGGTGGAGTAGAGGCGCCACATGACGAGGCAGTAGACCCAAAGGGCATACGCGATCGCCACGGCGTAGATACCGAGGAAGAGGGTGAAAGCCCATTTCACCGGGCGGGTGAGTTTGGGGGATTTCCAGACGAGCGGCAGGGCGAGGGGCCCGAGGACGACCAAGGCAAGGACCACGATCCAGACGGGTTCATAGTACCAGGGGGCCTTAGACTTCGCGTGCGCCTTCATGGGTCGTCCGCAGTAGCGGCAAAAACTGTCCCATGAATCAATGGTGTGCCCGCAACGAGGACACAGCGCCCGGCCGGGCACGGGTGGCACGGTGGTGGTTGCCGTGGCCGGGGGAGTAGGTTCAACGGTATCGGTCATAAAGAGATTCCTTTGTCTGCGAGAGCAATGTGTGATTGTACGTGGAAGGGGTAGTGTTTTGCATGGTGTGGTGGCCCAGCCCATTAAAGACACAGGCGAGGGCGCCTGTGCCACACGTCTATCTGCGAATAGAAGATCTCGTTTAAGTTTGATTTCTTTGGGCAGAACCAAGGACGACAGAACAGAATCAAAAAACTGGGCATGGCAAGCGCGTGTGGCACAGGCGCCCTCGCCTGTGTCCCATTCGGGAATCGGACGGATCGGTCCGATCGGTCCGATGGCCAAGCCGACGTGTGGCACTGGCGCCCTCGCCTGTGTCTTGATTGCACGGCGGGGGGGGCGACCCCAGTTTCTTGATCTGGTAGGCCGGGGGAAATAGATTGGAGCGCGACCGCAGCGTAGGCTGACTGAGAGCCGAGCCCACAAATCTGGAGGAGTTGACGCAATGGTATGGAAACAGGCCGTTCAGACTTTAGTGCAATGCGTTGTGGCGCTGCTCATCAGCGGGGCGTGTGCTGCGTATGCGGCGGAGCACGCGAAGGGACAGATCTCCGAGCGCCCGTTTGGCCAGATTACCGATGGCACCGTGGTCACGGCGTACACGTTGACCAACGCCAACGGCCTGAAAGCGACCTTCATTGACTTCGGAGCGACGCTGGTTTCGATGGAGGCGCCCGACCGCAATGGGGTGAACGCGGACATCGTGCTGGGGTTCGACAAGGTTGAAGACTACGAGCAGCATAATCCGTACTTCGGCAGCATCTGCGGACGGTATGCGAACCGGATTGCCAAGGGCCGCTTCACCCTGGACGGCAAGGAGTACTCGCTCGCGACGAACAACGCGCCGAACCATCTGCACGGCGGCAACAAGGGTTTCAACAAGGTTATGTGGAAGGGTGAGGCGTTTGTGCTGGACAAGGGTCCGATGGTGCGTTTCACGTACACGAGCAAGGATGGCGAGGAGGGGTATCCCGGGAATCTGACGTGCGTGGTCAATTTCACGCTCACCAACACGAATGAGCTGCGGATCGTGTATGAGGCGGAGACAGACGCCGCGACGGTGGTGAACCTGACGCACCACAGCTATTTCAACCTCGCCGGACAAGGCGCGGGCAGCGTGCTCGACCATGAACTCGTGATTTATGCGGATCGCTACACGCCGGTGGATGACACGCTGATTCCGACGGGCGAACTTGCGCCGGTGAAGGGGACGCCGTTTGACTTCACCGTGGGACACGCCATCTCGCAGTACTACGGTGAAACCAACGGCGGCTACGATCTCTGCTATGTGTTGAACAAGAAGACGGGCTGGGTCGAGCTGGGCGCGCGCGCCGTGGAACACGGCAGTGGGCGCACGCTTGAAGTGATCACCACGGAGCCGGGACTGCAGTTCTACACGGGCAACGGGTTTAGCGGTTCACTCAAAGGCAAGGCGGGCGTGGCCTATGTGAAGCATGGCGGGTTCTGCCTGGAGGCGCAGCGTTTCCCGGATTCGCCGAACCATCCCGAGTTTCCCTCCGCAGTCCTGCGGCCAGGAGAGAAGTACAGCCAGGTCACGGTGTACCGCTTCGGTGTGGAGAAATAGTGGCCCGTTCGGGCTAAACGCTATTCGCTTTGTAGAAGGCCTCCATCTTCTCCCGGGTGTACGCGATCATGGCGTCGCGATGGCTGAGGTCCGGCCGCACATTGGGCTGGTCGATCTGTGGCGCCTGCTCGTTGAGGACGGTGTCAAGATTGGGATTCGGACCGCGCCACTCCACGAGCGCCTGTCGCAATACCGCCACATCCTCCGCATACGCGGGATCATCGTGTACGTTCACGGTTTCGAGGGGATCCTTATCGAGGTCGTACAGGAAGGCGAGCTTCTTGCCTTCGTGTACGAGGAGTTTGCGCGTTGCAGTGCGGGCCATGAGCTGCGCGGCGCCGCTGCCCTCCGCGCAGACGACGGATCGACCGGCCGCGCTATCCATGAGGTCCAGCCCGCGCATCGTGTCGAGCGGCGCGAGGCCACACTGGCGGAGGATCGTGGGTGCGAGATCGACGTTGCTGACCATCCTGTCAGAAACCTGTCCGGCCTGCGTGGCGCCAGGGTACTTGATGATGAGCGGCACCTTGATCAGTGGATCGTACATCCAATTGCCTTTGAGAAGCATGTGGTGGTAGCCCATGTACTCACCATGGTCGCTCGTGTAGACAATAAGCGTGTTCTCGTAGAGGCCCTTGCGTTTCAGGACTTCAACCATGCGGTTGACCTGGAGATCGATGTGCTCGATGGTGGCGTAGTAATAGGCCATGACCCTTTTCAGTGCGGACTCCGACAGCTTCTCGTGGGGGAAGTATCCGGTCTGAAGCTGGAGATCGTGGGCGAAACACGAATCCGTCCAGCCGGAGAGCAGCTTCATGCCGGCGGGGTCGTGCCGGTCTGCCCAGGACTGTGGCGGGTCGAAGGGGTGGTGCGGCTTGACGAAACTCGCCACAAAGAGGTTGCCGGAATCGGTCCATTGGTCCAACGCTTCAACCGCGCGGTCGCCGGTCCACGTAGTGGAGTGCAATTCTTCGGGCAGGTTCGATGCGAGCGCACCGAACGTCTCCCAATACTCGGGCCGCGCGTGTTCGCGGTATTCCTTTCGCTGATCCTCGAGATCGTTGACATCAATGGTGTCCCGCTCGAGCAGGAGGCGATGATAATCATCGTCCCAACGGCCTTCACCGTCCTGCTCGGAGAGCGTCATGCGCTGAAAACCGACATCGAGATAGGTCGGCGTGAAGTGCATCTTGCCCGCGGCGGCTGTCTGGTAGCCGGCTTCGCGGAGGAGCGCAGGCCAAGTGGCCGTGCCCGGCTTGAGGGTGCAGTGATTACTCCACCCCCCGTGTTCGTGCACATAGCGGCCTGACCAGATTGAATAGCGCGAGGGTGTGCACACAGGATACGCGCAGAAGCTGTTTGTGTAACGGGTGCCGTCCTGCGCCAACCGATCGATGGCAGGTGTCCGTATCTGTTCGTTGCCATAGGCGCCGATGCAATCGAACCGATGCTGATCGACCAGGATAAAGAGGACGTTGGGGCGCGGCGCGGGTTGCGCATTCGCGTTCCCGATGGAGGCGTTGGCGATGGCCGCCGCAGCCGTGGTTGCTACGAACTGCCTGCGCGTCAAGTCCGTCATCTCTTTTATCCTCTATTCGGGGTTGGCTGGGAGTAGTTCAAACTGGCGGTCGATCCAGTGATACACCATCTGCCGTGAGTCCGGCGGGAACGAGTGCTTGCCCGTTACGAGCGCGCCCGCGAAATGGTCCGCGTTGCCGTAAAGGGCGTATACCGAGGTCAACTGCGTGTAGATGGACGCGAGGTTCTCGGTGTTGGGAAAGACGTCGTCGCTCAATGTGGCGTAGTTGAAATAGGACCTGGGAGCGAGGCACGCCACGATCTCATGCCAGTCCAGGGGCGCGGTCTTCACGTCGTCGACGTAGAAACCGAGCCGCGGGAGCAGCGCGGTGAGGTGACACCAGCGGTTTGGCGAGGGGTCGGAGCGCAGCGTGTTGAATCCGCAACTGGCCACTGCCACGCGGATGCGCGGCTCGAAAATCGAGCCCATGATAGTCCCATACGCACCGTGAGAGTGCCCGATGCAGCCGATGCGCCCCTTGTCCACTTCCGGCAGTGTTTCGAGATAGTCGACGACGCGCTGCACATCCCAGATCATCTTGCCAAAGAAGGACCATTGGGGATGCTTGCGGTAAAAGTCGTGCGCACCGTAGTAAGGCTGCTCCCCTTTGGGGATGCGCTCGCCGAAACCAACGGCATCGGGTGCAATGCAAAGGTAGCCACGCTCGACCAGCTCCTTCGCGAAGGCCATGTTCGGGTCGCCGGTCATGCCGCAGGCCTCTTCTTTTCCCGGCGCCTGGGTCTGGTGCAGGACAATCATCGTGGGACACGGACTCTGAATGGGCTCCTTCGGAATCAGGAGATAAGCGGGAATGGTGTCATCCGGCTCGCTGGCGATGCGCAGATGCCGGCGTGTATACGCGCCGAGGTCCTCTTCTCCGAGCACTTCAGCGGCCGGTGCGGGCGCGGCCAAGTTCGTCGGCGTGCCGATCAGTGTCGACAGAACGGACTCGATGCGGGCGCGTTTCCTTTCCCACTCCTCCTGGGACGCGATGGGTCCGGCGCCTGGCGCGCCGGTTTCCAGCAGGGGCAAGAGGTCTTCGCGGCCGGCCTGGGGGCTATCCAACGTTAGCGCGGAGATTCCGGTGATTTCGCGCCAGGTGTCCCAACGGAAGCCCTCCCACGCAGACGCGCTGCACGCGAAGAGCGTCGAAAGCATGAAGAGAGGAATGAATGCGGAGCCTGCACCGCACCCGTTGAGGAAGAGTTGTTTCGCCATGGCGATTTGTCCTATGGTTGCTCGAAACTTGAGCCGTTAACCAGGGGTACCGTGGGAACCAAGGCGTCAGCATACCGGATTCGCGCAGCCGTTGCGAAGCGATTCCAGTGCGGATACGCCGCATACGTTATCATGCCATGTCGTTGAGCAGAAACCTCGCTGTTGCCGATCTCATCATCCTGGCCGGATTCTTCGCCGTGATGCTGGCGATCGGTCTCTACTATGCCAACCGCATGAAGGACCTCAAGGATTTCTTCAGCGGCGGGCGCCAGGTGCCGTGGTGGGTGTCGGGCATCTCCCTGTACATGACCACGTTCAGCGCGTTCACGTTCATCGCGTATTCCGCTCTGGCGTATCAATACGGCATGGTGGCGATCACGATCTGGTGGTTCTCGGTGCCGGCGTGCCTGTTCAGCGCATACTTTCTGGCGGCCCGATGGCGGCGCGCGGTGGTGACGAGCCCGCTGGAATACATCGAGACCCGTTTTGGGCCCACGCTCCGGCAAGGCTTCAGTTGGGTGGGCTTGCCCTTGATTATCATCGACGACGGGTTGAAGCTCTTCGTGATCGGCAAGATGGTAACCGTTAGTCTCGGAATCCAGTTCGAGCACGGACTGACACTGTCGATCATCGTGTGCGGCGCGATCATCCTGGCCTACACCTTCCTGGGCGGCCTGTGGGCTGTGATGATCACCGACGTCATCCAGTTCGTGATTGTGGCGGTCGCCGTGATGGTGCTGGCCCCCCTCGCGGTGGACAGGGCGGGCGGCCTGACCGCACTCCTGAAGGGGCTCCCCCCCGAATTCGCGCATCCTGTGGGCGGAACCTACACGTGGCCATGGCTGATCGCGTTCGGCATGGTGCTCCTGCTCACGTACGCAACTAAATGGCCGTACGTGCAGCGATACTATTCGGTGAGCACCGACCGCGATGCGCGCAAGGTGGGCTACTTGGTGGCCGCATTCATGCTTTTCGGTCCGCCGTTGCTGTTTCTGCCCGCACTGGCGGCGAAGGTGTTCATGCCGGGGATCGCCAATCCGAATGACGTCTACCCGTTGCTTTGCCGCGAGTTACTGCCGGTGGGCATGATCGGAGTGATCATCGCCGCGATGTTCTCGGCCACCATGTCAATGCTTTCAAGCGACTACAACGCGGGCGCCGCGGTGATCACGAACGACATCGTGAAGCGGCAGTTTGCTCCCCACCTGAGTGAGCGCGGCCTGCTTTTCACAGGGCGCTGCGCCACCTTTCTGATCGGCGCCTTGGCCCTGGGGATTGCACTGTTCCTTGCGAACGCCCAAACGAAAGAAGACCTCGTCAACTACATGGCGCAGCTTTTCAGCGTGCTGATGCCTCCTGTGGCCATACCCATGATGGCCGGCCTGTTGACGCGCAGCGCATCTAACCGGGGAGCCTTTGCCGCGTTTGTTACGGGTACGGTGTGCGGAGTGGCGGCATACGTCTTGAGCTACCACAACCTCCCCACCGGGGAAAGCCTCAAGTACCTGCGCGATGTTCAGTGGCTGACATGGATCTCGGGTGTCCCCACAGCCGCCGTATTGATGGTGGTGAGCATGCTTGCCCCGGACTCTCCCAAGCGCGTGGAAGAAATTGCGCTCTTTCTGTCAGGCTTGACCGGGAAAGAGCGCCCCGCGAAGGAAGCATTTGACGAAGGCGGCGATGCAACCGTAGCGGTGCGGATTATCGGATTGGCGAGTGCGTCACTTGGGGCGATCATGATGGTGGCCGTGCTGGTGAGCGTACCATTCGGGGAAGCGCGGTTGTCGTTGCTGGTGGGTGGATTCCTGATTCTTTTCGGGTGCGCCCTCGCGGCTTGTGCGCGCCGCATCCTGCACCCGGCGGGTGCACGCGAGAAAGGAAACTGAAGACTATGGCAAGCCGGAACGGCTCGTTGGGTGTCGGCATCCTAGGGGCGGGGTTCATGGGGCAGACCTATGCCCGAACCGTGGCCACCATGATACCGCGCGCGCGTCTGATGGGAATCGCGGGCGGAAGCCGCGCCCCGCGCCTTGCCCAAGAGTACGGTGTGCGCGTCTTTGCTTCGCCGGAAGAAATGATCGCATGCGATGAGATCGACCTTGTATGCATTGCGACGCCGCACGCCAGTCATGGAGAACAGGGACTGGCGGTGGCGCGGGCCGGCAAGCATTTGATGATCGAGAAGCCGATGGCGTGCACCGTGGAGGTGTGCGACGCCATCTTGGACGCCTGCAAACAGCGCGGCACCCACTGCTCGGTCATGTTCAGTCAGCGCCTGCGGACGTGCCCCCTCGAAACGAAGAAGCTGCTGGACTCCGACAAACTGGGGCGCATCCTCCACATGCATTCCTTTCAGCTTGTGCCGGATGGCATGGAAGGGGCCGTGCCGAAATGGCAGTTGGATCCGGCCAATGTCGGCATCCTGCTCGGGCACGGCATCCACAACATCGATCAGGCGCGTTACTTCACCGGCCGTGAAATCCGCTCGGTTTATGCGAAAGTTTCGAGCCTCGATGGCCGCTATCCCGTGGATGGCACCAGCGATGTAACGCTGACCATGGAAGACGGCACGGTCTGCACGATCTTCTGTTCCTTTGAGCTGGTCAAGCCCGGGTTTGCACGGACTGGCGGCGCCACGCAGATCGTGTGCGAACTGGGTCTGGTTGATGTGGATTGGTACGGCGAGATGCGGGTGTCCTTTGATGGAGGGCCGTGGGAAGTCGCCGCCGCGCAGGAGCCCATCGATTGGGCCGGCAAGGGGTTTCTCGATCCCGTGCGCTTGAAGTCGTATGCCGCCAACATCCAGAACCTGGTCGACGCGATTGACGACGGCAAGCCGCTTGCCGCCTCGGGCTGGGACGGACGCCAGGCGGTCGCGGCCGCGCTTGCAGCATATGAATCAAGCAGGACGGGGCGGGAGGTCGCCCCAGCGTAGAGGACGCATTCATGCAGTACGACATGTCCAAGGCGTGGTATGAACGCGCGCGCCAAGTCATCCCGGGGGGCATCAACAGCAACGTCCGGGCGATCTCCGAACCCGTGCCGCTCTTCTTTGAACGGGCCGAAGGGTCCCGGATGTGGGATGCGGACGGGAACGAGTACATCGACTACCTGCTCGGCCACGGACCGATGATTCTGGGCCACACCCCAGCCCCGGTGATCGAAGCCATCCGCCGTCAGGCCGCGCGCGGCCTCGTCTATGGGCAGCAATCCGAACACGAGGTGTACGCCGCGGAGTTGCTGCGCGCACACGTGCCCTGCGCGGAGATGGTGCGGTTCAGCACGACCGGATCGGAGGCGGTGCACGCCGCGTTGCGCCTCGCGCGCGCGGCGACCGGACGCGCGAAGGTGCTGCGCTTTGAGGGCCATTATCACGGGTGGATGGATAACATCGCGTGGAATCAAGCCTCGCCGACGGCTGAGTTGGGCCCGCGCGAAGCGCCGCCGATGCGGCCCGCATCAGAAGGGCAGCAGCCGGAGGACGGGGCGAATCTGCTTGTGCTGCCGTGGAACGACGCCGCGTTAGCCGAGCGTCTTTTCGCGCAATACGGCAGCGAATTGGCGGCGGTCATCTGCGATCCCTTCGCATCAGCAGCCGGCGTGATTCCCGGGGAGCCGGACTTCCTGATGACGTTGCGGACGCTGTGCGACACGCACGGGACGCTGCTGATCTTCGATGAGGTCATCACGGGATTCCGCGTGGCCCTCGGCGGAGCGCAAGAGTACTTCGGCGTTACGCCAGACCTAGCCATCTTCGCAAAGGCGCTGGGCGCGGGCATGCCCGTGAGCGCGGTGGCCGGCAAAGCGGAGTACATGGAGCGGTTCGGCACGCTGAAGACGGTACACGCGGGGACCTACAACTCGAACCCGCTCGCGATGGCGGGCACCGTGGCCGCGTTGGAAACCTTGACCGCGGGGCGCGGGGCCGCATTGGCCCATGCGCTCGACATGGGCGGGCGGCTCATGGATGGGCTCCGAGACCTCAGCGCGGAAGCGGACGCACCGCTGACCTTGCGCGGGGTGGGCACGGTGTTCAGCGCGACGTTCCTGCCGCCGAACGCGCAGCCCGTGACAGACTATCGCAGCGCGAGGCAGACGGACTACGCGCGCGGATGTGCCCTGTGGATAGCTCTGCAGGAACGCGGCGTGCAGATCACCTCGATGGGCATCTGGTTCGTCTCCACGGCGCACACAGCCGCGGATATCGACGAGACCCTGAACATTGCAAAGAATGCATTGGCCGAAGTAGCGCGCGGCTGAGAACAGACGACCCGGTTGGGCTCGGCCGGGTTGCCGCGCGTAAGAAGATTGCCCGCAGATGGCGCAGATGAACGCAGATGAAACTACAGGGCGGTGCAATCGGGATGCGTCGCGCGGCGCCCTTTACGAACTCCGTGTTGCGTATTCGCCCCTTGAGCAACCCATAGCCTGCCCCTTGCGTCATTCTCGCGAAAACGGGGAAGTCCCCGCGAGCGTGCTTGAAACACACCTCTCGCAGAGGCACAAAGAAGAAAGCGTGAGAGTTCGTTCTTCCGTATTCCTTTGCGCCCCCGCGTCTTGGCGAGAGGAATTCCCACTTCGTCCTTCCCCCGTGTCCCCGTGGTCTTGTATTCGTGCGGAGGTTACCGCTTGTCGGGGAAGGCGTCGCGGTGCAGGGTGACTTCGGCCTCACCTTCTTCGGGGAGGATCACGGACACGACATCGAAACGGTAGTAGCAGGCAGGGTCGTCGTGGGTTTGTACGTAGCGGTGAGCGGCGTTGCGAATGCGGCGTTGCTTGTCCGCGGTGACGTTGACTTCGGGATCGGCGAAGCTGTCGGTGCGGCGGGTCTTCACCTCCACAAAAGCAATGGTATCGCCCTCTCGCGCGATGATATCGATTTCGTGTTTGCCCAGGAAGATGTTGCGTTCGAGGATCCGGAATCCGCAGCGCTCCAGGTAGCGTACCGCCGCGTCTTCGCCGCGCTCGCCCAAGGTTTTGGGCTTGCGCCTGGACCAGGGCCAGATCACGCCGAGACGCTCTCCGTGGCCGCGGTATCCTCGAGCGGCGGGAAGAGGCGAATCTCTTCAAACGAGTGGTGTTGGTGCGCGCGCAGCCGGCCCATCCGGCACATCTCGAGGATGGCGAGAAAACAGCAGACCAGTTCGATGCGGCTGCGGCATTCCTTAAAGAGGTCCGTCCACGCGATGCTGCCTTCGGTCGCCAGGCGGCCTTCGATATATTCGATCTTCTCGTCGACGGAGGCCCCTTCGCCCTCGATGGTGTGGAACAGATCTTCGGTGAAGAAGCGCAGCACCCCGCGAAACGCCTGAATGAGATCGTACAGCGTGACTTCCAGGAGTTCCTCTTCCTGCTCTTCCGGCTTCTCGATGACAGGCTTGACGCTGCGCGCGTACCAGCGTTCACGTTCTTGCTCCAAGAATTGCAGGCGTTCCGCTACTTCCCGGTAGCGGCGGTATTCGAGCAGCTTCTCGACTAGTTCAAGCCGCGGATCCTCCTCGTCGATCTCCTCATCTTCTTCCGTCTCCACATCCGCGGGCAGCAACATGCGCGACTTGATGTGGATCAGGGTGGCCGCCATCACCAGGAAGTCGCCCGTGACTTCGAGGTCCTCTTCGCGCATGAGTTCGAGGAACCGGAGATACTGTTGGGTAATGGTGAGGATGGGGATATCGAGGATGTCGATTTCCTGCGACTTGATCAGGTAGAGCAGGACCTCGAGCGGCCCCTCGAACTTGTCGAGGTGCAGGCGCAACACCTCATCAGTGGCTTCATCGACGATAAAGTCGCCTTCCAGACCCGAGTCGCCCACGGATGTAACACTTTTGAGTTCGTCACTCATCGATTAACCCGATCTACGCCCAAGCATCAGGTCCGAGTCCGGACCGACGCGTTGCGGTTTGAAGTGATGCACCGCCCAAGCCCCGCAGCGCCCCCCAGAGCCCAATCTGTGGGGGTGGTGGCTTCCAGAACCCCAGTATACCCTATTGCTTGGGTCTCGGCATACTACGAATTCGGAAGTCCACGTCAAGATTTTGGCCCTGGACAGAAGCCATCGCGGTAACCTCCTCGACGGCACCGGCGCATGCCAGCCACTCCGTCGCAGCGGTCTCGTAGCTTTCCGGCGAGTATCCGCGCAGGCCGTCAAACGCTACGAATAGGCGGCCTGCTTCCACGATGCTCTCGGCGAGTGCCAGAGGCCGCACGCGAACATACAGGTTGCCCTCCTGCGGCAAGTTCCCGGATGGAGGCGCACTCGCGAGGACCTGCTCGGCCGCGTTCCTGCTGGTGCTTGCCAGCAGCGCGTTTCCATAGACTGCCGCGCAGGGTTCCATCGACGGTCCCCCGATGCAGGGTACGCGCACCATCCCTAAGGCCTCGTCGTACCTGGGATATGAATCCCACGCCATGGCAGTTTCCGGGGGCGCGGGAATCGCCTTGAAGAGGGCCGGCAGGCCAGAGACATTCCCGTCGAACGTACCCACGAGAAGCGGCATCGGCAGCATCTCGTTTGTGTCGATGCCCGTAAGGGCGAGTCGGATGCCGGGGCCCCTATCGGCCAGCAGCCCGGTAATAAACTGGGAAACCTTGAGCGTGCCGTCCGCGGAGGGATTCGCCCAGACCTCCCACTGCTCCCGGGTCATCCACTCGGAGGAGTACACAGTGCCGAGCGCAGGCCAGAGTTCTGCCACGGGAATCCCGAAATTCGCCGATATTTCGACCATGCCGGGCGGAGGTGTACCCAACGGCACCGGGTGCGCCTTCGCAAACAGGGGACCGTATGCGGCTTTCCACTCCGGATTGAGTTCGGCGCGGCACTTCGCGTGAGCGGACTCGCCGTCGATTCGCAGCGCGAAGGCCACCCGCCGGACATATGTGCCGAGGGGATGCTCCGGGCTCACTGTGAATGCGCCGCGGATGTCCTCTGTGCCCGACTGGGTCAGGTCACTTAGCGCGTCCTCTCCCATGGTGGCCCCGGGAGCCAGAGTGAGCGAATGGATGAGCGCTTCACGGCTAGGACTGAGGATGAGCAAACGCCCGCGGACGGCGTAGTAAACGCGGGACTCGGCCACCTTGCGCAATTCAAGACCGCCCGCGAAGTCCCGATCGATCCCCGGGGCAATCCGGTGAAACCGCTCCAGCAGCGTGCCGATGCGCGTCATCCGCGTGATGGCGACCACGTCGCCGAAATGATGCGTATCATTGCCAAAAAGGAAAAGCCGGTCGTGGAACAGGTTGTTGACGACCCAGTCCGGCATGCCGGTCCGTTGGGCCAGGTTTTGCGCCGAAACCTGCTGGCTCCATTGCGCCGGAACCGCCTCCCACAGCCGGGATTGACCGGCGCGGTCGAGACTGTTCAAAGGGTCGGACAATACCACGCTGAAGCCCTGACCCGCGGGCAGACACTCCGTGACGTCGTAGCTGTCGCGGGTCACCCAAAGGAAAACTAACAGAACCAGAATGACACCGGGGAGGACTACCTTGCGGAACAACCCGCGTCCCGCGCGGCGGCGTCTTCCGCTCCGCAGCGAACCTCCTGTTCCGGTGTAATTGCGTACAACGTCACTCATCGTTCGGCCCCGCTGGCCAGCGAAATTGTCACCGCCTCACCAAGGTCGCCCGCGGAGCCGGGAAAGCTCACGTGCAAACGGCGCGCCTTGGGTTCGAAGACGACGCTGTGCCGGGTCCAATCATTCAAGATGCGGGCCTGGCCTTCTGTGCCTGGCTCTCGGTCTCGCAGGGCTGTTGCGAGTTCCTCCGCCGACAGGATACGCTCCGCCGCGGTCAACGATGCCACACGCGTGTACCGCGCTATGGCATCGGCGTTCCCGGCTCCCGAATCCGGGAGGACGCCTAGCAGAAGGCCGTCGGCTGGCTCGCGGGCCGCGGGCGCCGCGCCGAACTCCACGACCCGCGCCTCGCCGCCTACGGGTCCCGCGACGAGCACGTGATAGCCGCGTGATGGTGGCGTGGCCATGAGCCGCTCGAGCGCCGCGGGCACATCCGCCGCGTTCTGCAACACATCGCGGAGGATTAGGTCGATGGGAGGAGAATCCAGGCTGGGCTCGCCCTGGCTTTCCACCCGCTCGACGCACAGAACGACGCCCGCGTCATTCATTCCGCTGAAGGCGCCCACCGTCCACGGGAAACCGATCGTCACGAAACGCCGGAGACCCTTGGGGCGCGCCTCGACGATGACCGGCTGCTCGGGCTTGCTCCAGTCGAAGTTTCTGCCCACGAGGCAGTCATCCGCCCCAGCGCGGTCGCCCGTCAGTGCGAACATGGTGCAGAACGGCGAGCGGTACAGGTCGGCCTTGTTCGATCGCGCGGCAAGGATCGGGGCGCATTGGGTCAACCACACGGCGTCGAAGGGAAGGCCCGCTCCATCCGCGATCCCGGCGACTTCGTCCATAAGCTCAGGCGCCAAAGTGGCGAGCATGGGCCGTGCGCCGATGGCGAGGCGGGGCAGGGCAAGGGGCGTCTGGTTCACGAACGGCGGCGCCCAGGGCCACAAACCCGTATTGGGAATCCACTCCTTCGCATCGCACGGGACCACCACGTTATCGCGAAAGGCTTGTTGCAGCGCCTCCCGGTACGCGGCTCCCCGCTGTCTACCCATTTCGTAACCCGAACCTGCCAAGCGGATGCGCGAGGCGGGTCCCAGCGTCTCGACGGCAGGTGGACTCACTTCGGGCGTTGACGGAGATGGTTCGCCGCGTGTCATCAGTTTGCCGAATTCCGTGTGGAACCACTCGCCGATCCCGGGGCCATACTGGCTCATGGCGCACTCGTAGGAAGCATTGCCATAGAGTTCACGCGGCGCGAAATACAGGAGGTACCCGTTGGCGAGTCCCACGGTGAATTGGTCGGCATAGCCCCGCGCTTTGGCTTGGCGGCGTAATTCCAGCCCAATCTCCACGCATGGTTCACCTGGGAAGAACGTGAGCAGGAGGCCCTCGATCTCCAGCGTCTTCAGCATTGCCTTCTCGGGCAACAGGGATGATGCGATTGAGAGAGGAAGCTCCGAGTCCACCGTGGCGACATGCAGTTTGGCCTCGACACACTTGATCTTGGAGGCCACCTCGAGCGTCTTCTGGGCGAGCGTCTTGCCCACGTGCTCTGTGAAGGCCCAACCACGAAGTCCCGAAGGGTTGGCGGGACGCTGATTGCCCTCCGCTCCGTTCATGAACATGGCCACGCAGCCGGGGCTGGCCTGGGCCTCCAGTTCGGCGTAGTAGAAACCGGGATAATCTGCGGAGATGGACATCATATCCACGCCGCCGACGGTGGTCGGGTGGGCCGCGACATTCGACACGATAGCGATTGCGTTGCCGTCGGAGTCTTCCACTCGGATGACGCCAAGCTGCGGGTCAACGGGGCCGTCGGGAACCTGACGGTTCTCGGTAAAGTCCTCAAGAGTTGTTGTGCCATGACCGATGGTCGCGCGCTTGCGCCCGGCGTAGGCTTGGTTCATGCATTCCGCAAAGCGCTGCGCCGTCGCTTCCAAGACCTCCGGCATGAACCGCCCGCTGACGGACCGGAACAGAAGGCCCTTGCACATCGCGCCTTGCGCACTGTGGGTGTGCGTTGCGGTGAGGAAGACGCTGTCGCGCGACACGCCCTGCGGCGCCAGCTCGAGGACGCGGTCGCGCAGTTCCTCATTGATGATGCAGAGGTCTGCGTTAAGTAGAAAGGCGGATGTCTCGCCGTCGCTGATGTACACGCAGCGGACCCACAGCGGGTCATGCACAGCCATGGACCCCCGGCCCAATCGGTCGTAGTACCCGTTGAGTGGAGTCTCCAACGGCGGGGTGATCTCGACTTTGGCCGCGCCCGCCTCGAAGGCATGGGCGCAGGGGAGGGCAATCAGGCAAGTGACAGCAAACAGTATAATGCGCGACACAGGATCACTTTCCCACGAAGCGGGCGGTGCGCTTCTCCAGAAACGCGGCCATTCCCTCACGCGCGTCAAGACTGGCGACGGTCTCCGCGACGGCCTCGGCTTCGAGTGACTTGCCCGTTTCCGGGCGCACGGCCCTCTCGTGAACTGCCCGGATTATCGCCCGCAGCGCTATCGGCGCCTTCT
The DNA here is from genome assembly GCA_020849535.1 of Candidatus Hydrogenedentota bacterium. GTDB lineage: Bacteria > Hydrogenedentota > Hydrogenedentia > Hydrogenedentales > SLHB01 > JAHDWY01. The sequence continues at coordinate 32,103 of JADLGB010000032.1, forward strand.
CGCCCAGGAGCGCGGCGATCTCGATCGCGGCAGTCATCAGTTCTTCTGAAGGAACAACCTTTGAGACAAGTCCCGCCTCGAGCGCTTCCTTGGCGCCCACCATGCGGCCCGTCAAGAGCCAGTCCAGCGCGCGCGATTCGCCGATAAGTCGAGGCAGTCGATGGCATCCGCCCCAACCGGGCACGATGCCCAAGTTGATTTCGGGTTGCCCGAAAATCGCTTCATCGGATGCAATCCGGATGTGGCAGGCCATAGCCAACTCGCACCCGCCGCCCAACGCGAAACCGTTGATGGCGGCTATCACCGGTTTCGGGCAGCGCTCGATGCGGTCCATCAGGCTCGCACCCGTCTCGAGGGGAGAGTTCTCGGCATAGCGCGCCTCTAGCGAATCCCGGATGGATGGTATGTCGGCGCCTCCGCAGAAGAATTTGCCCGTGCCTCCCGTGAGGATGATTGACCGGATGTCCTCATCGGCTTCCATCGAATCGAAGGCCACGTTCAACTCTTGAATCAGGTCAGGAGATAAGGCATTGGCCTTGGGGCGGTTAAGCGAGAGAAGGCAGTAATGGTTTGTGCGTTCCAAACGGAGATGTGTGAATGTCATTGCAGGAGTTCCTATCCAGAAACTTGGGGCAGTCTAGCACAAGGTGTGGGAGAAATGACAGTGATCTTACGGAGTCTGATACAGGAGCGGATGCCGCGCCGAAGACCGCCCCTCACTCGAGGACGTCGAACAGGCGGCGCGGCGGCGGAAGCTCTTGCTCTCCGGCAATCCGGTTCAACGTGGGCGGGTACACGACGTGAATTGGGCCTTCCCTTTCACCGTCGAACCACAAGGCGAGCTGTTCGAGACCGTCGGCGGCGGCTTCCCAAACTGGAAGCCAGATATGGGCGCACGCCTCGGAGAGAATGACTGCGTTGTCAGAATACGTCCAACCCACAATATCGACATCCTTGCCTGGCACGCGTCCGGCGCGCCGGCAGCCTTCGCGCACGCTGGCGGCGTCTTCCGCGCCGGAGGCATCGATGAGGGCGGTGACGGACGAGTCGATCAGGAGCCGGTGAGTGGCGGAGATCAAGTTCTGGGCGCCGAAGGTGACGTTCTGCAGCAAGTGTTCGTCCTCGGCGAGCCCGGCCAGTTGCATCGCCTTCAGGAATCCCCGCCTGCGCTCCAGACCCGGCTGATACCCGTGGAATCCTTTGAGTACGCCGATGCGTTTGTGTCCGCGCTCCACAAGGCAGTTGACCGAAATCTGCATGGCCACCTCATAGTCCACGGTGGCACTGCTGCACTCCGGCAAGCCATCCAGCCGGCCCAATGCGAGATAGGGGAGGCCGGATTCGTGAATGCGGAAGATTGTGGTGTCCGTGGGGCTGAGGGGTCCGCAGAGTACGCACCCGGCATAGCGGCCTTCAAAGAGGCCCCGCGAATAGTCCATGGACGAAGACGAGTGAAACGGATTGAGATCGAAGCAAATGAATCTGCCGCGCGACCCGAAAATGCGATACAGGTGCGAGAAGATGCGCAGGAAGAAACCAAGATGCACGGGGACGTCGCTGATGGGAGCGGGAATCGTGACCCCAATGCAGTCGCGGGGTTGGCTGCGCATGCTGCGGGCGCCGATGTGGGGGTGGTAGCCTACTTCCTCAATGAAGCGGTTAACCCGCATCCGGGTCGTGTCCCGGACCCCGGCTTCGCCGTTGACGACCCGGCTCACCGTCTTGGTGGAGACGCCGACCTCGCGGGCGATCTCCTCCATGGTCCACATCAGGTGGGGCCGACGCCTAGATTCTGATTGCGCCATAGTCGAGCCAACATTCCTTTCACCACAATACCGCATTTTCCAGGAAACGGAAGACCGATTGCAATGACAATAGGATAAGAGGACCTTCAACTACAGAATGAACGTCGCGGCCGTTCGGGGTTTTCGCACGCCGCCGGGAATCTGACGTGACCTCGGGGGACGAGCACCAACGCTCATTGACAAAACCCTGATTCCCATGGTAGGTTATAAATGATAACGATGTCAATAGGGCTGTCGGGTTTCAGCCTCTGTGTGTACACGGCAGAAGTTATCGCATCAAATGCTCGGGGGTGAGTGCGGAGCGCTCCTTTCAATTCGGCCTAACCAGTCGCAGACCTGTGGCTGCGGTTGTGTTGTGATTAGGCGGCATTTATGGGTTCATGAGGGAGAAAGAGGATGAGGAAGCGAGGGTTTACCTTAATTGAATTGCTCGTGGTTATCGCGATCATCGGAATTCTGGCGGCGATACTCCTGCCGGCACTTGCCCGGGCACGAGAAGCGGCGCGAAGGGCCAGTTGCCAAAACAACCTCAAGCAGTGGGGCTTGGTGTTCAAGATGTATGCCAATGAAACGCCAGGCAACAAGTTCCCCAAAAATGGCACCGGGAACGACAAGCTCCCGGACCCGAACGACGGGGAAGTGTTCTCATCGCCGTCGGGGCCTCAGATTTATCCTGAGTACCTGACCGACATGAACATCTATTTCTGTCCTTCGCAACCGGACAACGTGGCGGAAGACTTCATCGAGTGTCCAGGCGGCCGTTGGTGCAGTGGCACGCAAGCGACAGGTCCCTTGACCGCCCCGGCCAGCGGTGGCGAATACCTCAACCCAACGATCTTTGATGACAGAGCGTATATTTACTTTGGCTGGGTCGCGGAAGACGAGAATGTCTATGCAACGGGCCGGCTTGTTTGGGGCGCCTGGGGTGAACCTGCTTACTCCGGGGTTACCGGCGTGACTCCGGCCCAGGTGGGCACTGCGGCGGACAATGACATTTCGATGTCTGCCACACTGATTGGCGCCTTGCAGGCGTATTTCACTGCCAATGCGACGGTATTCACAGACGTCGGCGCGCCGGTTCCTGTGGCAAAGGGCAATTCCGGCGGAACGAACATTCTGCGGTTGAGGGAAGGTGCTGAGCGCTTCATGGTAACGGACATAAACAATCCGGCGGGAAGCGCCACGGCCCAAAGCACGATCGCGGTCATGTGGGACCGGATTGGCGTCGATGGGACGAGCAAGCGCGGTTTTGCGCACATCCCGGGTGGCTGCAATGTCCTGTACATGGACGGCCACGCGTCATTCCAGAAGTACCCTGGCGACCACCCTGTAAGCAAGATCGATGCAGTGACGGGCTACTAAGCTAGCGTCCGGCATCGCTTGAGTCCTGTTCGGGTGTGCGCTCGCGTTTGTCGCGGGCGCACACCCGTGTTCTTTTCGGCACCAATCTCACCCGGACCATCCAAGGAGTTGCTCCCAAACGCTGTGTGCGGTAAGTTCTTTTTCTACAGAAGCTTATATGCAACCCAACGTGCAGCCTCTCCAACAGACCCCCGCATCGTCCACTTCAGATGGGCAGGGGCAGACTGTGCCTTTGACGTCTCGTCCATTTCGCGGCGAATTCCGGCACATTGCAAAACCTGCAATTCGGTGGTATGTTATTAAAGATTACGGTGTCAATGTGGTTGCTGAGAATCAGCCACCGGTCTCGCAAGGCAAGACATCATCGCTTCTGGCACTCCGGTGCGTCCAACGTTTAATCATTTTTGTTTGGCCTGACCAGCCGCACACTCGTCGTTGCGGTTGTGTTGTGTTTGGGCGGTATTCATAAAATGGAATGAGGGAGAAGTTAGATGAGAAAGCGAGGGTTTACACTAATCGAATTGCTCGTGGTCATCGCCATCATCGGGATTCTGGCGGCGATACTCCTACCGGCACTTGCCCGGGCGCGCGAGGCGGCGCGAAGGGCCAGTTGCCAGAACAACCTCAAGCAGTTTGGGATCGTTTATAAGATGTACTCCGGTGAGTCCAAAGGCGGGGTATGGCCCCGGCAGCAGGAATGGAGTTGCGAGCCGGGCGACCATCTGGGCTCGGAGTACATACCGAATTTCTTCCAGATATATCCGGAATACCTGACCGATCCCGCCGTGTCTCTCTGTCCATCGGCGACCACCGGAAACGATGTTGCCGAAGTTTACAACTCCATCGAGGATATGATCGCTGACGGCGATCTGACCGATCCACCCACGATTGTCATCAACAATGACGGCGATACCGCATTGACGCCCGATTATGAGGGCGAGTTCTTCCCGTGCGAGCCGTGGAACGGGACGGAGAGCTACCTCTACGTCGGTTGGTCTCTCGACAATACGGGAATCTCGGATCAGCCGGACCTTGGGGCGTACACGAACTCGGACAAGACAGCCGCCGCAACCGCGTTAATCGTGAACAACTACCCGCTAGTGGCCACATTTATCGCGACCTATGTGACCGGTGAAATGGTGAAAGGCGACCCGACGGATAATGGCCGTTTGGACGAGAACATCGATGTCAACGACATGCTCAACGCCGCAGGGGCAACCCCGCTCCCGACAGACGTGCAGGTGCTGCGCCTTCGGGAGGGGATGGAGCGGTTCTATGTGACCGACATCAACAATCCTGCCGGCAGCGCGAAGGCTCAGAGCACGATTTCGGTCATGAGCGACTGGGTAAGTACGGACATCGGCCAGGAGTTCAATCACGTGCCGGGCGGCTCCAACGTCCTGTATATGGACGGACACGTCGAATTCATCAAGTATCCGACCAAATGGCCGATCAACGCCCAGATGGCCATACTCCAGGGCGAAGAACTGCCCGACGCCCTAGGACTATAGACGGGCATAATCTCCGTTCGCGCCTAAACAGAATCCGCGAGGCTAATACAATTGCCTGCGAGGTCGAAAAGGCGCTGCGGCCGCAGCTCGGAAGTCGTGGTTCGGCTTGCACTCAGTGTGGGTGGATAGAGCACCTGCACCGGTCCGTCGCGTTCGCCGTCGAACCAGCGGGCCAGTTCTTCGAGTCCATCGACGGCTGCTTGCCAGACGGGTAGCCAAACGTGGGCGCAGGCGTCTCGGAGGGGCGCCGCGCCGTCGGTGTATGTCCAGTCGACTATTTCCACATCGGTGCCTGGGGTCCGGCCTGCGCGGCGGCAGCCTTCGCGGATACTGGCGGCATCTTCCGCGCCGCTTGCATCGACGAGCGCGGTGACAGAGCGGTTGATGAGGAGCCGGTGCACGGCCGCGCTGAGGACCTGCGCGTCAAAGGTGACGTTCTGGATCAGGCTATCCTTGGGTTCAATCCCAGCTTCTTCCAGAGCCTTCCTGTATCCCCTCAAACGGTCCACGCCTGGCTGGTAGCCATGGAAACCTCTTAATACCCCGATGCGCGTATGCCCCCGCTCGAGCAGGTGCACGATGGACATGCGCATCGCCGCTTCTACGTCCACGGTCGCGCTGCTGCATTCCGGCATCGAGTCCAGGCGGCCGAACACAAGGTAAGGCCGTCCGGACCGGTGGATGCGTCTCACAGTGGTGTCGCCGGGGCTCAAGGGTCCACAGAGGATGCAGGCCGCAAAACGCCCTTCAAACAAACCCCTGGCATAGTCCCCGGTGCCGTCGGGATGATAGGGATTCAGGTCAAAGCAGATGTATTGGCCGCGTTCCCCGAAGATCCGGTACAGGCTCGAGAAGAGCCGGACGAAGAAGTCCTCCTGAAGCGGCACCAGGGGGATCGGGGCCGTAATGGTGACCCCGATGCAGTCATGGGCGGCGCCCCGCATGCTGCGGGCGCCCATATGGGGGTGGTAGCCGACTTCTTCGATGATGCGGGCTATCCGGGCCCGGGTGGCCTCGTTGACGCCCGGCTCGCGGTTGACGACCCGGCTCACGGTTTTGATGGAAACCCCGGCTTTCCGGGCGATGGCTTCCATGGTCCAGAGGGGGGTGTTTTGACGTTTTGGGTAGCTCATGCGCCCCCCCGACTGCAGGGGAAAGGGGCGGGAGCCGTGGACCGGTCAGCAGTCGAGACCTCGGGGCACTGTGCAGGCTTGCCCATCCGAGGGTATAATTGACTCAAGACATATGTCATGGTTATCGATTCCGTCAAGAAGCATATTGACACGGGTCTAACACCCATGGTAGATTAAGTACGACAACGATGTCAAGAGTAACCATTAAGCCTCGGGATCCGATGCCCGACGCGGCGCCTTGAAGAGGGCACTGTAGATCCCCTGCGAGTTTGGCCTAACCAGTATGGCTGCGTTGGCCATGGCTGTGGAATGGTAGGCGGCAATTATTGTAGAGGGAGCAAAAGAATGAGAAAGACAAGAGGGTTCACGTTGATTGAGCTGCTGGTCGTGATTGCGATCATCGGCATCCTCGCGGCGATTTTATTGCCGGCGTTGGCGCGGGCGCGTGAAGCGGCCCGCCGGGCAAGCTGTGCAAACAACCTGAAGCAGTGGGGCCTGGTGTTCAAGATGTACACGGGCGAGAGCAAAGGCGAGACGTTTCCGCCGGTCGCCATGTACGCGAATCAGGTCGATTTCGCGACGCACACGAGATCGCTGACCGTGGTGTATGAGTTCGGGCCTAACCCGTACTCGCTGTACCCCGAGTATCTCACGGATGGGAATCTGATCATCTGTCCATCCAAACCGTCCGCAACGGCGGACGATTTCAATGATGCTAACGGCAACTCTCTGCTGAACCGCGGAGGTTTCAATTATCCTTCCACGTGGAAGACCGCAGCGGGGCGCGGGTGCAATCACGGGGGTTCCTGCGCGCGGGCGATTGACTCGTGCTACGGGTACACGGGGCACCTTTTTGACTTGGTCAAAGACACTGACCCCCAGGAAGACATCCGGAATGGCACAGCGCCGCTGGCGCCGCTCGGTGTCGCCCAGCCGGCCGTGGGAATCCAATCGTCCGTGCAGCTCGTTCAGTGGCTGCGGACGGTCAATACGGCTGTGGCGGCTAATGTGTTGACCATCTTGACAGGTGCGGTTTCGAATCCTCCGCCCGCGGCGGCTCTGACTGCAGCGAATAACCTGAATGGTGTCACGGCGGGAGGCGGCGTTACTGTGCCTGCCGGAGCAGGCAACACCGGCGGAACCACGGTAAATCGGCTCAGGGAAGGGATTGAACGTTTCGTGATCACGGACATCAACAATCCGGCGGGGAGCGCGCAGGCCCAGAGCACCATCTTTGTCATGTACGACCGCCTGGCCACGCGTGCGGCGAGCTTCAACCACATTCCCGGTGGCAGCAATGTCCTCTATATGGACGGCCATGTGGAATTCATCAAGTATCCGGGCAAGCTTCCCGTCAACGAGTCTTACGCGATCTTTGACGGCGCCGTCGACCCCGGTTGATGGAATGAACCCTTTGGCCGTGTACGGCGCGTGCCCGAGGTTGAGGTAGCACGATGATGAGCCCGGCCTGCCGTCCAATCATGGAGGCAGGCCGGGATTTTACTATGCGGCAACTCCAGTGGTGCGGAAGCCAAATCCAATACTGGGTGATCGGCCAAATCCGCAGTGAATCAAGTGGGAGGAATATGAGATGAGACACCTCGTGTGGAACGGCCGTTCACGACTTGGCGTTCGGGCATATCTGGTACTCATGATTGTATTGGTATGTTTGCTGTGCCCTGCTTGCGGTGGAAAGGGCTCCATTGACCTCGACGCTCCTGCCCAGCCTGGGTCCGCGACTGAACTTGTCGGCACTCGATGGACAAATCCAGAGACAAACGTCACGTACTATTTCGAGGACGAGACCAACCTCCAGATCATTAGTCCCGATCAGGCAGACCCTGTCTTGACGGTCTATTCCGTGGACAATGGGATCGTCGATCTTACCTTCGGGATGACAAGTCAGGGCGGCACGTGGGATGGTAAGAAGCTCGTGCTCGAGGGAACCGCGCTGACGCAGGAGTGAAGGCTGTGGCCGTTCTGATCTGGCACTCAGATGATAGAGCGATTGCGCTCAAGCCCACTACCCCTTGAAGCACGTCTGGTGATAATCTCCGGATGGGGATGCACGGTACCCGTTGCGCATCCGCATCGCAGGGGAGGAAATCTACATGGCCGCAATCCTGGTTTTGGCACTTTTGGTAGGGGCGGAAGGCGAGCCATCGTGGGCCGAGGCGGCGCAGCAGTACTCGCTGGGGCCGGTGGCGGCTGACTTCGACCTGCGCACGATGCTGACCCGGCATGTGGTCGGCAAAAGCTGTGAGGCGCTGGACGCCGCCGCTGTCAGACGGCGGGACGCGCTGGCAGGAGGGACGTGGCAAGCGTGGCGGGATTCCGTCCGCGCGTCCGTGCTGGAAGCGCTGGGGCCGATGCCGTTCGGGGGCGATGGTGGCCCGCTGAACGTGCGCGCGGTGTCTTCCCAGGAAAGGCCGGGATACCTCCTCGAAAATGTGCTGTTCGAGTCCTTTCCCGGACTGGACGTGAACGCGTCGGTCTATCTACCACTCGCCCGGGATTTTCCGCCGCCGTGGCCGGCCATCGTGGTGCCCGTGGGTCACAGCACGAAGACCGGTGCGGACTACCAGCGCCCGGCCCAGGTGTTTGCGCGGCGGGGCTACGTGGCGATTACCTTCGACCCGCCGGGCATGGCGGGCGAAAAACCGGTGGGCAACGATCATTTCCGCGATGGAGTGCGCTGTTATCTGACAGGGCAGTCCTCGAACCGCTATTTCGTGATCGACGCGCTGCGCTGCATCGACTACCTCGCCACGCGGCCCGACATCGACATGAGCAAAGGAGTGGGCATGACCGGCGTGAGCGGCGGCGGCATGACGACCATGTTTGCCACGCTGCTCGACGAGCGGATTGCGGCGTCGGGGCCTTCATGCTGCGCCGTGCCGCTGGCGATGCACCCAGTGCTTGACGGCTACGCGGCGTGCCCGGAAACGCTCGCGTTCGGGCGCTTGGGTGCATATGACGACGTTGACGTACTCGCCGCCGCGGCACCCACGCCGGTGCTGCTCATGGCGGGTGCGACGGATGAGGTGTTCGCGGAAGCCATGAGCCGGCGCATCGCGTCGGAGGTGGCGGACACTTTCAAGGCGGCGGGGATGGGGGAGCGCTTCGCGTTCTTTCTTGACCCGGGCGGTCACGCGTATACCGTGGCCATGGCGGAACAGTTCGCGGATTGGATGGACCGCTGGGTCCGGGGTAAAGACTCGCCGCCCGCTACGCCTTTCACCGATGCCGACCTGGAAACGCTGCCGCCTGAGGCACTTGCGTGTCATCCACGTCAGGATACGAACATGTTCACGGTCAACCGGGCCGCCGCCGCATCGCTGCGAGAGACGCGCCAGGAAGAGCCGCTCGTGGCGGCGCGCACCTTGGCGGGAGTGGCGGACGGCATGCCCGCGCCTGAGGTACAAGAGGGCGAGCCGGCGTTGGTCTGGTTTCACTATGTGGAGGAACTCCTCCTCAAGCCGGAGTCGGACATCGCGTTGCCCACGACGTATCTCTATCCAGCCGCCGAAGGCTGGCGGGGCGGAGCGATCCTCTATTTCGACGAGCGCGGGCGCTGGACGGACCTTCGCACGCAGGGTCTGTTGACGCGACTGGCGCGGTTCATCGAGAAGGACGCGGAAGGGCTCGCGGTGCTGACGGTTGACGTGCGCGGCTGGGGCGACTCGCGCGCCGCGGATGAGCGCTACGACATGGCGGGCTGGGGCAGCCGTGAGCGCTGGCTGGCCTACGTGAACGCGGCGCTTGGCGACTCTGTGATGGCGATGCGGATCCGCGACGGCGTCGCGGCGCTGGTGCACCTCCGGTGCCGGCCCGAGATCGACCCGGAGCGGATCGTCATCGGCGGACGCGGCCTCGGCGCTGCGATCGCCCTCCACGTGGCCGCCATCGACGGAAAAGCGGCGGGGATGTTCGCGCTGGACGGTTTGGCGTCGTTCGAATCGCTTGCCAGCTCCGAGTCGTACACATGGTCTCCCGAAGCGTTCTATCCAAACGTCCTCATCCACTACGACCTACCGGAATTGGTCGCGGCATTGCCGATGCCGGTGCTCATCGCGAATCCTCTGGACGCGGCGAAGAATCCGTTGGGACAAGGGGACGCGGAGGCGACATACGGGAAAGCAATGGAGCGCGGAGGAGCGATTACGGTCAAGGCAGGCGCCGGTGAAAGCGACGTGGTGAGCTTCGTGCATGGGCTTCTCAACTGAGGACTCCTCGAACTCTGGCCAGAGAAGACACAGGCGAGGGCGCCTGTGCCACACGCGTTTGCCATGCCTTGGTTGGCTATTCCTGTCTTGTGGAACTTGGCTGCAGTAAGACCTCAGGAGTTCCAAAGCAAACACGGCAGGTAGACCAAGAGAAGACACAGGCGAGGGCGCCTGTGCCACACGCGCTTGCCATGCCTGCAGGGGCTCCTCCATTCTTGCCGTCCGTGATTTGCGCGAAGGTTTAAGGAGTTTCAGAAGAACGAGGGATAGTAGATGGACGTGTGGCACAGGCGCCCTCGCCTGTGTCTTTGACGTGAGCAGAGAGAAGGCGCGTTGCAGCACCCACGGAGTTTGGCGCACCCGCAGTCTTGTGCTGTCACGCCACTGGCGTGACGAGCGAGGCAGTACTGAGGAGGCCCCCTCGCCTGTGTCTCGGCCTATTTCTGTCCCGCCACGTGCTTGTCGACGGTCTCGGCGAGGGCATCCAGCGCTTCCTTGGGGGTTTGGCGGCCGGTGAGGGCCTGGTACATGGCTTCGCGGACGGCGATGCCGACCTCTTCCCATTGCATGAGGGGGATGGTCTGGCCGGAGGGGATGACGTCGACAAAGACGCGCCAGTTGGGATCGTTCTGAAAGTGGGGATCCTGGCCGACGGCTTTCTTCTCGGGGAGGATACCTTTCTTGGCGAAGGCGAGGCGGTGCTCGTCGCGGTAGGCGAATTGCACGAAGCGTGCGGCCTCTTCTTTGCGCGGCGAGTAGCGCGCCATCACGAGATGGTCGGTGATGATCTGCGTGACAGGCTCCTTCAAGATCGGCAGAGGCACGACGGCAAACGGCACGCCGGGTGCGTTCTTGCGCATTTGTTCGATGACCCAGGGGCCTTCGGCGAACATGGCGAGCTTGCCCTTTTCGAGGAGGCCGCGGGTCTGCTTGCGGTTCCAGGTGGTGACCTCCGGCTGGGTGACGTGGTACTTGTTCACGAGGTCGCAGTAGAACTGCAGGGCCTGCACACCCGCTGGACTGTTGAGCGTGCACTTGCCGTTTTCGTCGAAGAAGCGTCCGCCCGCGGACCAGAAGTAGAAGAAGAAGTTGTCGTCGGTCTCATATTCTCGTGCGCCGGGAAGGCCGAGGCCGTGGACATTGGGCGGGTCGTTGAGCGCCACGGCCGCGCCGAGCTGTTCGGCCCAGGTCTTGGGCGGTTCGAGACCGGCCTTCTCGAAGAGGTCGGTGCGGTAGAACAAGGCCTTCGTGGATGTGGCCCAGACGAGACCGAGCAGGTGGTCTTTGTAAATGCCCTTGTTGTAGAGGACCTCGTGGAACTCGTGGCGAAACTGCGGCGTGACGTAGGGCTCGAAGGGCTCGATGTCCGGCGCGAACTCCGCGAGCCAGATATCAGGCACGACGATGAGGTCGGGGCCTTTGCCCGCGGCAAACCAATCCGCGATCTGCGCGTGGGCGTGGTCCCACTTCTCCAGCGTGATACGAACGGATGGCGAACCGGGTTCGGCGGAATAGGCCTTGGCGAGGCCGTCGTAATAGGCCATCTCATCCGGGAGGTCGTAGGAGTAGGCCTGCATCCACAGTTCATCAGCGGCGGACGTGGACGGCATCAGGATGAAGGCGAGGAATGCAAATGCTACTGCCGTAACAAAGCGTGTGGTCGTCATCTCTGGCCAAAGAAGATTCGGCGTGCGCATGGAACTGTGACCTCCATTCTGATGGACGTGTATCCGGCCTTTCCCTGTTTGAGCGGATTCCAGCATCGCAGAAACAGAAGACAAAAACTATCTCACCACGAAGGCACGAAGGACACGAAGGAAATGCAAATCCCTTGAGTTCTTCCCGTCGATGCCTTCACGGCTTCGCGGTGAAATACTCTGAAGAAAGGTAACCATCTATCAGTGTTTCTGGTGAATGTGAATTTTATCCGGAGAATCCTGTCATCCGGTCCAGACTCTTCTCTTTGTCTTCTCCTTCGTGTCCTTCGTGCCTTCGTGGTGAATACTCTTATTGAGTAGGAGCTACGCGGTAGCGTGGCTCCGTTTCTATTCCGTTTCCACCTTGGTCGTCAGCAGCAGCGCATTCTCCTGTACTGGAGTTTGCACGACCACGCAAGTATGGAAATTCTTGGGGTCTTCGGAACCGTCGTGGCCTTGCAGGGTGTTGTCGGGAAGTTTTACTTGCTGGACGGCGATGGGTTTATCGGCGGTCAGCGCTATGCGAACGCCGGGCCACGTGACGGTGTGGGACGTGCCTTCACCTTCAAGCGTAACTTCGCTCTCCGTAGCGAGGTGCCAGCGGAACAGGACGATGTTGGCCGTGCCTTCGGCAAGGGCCACGTCATCCGCGATAGTCAGTTCATTGGTGGTCCACGCGACGTTCCGATCCCACTTCGCGAGGCCGTCGTAGCAAGCCTTGCCGTCAACCTGCGCCTCGCCGCATTCGAGGTCAAGACGCTTGACCGTGATAGGCGCAACCGTGTGGACTTTCTGCCAGCCGGGGTGCGTGATGTTCTTGCCGGGGTCGCTTGAGGCTTCCGGCTCTTCGGTGCCCAGTTGAAGCACATTGTGGCCGACGCCGGAGCTGTAGTGCGTCATCATGAGTTTGTGGTGGTAAGAAGGCGTGCCCGCCTCGATGAGGATGGGTTTGCCGCGGGCGATGAAGTTGACATGGCCGCGGTCCTGATGGTCGTGCTGATCGAGCGCGTGTCCGCCGCGCACCCATACTCCGCTGGCGTTTGCGTCCCACGAGTCGCGCCAGTTCACGCGCGCGGCGCGTTCATACACCGCGAACAGGGCCGGGGCAGCCTGCTGGCCAACGGGCGGCAGTGCGCGTGCCGCGAGACCCGCCAAATCCTCAGATGGTCCACTGACTTGGTTGGCCAAGGCCCAGCGCGCCGCGGGACTGCCCGTGCAGGTGGCCGCAAGCGACAGGAAGGGTCGCGACGCCTCGGCGGCGCCGTAGGCCGGACCCGCGTCGAAACAATTGATGACCATGTTGGCGGGTTGGAAGTGCTGGACGAACCACACAGGAAAGCGCTTCAAAAAGGGGTGGTCGATAGCGCGGCGGTCGCCCGCCACGGCCATGGCGTGCGCGGCGTGCAGCATCGAGGTGACGGTGAAGCGGGCGTAGCCGAAACCTTCCTCGAACTCCCCGTGGGCCCCGTGCGCATCGAAGGCCCGCATGAGATTCGCGACGCCCAACTCGTAGGCATCACGGTGTTGCTCCACGCCGAGGATCAGACACGCGCGGACGAGCCCTTCGGTGGGCAACACCCACTGATTCGTGTTGGGGTTGTCGCTGCGAATGAACCAGCTTCGTTTCGTTTGCCAGTCGTCAACCACTCCGGCGATCTCGCCTTCGAGCAATGCGTGCAGGCGTTCGCTCAGTTCGGGGCTGAGGCTGTCCGCAGGCAGGAGATCGAGGGTGTCGCCGATGGCGCGCACACCGCATCCCGTGGCGAGCCAGTTGCCATCCTTGCCGTCCGCAGGCAGGCGGTGTCCCGGCGTGTACAACGTCCATCCGGGCCGTTGGAGGGGCGACCATGAAGTCATCTCATCGAGTTGCGCCACGATGCGATTGAGAAGGGCCGGGTCGCGCGTGATGCGATACCCCGCGGCAAGCGTGGGCAGTTCCTCAGCCAGACTGTTGCACGCGGCAAAGTCTGACATGGCGAGGGCGAATTGCTCTTTGATCTCCGGCTCCAGTGGTCCGGTTCGTCCATCGAGCCAGGTGCGATTCTGGCCCACCTCGGCGAGGACCTTGGCGCGACGGATGATGGGTTGCGCGGCGGCTTCGCGCGCCTTTTCGAGCAAGGCTGTGCGCGCGGGTTCCAGCGCGGGATTGGCGATCGCCTCATCGAGGAGCTTGCCCCAGCTCGGAGTCTGAGCCGTCGCGGCGTGAAGCGCGCAGACGGCGAGTAAAGAGAATGCGAGAGCGGTTCGTTGCAGATTCATGGTTTCTCCCTCAATTTGGAAATGGGTCAGACAATCAAGGAGAAGAACATCCCCCTGCGCCCCCTTCAAAGGGGGACCTGTGGAGCACAGGATTTATGTACTTGTAGATTGCTTGGGGCGACTCGCAGCCGATTTGCCGGAAAGGCTCAGCCCGAAGGGCCGAGTGCGGGGTCCCCCCTTGAGGGGGGCAGGCCCGCAGGGCCGAGGGGGATGTTCTTCGCCAATCGCTATGATCGGGACTCATCTTCAGTCTCCCTTTTTCGGCATGAAAGTCTTTCTCTGTCCATGCACCGTCACCGGGCAAAGTTCCTGCCCCATTTCTTGATGTAGCGAGCGCGCTGGACGGTCTTCATTCTGAAATTCTGCCACCACGAGAAGTCCGAACTCGAACCGCTCACATGATGGTGCACGATGCTGCCGGGCACCAGGGCATGTTGGATGTCATGTTGCTTCAACGTCATCGCGTAGTCGTTGTCCTGGTACCAGAACTCGAACTGTTCGTCGAAAAGGTTACAGCGCGTGACTACGGAGCTGTGCATCACCAGACACCACCCTGTGACTTCGCGTCCCGCGCGGTATCCCGGCATGTATTCTCCCAGGGGCGCCACTCCCTTCAGCTTATGCCAGTCCGGTTCCCAGGGCGAGAGGGAGAGGATGTCGGGGTGCTGCTCATGGACGCGCATGAGGGTCGAGAACCAACCTGTCGTGAACGTGAGGTCATTGTTGGCGATTACGAGCCACTCGTGCGCGCAATGGCGGAGTCCGTAATTCAGGAAGCGGTTGTACGCGAAGCGTTCATTTGGATGGATGAGATCCACACCCCGGTATGAAAAGCCATTGCGAACGAACTTCCTGTTCGACTCGACCAAGTGAATTACGAATTCGGTCTCGGCCTCGGACGCTCTCAACGTCTCGATGGCACGGCAGGTCATGGCATGGAACTCGCCGTTCCTCGTGTCGCTCAACATGATGACATCGACATGCCGCATCGGTGCGTATTCTATGTTCGCCCAGGGGGCTCAATTGACTCGACGCAATCAGACGCCGCATTACACCCTTTCTCCGCGGTGCGATACAAGTCGCGGGCGAGGATGTACTTGTTGCCGAGTCGCATGATAAGTGGATCAGTCCCACCAGAACGTCAGCCGTGTCGTGGTGCGCAACTGTTCGACAAGGCCGCTGTCATCATCTGAGTGAAATGAATCGGGACAAAACTCACTCAATTTCACCGCCCAGACTTCCGGATTGGAAACCGGCCGGTCGAGTTCGATGCTTACGGTGTCGAACTTGCACCCCACCAACCGGAACGGTTCGGAGGCGTCCATTTCGCGAAACCATGTGAGGATGTCGCGGGTAGTCAGCTCCATGTCGTTACCGCGCACGCCGAACGCCGCCATGATCGCGTATTTATCGTTAGACGGGATCAGCATCAGGTAGCGCGTCATGTGCCCGCAACCAATGGGCATGCCCGCGTCAATCAGGTGGTAGCCCCTCCCGGCCATGCGTCCGGCTAGTTCTCGCACGACGCCATCCACGCGCTTGGCCAGAGAGTCGTAGTCCTCGTTGAATTTCCTGGACCGGGCAATGGCGGCGCTTGCGGCATCCACCGCTTCCTTCATTATAGTGTCCGCCTCCTCGGCCGTGAGTTGAAAGGCCACGCACCCCGGAAGCCAATCGACAGGTTCGGGCTGTGCCGCGCATGCTGCGGCGACTTCCTGGACGGACTCGCGGTAGGCGGCGGCCTCCGCACTTTCGGCCCAGTCCAGCACCGCGAGAAAGTCCGCATCTTCTTCGCGCCGTGTCGCGTCCGCTTCCAGGAGGCGCTTGGCCAGGTCAAACTGCCGCTCGAGGACGGCCGCCAGCAACGCGGTGTTGCCAGAAGCCGACACCTTGTTCACGCCGGCGCCGGACTGTATCAACAGTTCCAGGATTTCGGCACGCCCCAGTTGGGCCGCATCGGCCAGTGGCGAGTCCATACTGGGGTATACGGTGTTTTCCTTCTCCGTGGGAATCGAAGCCGGGTCGTATTCGATGTTGGGGTCCGCACCTGACTCGAGCAACACGCGGACGAGGTCTGTGTGGCCGCGGACCACGGCATTACGTAGCGGCGTCTGGCCCCACTCGGACCGCAGGTTGGGATTCGCACCCGCCGCCAGCAGGAGTTGCGCGATTTCCGTATGGCCTTCCAGCGACGCGCACATCAGCGGAGTCACGCGCGATTCCTTGTGCAGCACGTCCACCCGAGCGCCCGCGGCCAGCGCGCTCTTGACGTTTGCCACGTCGCCCTGTTCTGCTGCGTGCAGGAGGATGGCGTCTTGCATGTGCTTGGAACTCCGGTCCACCGTTGCCCCGGCCTGTTCCAGACGTTCGAGAATCTTGGCGCGTCCGCGTTCGGCGGCGAAATCCGTGGCAGACTCGTTCTTGGAATTTGTGGCTTTCGGGTCCGCCCCCGCTTCGAGCAGCGCGTCCACGAGCTTGCCGTTCCCTTCCGACGCGGCGATCATCAGTGCGGTCGTGCCGGGTGCGTACTGCTCGAACAAGCCTGTGCGCCGGGTCGTTTGGATGGCCGCATTGGGATTGGCTCCCGCTTTCAGGAGCTGCTTCGCGATGGCGAGCGATCCCTGCGCAACTGCCCACAGCAGCGCGGCAGGCGATTGCTCGCTGGCCGCGTTCGGGTCCGCCCCGCGCTTCAGCAACAGGTCGAGGACGCCTTTCTCCTCCATCCACGCCGCATTCGCGAGGAGCGATTGGCCTTCGTCACTCTGGACGTTGATGTCCGCGCCGGCATCGAGCAGGACCTTCGCAATGGCTGTGTGTCCTGACGAAACCGCGGCCCATAGCGGTGTCTGCCCCATCTCATCCCGGCTTTCCAGGTTAGAGCCCGCTTTGATGAGCATCTTGACGATGGCAACGTTGCCGCCTTCCGCCGCGGTCAAGAGGGGAGTGTAGCCGAACTGCTCGTTGCGTTCATTGACGTTCACGCCGTGTTTGAGCAGCTTCTTCACGATAGCCTCGTTTTGCGTGAATACGGCGTTGTTTAACGCGGGACCCAGCGGACATCCCGCGTTCAGAACCAAGTCGAAGATCTCCTCATTGCGGTTGCCGGCCGCGATGGACACGGCCGTCTGATCGCCTGCGCTTGCGTAGATGTCGGCACCGGCCTCGATCAGCATTTCGATGACTTCCCTGTTGCCTCGCGCCACCGCTTCCAGGAAGGGGGTAGGGTCGTTGTCGGCATCGCGGCGGTTTACGTCCGCACCACGGTCGATCAACTGCTTCACGATGGCGGGCGTTCCAAACCGAATCGCGAAGTCGAAGGCTCTCCAGTTCTCAATGTCCCCGCGCGCGCCCGCTTCCAGCAAGAGCGTGACCACCTGCTCGTTCTGCCGGCAGACCGCATACATCAGGGCGGTCTGTTCGTCCGCATCCTGGACGTCAAGCGCGGCCCCTGCATCGATGAGCATGCGGGTGATGTCGAGGTTGCCGAGGCTCGCCGCGGCCATCAGCGCCGTGCTCTTGTTGTGGCCCGGCTTGTTGACTTCCGCGGGACGCATCCCGGCAAGGGCCTTCTTCACCTGCTCCACATTTCCATCCGCGACTGCCTGCATGAAATCCATGAGTGGGCCTCCTTGAACGGACAACTGATATAGAACGCGAATCGGACAAACGACAGGATTCGGTATGGGATTGCAGCAAGAATCCCGGAAACGGGGTTAGGCGGAAGTGGCATGGGCGTACTGCCCATGAGAAAAGTCATGGGTTGAAAGCTTATGCCACCTTGCCGAATCCAAGGGGATATTACCCAAATCATGCGTATCGCGCGAATTGGAGAGAGGGAAGATCTGCAAGCGCGGAGCGCGTGGCGTCCCCGGCGCCGCTACCCTTCGAGCTTGCCCTTGAGGCGTTCCAGGCATTTGACGGAATCGTCGCTCAAACGGTCGCCGAGGTGGTTGCTGCGGTGCCGGTGCGTTTGGGCGTCGAGGGCCGCGCTACTGCGCTTGAGGACGTCATCGACGATCGTGAGGAAGTGCGCGGGCGACATGACGAGTCCACCGTAACCGCGCACGAGATCGCGGATGCCCCGATCGCCGCTGACGGCGACGTAATCCCGGCGGTTGGGTGCACTGTAGATCATGCGCTCGATCAAGGTGTCGGCGGTGTGGTGCCCCGGCGAGTAAATAATCTCGACGCCGGCCGTGCCGCAGGGCGGTGGGGCTGGCTCCTGGCGGCGTCCGCGGCCATCGAACACGATGCGCGCACACTCCCCGGTGTGGCTGCAATAGCGCGACACGCGGTCCACGAGGACCTCGCGCGAGGCCTCAAAGTCGCGCTGGGCGAGCGGTTGGAGCTGTGGGCAGTGATGAATGACGTTGTACCCGTCGATGAGGTAGGTGATGGTCATTCGGGGGGCGTGTCGCTGTAGACACGCTCGACGCGGCGCCCGATCCCGGTCAGGATTTCGTAGGGGATGGTGCCCGCGCGTTCGGCCAGTTCCTCGGCCGTGATGGTCTCGTCGCCGTCGGTCCCGATCAGGGTGGCCACGTCTCCCGCGCTGACGCCCGGCACGTGTGTCACCTCGACCACCGTCTGGTCCATGGAAATGCGCCCGCGCACCGCGCATCGCTTGCCGCGGATGAGCACCGACGCGCGGTTCGAGAGGCTGTGCTTGTATCCGTCCGCATACCCCACCGGCAACACGGCGATCCGGATGGCGCCTCCGGCGGCGAAGGTCCTTCCATAGCCGATGCTCTCACCTTTGGCGACGTCTTTCACCAGGATCACCTGGGTTTCCCATCGCAGGACGGGATGTAGCGGCGGCACCGCGGGGGGGCTGTCCGTTGGCCAGACACCGTAGGTCATGAGGCCGGGGCGCACCATGTCGAACGTGCTCGCGGGGTGATTCACAATCGCGGCGCTATTGGCCGCGTGGGTCATCTCGTAGGGGATGCCTTCCTTGTCGATTTGCCGCAGCACGTGCCGGAACTGCTTGACTTGGTTTGCGGTGAACGAGTCGCGCGCGACATCGGCCACGGGGAAGTGGGTGGCCACGCCCTCGATGTCGATATGCGAGATCCGCGTGAGGTGCATCATCTCGCTGACCACCGTGTCCACGTGGAAACCCTGACGGCGCATGCCGGTGTCGATCTTGCAATGAATGGGCACCACGCGGTTGGCCTTGCGCGCAAGTTCACCCACGCGCTCAGCGACGCCCACGTCGGAGATCATCAGGCGAAGGTCATACTCGATGGCCGCGGGCAGGGCATCTTCCAGCGGTTGGACCAGGACGAGGAGGGGGATCGTCAGGCCGGCTTCGCGGAGTTCGACCGCCTCGCCCACGGAGGCGACGCCTAGCATGGTCGCTCCCGCCTCCACTGCCCGCCTTGCGATGGGCACGGCGCCGTGCCCGTAGGCGTCCCCCTTCACCACGGGCATCAACCCGCACTCCTTGGGTATCATCGTGCGGACGGCACCCAGGTTGCGCGAGTATGCGGACAGATCGATGATGGCGCGAGAAGGCGCGGGAGACTTCATGAGACACTTCCAAGATGCAGTTGGCGCCAGTTGACGCGCAGGAATTGAGCACCGGAATACACCGTATACACGGCCACGGCAACGATTGCCCAAAACGAAATGTCGTAGAGGACGTTGTGGTAGCGGACCGCGGCCGCGGGCATCCACTCCACGACGGCGTGTTCCACGATGACAAAGAAGAAGAACACGAACACGTACACCATCTGCAGGACGGCCTTGGCCTTGCCGTACTTGTTGGCGGCGATCACGATGCCGTCGCTGGCCGCGAGCGACCGCACACCCGTCACGACAAACTCCCGCGCGAGAATGGCCACCACCGTCCAACCGGGCACGTGAAGGGCACGCTCCCCCGGGACCGCCGTCGAGTGGACCGTCATGAGCATCACGAAACCCGCCGCGAGAAGGACCTTGTCGGCGACGGGATCGAGCAGTTTTCCGAAGTTTGTGACGAGGTTGCGTTCACGGGCGATCTTCCCGTCGTAGTAGTCGGTGATGGCTGCCGCGGCGAACACCACGTAGCCGATGACGAAGCACGCCCAGTGCTGGAACGAAAGCAAGGCGACAAAGATCGGCACCATGATGACGCGGGCCAGCGTAAGGCGGTTGGGCAGATTCATCGAAGCCATGCCTGACGCGGCCTCAGAATGATTCGCGGATTGCGTTGCGATGGGATGCACTCCCACAATTTGGATTCCACATTGGGACGAAACACGTTGCGTTCACTCACGGGATGATCATAGCAGATAGGCGAGGTTGATTCATGCCAGCAGGTAGCATGTGCGGAGGATACAGGACCCCACACTCGTGTTCGCGCGGTGGCCAGGACCGGGCAGCGGTGCCGCTATTCGCCTGCCCCCAACGAAGAGGCTGGAACGCGCAGGTCTTCCGCGGTGTCCGCATGGGCCTGTTGCTCGGCAGGGTCCGCGTTGGGACGCACCACCACCGCGTACGCAAACCACCCGAGTGCGATCACCATACTCACAGCAACCCACGCCATGGCTTCGGCCATCCATTTGGGCCGGGGTGTCTGCTTTGCTGGCGTCGTGGTACTGCGTCGAAGGAACCGCGTGGTTGGCCGGATGCAGGCTTGGTAGGTGTCCACGAAGCGATTCGGACTCAGCTCCAGGAAGACGCAGTACGTCTTCAAGAAACCGACCGTGTAGCACGCGGAAGGCAGATTGTGCACGTCTCCTGTCTCTAAGGACTGGATGACGCTGATGGGTACCCGGATTTTCCTGTAAACATCGTCTACGGAAAACCCTAATTCTTCGCGCCGGGCGCGTAACTCGTTTCCAGGAAAGGTTGACTCGTTCATGCAACCTCGTCATTCGGAGGCACACTGACAAGAATCTCTCTTGCCTTGCTCCCGCTATGTGGTCCCACGATCCCCCTCATCTCCATCATGTCAATCAACCGTGCGGCTCTAGTATACCCTACTCGTAGCCGTCTTTGCACCATAGAAATTGAGGCCTGTCCGGTTTCCAACACAACCCGTACGGCTTCGTCGAAGAGTTCGTCGTCCTCATCACCACCTTCATTCAGGGCTTCCTTGGATTTCCCGAAATTCGCGATCTCGTCGCGGTATTGGGGCGGAGCCTGGGTTTTCAGGTACGCAATGAGCCCGTTCATCTCCTCGTCGCTCACGAAAGCGCCTTGAATTCGCGTGGGCTTGGACTGTCCGGCGGGCAGGTACAGCATGTCGCCCTTGCCGATCAGCCGCTCGGCCCCGATTTCGTCGAGAATGCAGCGGCTGTCGACGCGTGAAGACACCTGGAAGGATACCCGGCACGGGAAGTTCGCTTTGATGACGCCCGTCAACACGTCTACCGAGGGGCGCTGCGTCGCAATAATGAGATGGATGCCTACCGCACGCGCCAACTGGGCCAGCCGCGCGATGGCGTCTTCCACCTCGGCCCGGGCCAGCATCATCAGGTCCGCCAATTCGTCGATCACGCAGACGATGTACGGCAACTTGCGAATGGCGTCAACCGATTCGCCCCCTTCACCACCATCCGGTTCGACCATCTCGATCTCGCCGTTTTCCACGCTCTGATTGTAGACTTCGATGTTGCGCACACGCAGGTGGGCGAAGAGCCGGTAGCGCTCCTCCATCTCGACGATGAGCCAGTTGAGTGCGGCCGCGGCCTTCTTGGGGTCGATGACCACCGGCGTGATCAGGTGCGGGATATCGTTGAAGATGGACAACTCCACCATCTTCGGGTCTACCAGCATGAGCTGCAGTTCGTCGGGTGTTTTCGCATACAGGAGGCTGGCTAGCAGGGTCTTCACACACACCGTCTTCCCGGCGCCTGTCGCGCCCGCGACGAGCAGGTGCGGCATGGTCGCGAGGTCGGCCACCATCACTTCGCCGGCAATGTCTTTGCCCATCGTCAGCGGCAGGCTGCCCTTCGACTTGCCGAAGATCCGCGACTCCAGCAACTCGCGAATGACCACGGGCTCGCGGTCTTTGTTCGGCACTTCGATGCCCACCCGGCCCTTGCCGGGGATGGGGGCTTCCACACGCACCCGGTGCGCCTTGAGCGCCAGTGCGATGTCGTCCGCGAGGGAAGCGAAGCGGCTTACTTTGATGCCCGGCGCGGGCTCGAGTTCGTAACGCGTGATGGTAGGTCCGCGCGTGACATCCGTGACGCGTGCCTCGATCCCGAAGGTTTGAAGCGTCTCCTCTAGAAGCGCGCTGGTGGCCAGCAACTGCTCGCTCCAGTCCTCGACGTGCGGATCCGGCGCTACATCAAACAAGTCCAGCGACGGCTTCGTATAGCGTTTGGGGTACACGTAGTCGTCGGGCAGGGAATCGTCGACGTTTTTCCGGCGCGGCATTGGGGCCTGCTTCGCCTTGAAGGACATCGCCGGAGCCGGTTTTGCCGCCCTGGGTTCAGGTGCGTCAAAGATGGGGTCATCTTCCCGTGGCGCCAGTTCCGCGTGTTCACGGTCATCCTCTTCGCTGGACCAGGGGGCGGCCTGCGCTGGCTTGTTCGCGGCAGCGCCCTTGGGCGGCCCGGTGTGGATACGAATCCGCTTCTCATCGCGGAGTGCGACTGGCCGTTCCGGCACTTGGCCGTCGTAGCCGGAGATCAGGGAGAGTTGCTCGGCCTCTTGAGCGCGCTCGATGACCGGCAAAAGCTCTTGCTCCACTTCCTCAATCTGTTCGAACAGGAGTTCCGGCTGTTCGGGATCGAGATTGACTGGGGCTTGCTGCAGGTGGGCGGCCCGCCAAGGCCGTTCGTTGCGCATCTTCACCATTTCGCGCGCCTGGGACGCCGCCTCAAACGCCGTGCGGAGCGACCAGGCCAGCAGGACGCGCGTCTTGCCCAGCACGCGAATGAGCAGCAGTTCAGTAGAGAGCAAGGTGCCTACAAGAATCAACGTCACGCAGATGACGTTCGCGCCCGGCATTCCGAATTGCCCGTGGAAGAACGTGCCGAAGAAGCCCCCTATGATCCCGCCGAGGTGATCGCCGTCTTCCGTTACCGCGACATCGACATGAAGCAGCGCCGAGGTGGCAGAGGTGAGAAGGACCGCGCCGATAACGCGCCCAACCAAGCGGTCCAACGGGCGGTGGCTCAGCATCAGACCGCCCCACACCCCCGTCACGAAGTAGAGGCAGTGCGCGCCGCCGCCCAGGAGGAGACTCAGGATGCCGGCGACCGTGGCGCCGGGTTTGCCGAGCAGATTGGGGACATCCGCCATGCCATCGATGGGGCGGCGGATGTCGCTTTGATAGCCATCGGTAACCAATGCAAGAAAAAGCAGTATAGTGATAGCAATAAGAGAAAGGCCAAGAATTTCGCTTCTTCGTGCGTGGTAGTTCATGGCGCCTAAACTCACAGGGTTGAGAGAATCCTCGTCTTCGAATGGCCCAACATGGGCCAATTGTATCAGACAAAGGATTTATATGCAACAAAATATTGTGCTAGATTTAGCAGGCTTCCTATTAGTTGGGCCCTAGTTGTTGCCTCTGTAATGGAGTGTCTATATATGGTATGCCCATGCTTTGCAACGCAAACCCCGTCGCAAAAACAATTATAACATATCTTATTCGTATAGCCGGATGAATTATTACTTGACGGGCATCCGGTCGCTGGAGACGCGTGCGCACAGGTCCCCGCCCGGCAACACGATGGTTTGGGAAATCGGATCCGTCAGTGGGCTGACAGGCCGGATCAGCGGACTTCGACGGGGTGATGTTCGCGGGCGGATTGGTACAACGAATCGATGACGGTCATGTTGGCGATGGCATCGTCAACGGACCAGGCGGGAGGTATGCGAATCTGGCAAGCGCGGCCGAAGTCCTCCACCTCGAGACGGTAGGTATTGGCGCCTGGGACCGAGACGCGTTCCTCGTGTTCTCCTTTGCGAATGAAGAACTCCGCGGACTGTTCTCCAGGAAACCAGGGCCGTTTGAGGATAATGACACCTTCGGCACCCTCGATCTCCGCGAACGACCTACCGTATTGCTCGAAGCTGCACTCGAAATGGGCAAGGACGTTCCCGGGAAACTCGAGAATGCCGATGATCGTGCCGTCCACATCGGAGCGGCGTTCCACCGCGGCAACGCGTAACGGTTCCTTGCCGGCCACCAGGCGGCTCAGGCTGACGCAATAGCAGCCGATGTCCATTAGTGCGCCTCCGCCAAGTTCTTTCTTCCAGCGGATGTTGTTTCTGTCCTCAAGCCGGAATGTGAAGGCGGAGCGAATCGACATGACCTTGCCAATCGCACCGGATTGGAGGGTCTCCATGAGGCGGCCGTATATGGGGTGGAAGCGGTACATGAACGCTTCCGCGACGGGAAGGTTTTTCTGCTTGGCGACGGCGGCAACGCGGCGGGCTTCGGCGGCGTTCAGGGTGAACGGCTTCTCGCAGAGCACGGGCAGGCCGGCTTCCAGCGCTTTGATGGTCCACTCGGCGTGCATGCTGTTCGGCAAGGGGTTGTAGACGGCGCTGATCTCACCGGAATGGAGCATGTCTTCGTACGAGCCGAAGGCCCGAGGTACTCCGTGCTCTTTTGCCCACTCGCTGGCGCGCGTCCATTCACGGCTCGCAACCGCCTGGATGCAGTTGCCCGTCGAGTCGCCGATGCCCTGAAGCAATGCCTTCCCAATCCGGGCGGTGCTCAGAATTCCCCAGCGAACCACACTGCTCATATGCGCCTTTCCGCACGCGATGGCGTGCCCGGCTCGACCCCTAAAGAACCCCGAACCCGGGCTTCAGCCTATCACGGAAGCCGTCTTGATGTAATCCAATCTGGGGAACTCGCGCTCGAGATAGGCGTTGCCCATGCTCTGTATCCGCCCCTGGTCGGGCCGCTCTCCATACTCGCCATTGATCGACTTCACGACGTCGGCTCCCTGGAGCACGCGGCCGAAAGGCGAGAAGCCTTGGCTGTCGAGGAAGGCGTTATCGCCAAGGTTGATGAACAACTGGGTCGTTCGCGTGTTGGGTCCCCGCATGGCGAAGGTGACCGTTCCCGAAGCGTTGGTCTGCTTGACCGGGTCGTCCGGGATGACGGCGTCAGCCCATTGCTTCGCGATAGCAGGATCGCCAGGCAGTCCGAACTGGATGACGAAGGGGCGGGGACTGATGACGACGCGGAAGAAACGAGCCGCGTCGTAGAAACCCGACTCCACGAGTTCATGCACCCGGTCGGCGCCGTGGGGGGCCCACGATCGGTTGCACTCCACCACAAAGGTGCCATTCGAACACTCGAACTTCACTTGAAACACGTCGGGTGCCTGAGAAGCCACTGTGCCTGTCTCCTTTGTGCTTAGCAGCGTTGCGGCAAGTGAGGCGATGGTGAGGACACTCGCGCGTCCTTCGCCAGTGTTAGCCAGCCTGCCGGTCCGGAACTATTCCACTATCTGGGCTTTCGTGATGCTGTCAAACTGCGAATAGGGGCCAACCCAATACAGATCGCCTCGCGAGATCAGCTTGGCCATGTCGATATCATCCTGGTACCCGTCGTACAATTTGGAGACAACATCCATGCCCTCGACGACCTCTCCAAAGGGGGCGAAGCCCAGCTTATCGAGCCGGCTGTTGTCCGCGAGATTGATGAACACCTGCGCGGTGCGCGTTTCCGGTTTCCCGAGTTCCAGGGAAAACGCCACGCGTCCGATCGTGTTGGACTGCGTTGCAGGTTCCGGGTCGAGTTTTTCATCCAGCCACGTCTCTGTGACGGACGGATTGGGATTCAGGCCAAACTGGGCGATAAAGGGCTCCGGCTTTGTAATGACTTTGTGGAACGGGCTTCCATCGTAGTAGCCCGCGCGGACCAGGGTGTAGAAGCGGTCCGCCGCAAGCGGGGCCCAATCCCGGTGACATTCCAGGACGATCTTGCCCTCGGTCGTGTCCAGGCCGACCTTAAACGTGGCCGGGGCGGTTTCCATGGGCCGTTTTTCCCGTGGTGCGGGTGCGGGTGGGGGCGTGGCCTCCGCGTCCTCGATCCGTTCCACGAAAATGGCGCGCTTGATGGAGTCGAGATTCGGGTAGTTCGAGTCCAGAAACGAGTAGCCCTCCTCCACGATCTGGCCCTGGAGCTGGGTCAATTGCTCGCCATAACCCGAATAGAGCCCCTTCACGGTTTCCATGCCATACACAACTTTCCCAATCGGGGCAAAACCCCGGGGGTCCAATTGGGCGGAGTTGTCAGCGAGATTCACGAAGAGCTGTGCCGATCGGGTGTTGGGCGCCTCGCCGGCTGCGAAAGTGAGCGTGCCCTCCACGTTGGGCTCGGTTACGGGATCATCGGGGATCTTCGACATGAGCCATTCGCGTGAGAGCTTTGAATCGCCGGAGATGCCGAACTGCGCAACGAAATCTTCGACGACGCGGAAGACGCGCATGTCCGTGAAGTAGCCGATCTTCACGAGTTCATAGAAGCGGTCGACGCCATTGGGCGCCCAGTCGCGGTGGCATTCGACCGCGAACGTGCCGTTGGTGCATTCGAAGGCCACGGTGAATTCCGCCGGGGCGGTATCCGGCATGGATTCCGGTGCGATGGCCACAATGCGGTCGGGTACGGCCTTTGGAGTCTCGACCGCTCCAGATTCGGGAACACTTGCGGGCTCAGACGTGCTGGATTCGGCGCCGCCCTCCGTTGTCGTGGTCTCCGCCTCGGGCGTCGCGGGCGCTTCCGCCTCGGCCAGGCGTGCGGCGGCTTGCTTGATCTCCTGCATTCGCTCGGGGGTAAGGCGGGAAGTGTAGTAGTCATTCACCAAGTAGAGTGCCAGGGCGCCCACGGCAAGCACTCCGAGGATGGGCCACGCCTTCTTCACGGTATTCCTCCTTCTAAGACAGGGCCGACAGAAGTCGCCGTGGGGGCGCAACATCCCCCGGCCCTGCGGGCCACCCCCTTCAAAGGGGGAATTATACGCACAAATTCACTGGTGTCTTTGTCGATTCTCATCATCGGGCATTCTCTCGAACTTGTTCTCCGCCGGGCGAACTGACTTCTGTCGGTTTCGTCTTCTACTGGGATTCGTCCAATTCCCGGGTCACCGGTATCATGCAGCCTGCATCGGCGAAGCGCCGGATGTCCGGCCATCAATCCTCCAGTTCGCCGTGCGGAAAGGAGCCCAGAATCTTGAGTTCCTTACTTTGCTTCGCGAGCCTGTCCAGCGCGTTCTTGATGTGCGCGTCTTCCACATGGCCCATCATGTCTATAAAAAACACATACTCCCATGCACGCCGCTGCGAAGGCCGCGACTCGATGCGGGTGAGGTTGATCCCTTCCTCCGACATGGGCCGCAGCAACTCGTACAGGGCGCCCTGGTGATCGGTGATGGAGCAGAGTATGGCCGTCTTGTCGTTGCCCGTGGGTTTGGCCATATGCCGCCCGATGACGAAGAAGCGGGTGAAATTGTTCGGGCTGTCTTCGATTCCGCGGATGAGAATGCGGACCGAGTAGGTTTCCGCGGCCAGTGTACTGGCGATCGCCGCGGCGCCCGGCTCGCTTGCCGCGATGCGGGCCGCTTCCGCGGTGCTGGTGGTCTCGATGAGTTCCGCGTTGGGCAGATTGGCCTTGAGCCAGTTGCGGCATTGCACGAACGGTTGCGATTTGGAGTAGACGCGTTTCACGTCCTCCAACGGGCTGTTGGACAGCAGATTCTGGCTTACGTGGAGCATGACCTCGTTGATGATCTTGAGGTCCGAGGAGATGAAGCGATCCAGGGTGTCGCTGACGCCGCCGCCCATGGCCGTTTCCACGGGCACGACCCCGTAGTCGGCGCGCTTACGTTCCACTTCGGTGAAGATGTCGTCGACCGTGGAGACGGGAAGGAACTCGGCGTTGGACCCGAAGATCTTGAGGGCCGCCATGTGGCTGAAGGTGTCGCGGGGTCCGAGAAAGGCGATTTTGAGCGGATTCTCCAGCGCGCGCACGGCACTGATGATCTCGCGGTAGATCGCCTTGATGGAGCTGTCGGGCAGCGGGCCGGGGTTCTCCGCGCGCACCTTGTCGAAGATGGATTTTTCGCGTTCGGGAACGTAGTACTGGGCGTTGTGATTGCGCTTGATTTCGCCGATGGCGAGGGCGCACTTCGCCCGTTCATTCAGCAATTGCAGAATCTGGGCGTCGAGCGCGTCGATCTTCGCGCGCAATTCTTCAAGACTCACCGCTTGTCTCCATCCAGTATCTTCAGGGGAGCGGCGCTCACCATGAAATCGCGCGACCGGCCGGTCTGAAACCGGATGCGCGCGCGCAATCTGTTGCCGGAACCCGAGGTGTACATCACCGTCCCTTTGCCGAACTGGGCGTGCCAGACTTGCGTCCCCATTTTGATCCGCGCCGTATCCGGGGCCGCGGCCTCCGGTAAGGGCCGGTCCGCGGTCCTGGTCTCGCCGATGACGCGCAGCAACTCTTGGGGGATCTCGCCCACGAAGCGGGATACCCTGCGCCCCGACCGCTCGCCATAGAGCAGCCGCTCACGCGCCGCGCTCAAGGTCAACCCCTTGCGGGCGCGCGTCATGGCCACATAGCACAGGCGGCGTTCCTCTTCGACTTCGGCCTCGGAGTCCTGGGCGCTCGCGTGGGGCAGCAGACCCTCCTCCAAACCTACCAAGTACACCTCGTCAAACTCAAGACCTTTCGCGGCGTGGCAGGTCATGAGCGTCACTCTCGGGGCCGAGTCGTCCCAGTCATCGGTATCGGAGAAAAGGGCAAGGTCTTGGAGGAATTCCAGCAGGGCTCCGCTGCCGCGTTCGTCGAATTGCTGGCACGACGACAGGAACTCGTCGAGCATCTCGAGGCGCGTCCGAAAGTCCTTCTCGTCGGTCTGTGCCACGAAGTCGCGGTAGCCGGTTCGATGCAGGAGTTCCTCGACCAGCGGGCGCACGGCCGTTGTCTTCGCCTTGAGCGACAGATCGTCCATGAGGTGCACGAACTCGCCGATGGCCGTGCGGGCACGTCCCGAGAGCGACTGGTCGGTCTCCACCTCGCGCAAGACATCCAGGAGCGGCGTCGCCCGGTCACGCACGTATGCGTCCAACTGTTCGAGTGTCGTGGCCCCGATACCCCTGGCGGGCACGTTCAGGATGCGGCGCAGCGAGAGGTCGTCCTTGGGATTGACCAACACGCGCAGATATGCCAGAACATCCTTAATCTCTTTCCGCCCGTAGAACTGGGTGCCGCCGACCATGCAATAGGCGAGCCCTTTGACCCGGAGGGCTTCTTCCAGCGGGCGGGACTGACCGTTGGTCCGGAACAGGATCGCCACCTGCCTCGGGCTTAGCCCACGGCTGACGATGTCCTCGGCGACGAACCGGGCTTCCGCGTCGCCGTCTTCGGCCAGGTAGAACCGGGCTTGCTCGCCCTCCTTTGCCGCGGTCCAGAGGGTCTTGCCGAGTCGGTTCACGTTGTTCGATACGACGGCGTTTGCGACGCTCAGGATGGGCGAGGTGCTGCGATAATTCTGCTCGAGCCGGAACACGCGGGTGTTGGGAAAGTCCTTCTCGAAATCCAGGATGTTGCGGATGCTGGCGCCCCGCCACGAGTAGATGCCCTGGTCCTCGTCGCCCACGGCGAAGATGTTGCCATGCGCTTCGCTCAAGCGCAGGGCGATGAGGTACTGGGCGCGGTTCGTATCCTGATACTCATCGATCAAAACGTGCCGGAAGCGCCGCTGGTACTTCTCCCGGATATCCGGGTGTTCCTCCAGAAGCCGGGCAGTCAGCACGAGTAGGTCATCGAAGTCCAGGGCGGAGGCCTTTTCCAAGCGGGCGTGATACTTTCGCCAGAGCCAGCGGAGGGTCTCTTGATTCGGGTCTTCTTCCTCCAGTTCCGGGGAGGACAGGTCCTGCTTGTTCCGGCTGATCCAGGACAGCGCTTCCCGGGGAGACACGGGAGCCATGCCTTTGGGAAGATCCTTGACCAGCGCCTTCATGAGGGACAACTGGTCGGCATCGTCCGCGACGGTGAAGGTCTTGTCCCGGCCCAAGGCGGCGATTTCCCTGCGTAATATATAGAGTCCGAACGAGTGGAAGGTGCCAATCCAGGCACGAAGTTCCTCCACCCCGAGGCGTTGGGCGGTGCGGCTGCGCATTTCCCCGGCCGCCTTGTTGGTGAAGGTGAGGGCCAGAAGGTTGCGCGGGTCGATGCCGCGTTCCGAGACCAGCCAAGCCAGGCGCTCGACGATTACGCGCGTCTTGCCGGAGCCGGCCCCCGCGAGCACGAGGGCGGGGCCGTCGCCGGCGGTCACGGCCAGCATCTGGGCGTCATTCAAACGTACCATGTAGTGTCAAATTTCGCAGTTTACTCAGTCAATTGGGCCCCTTATGCTAAGCGTTAACTGCCCGGAATTCAATAGTTTCATTTGACGCACCCCCAAACGCGTGGTATCATCCAAATGAAGGCTCGAGTCCACAACTGGGGAGATCTGCTTCATGAATACGGCGCGCCCCCTGGGGTTCACCCTGATCGAACTCCTTGTAGTCATTGCGATTATCGCCATCCTGGCCGGGCTGGTGTCGGTTGGCCTGCCGAAGGCTTTGGAGAAGGCGAAAATAGCAGACGTCCAAGGCGACTTCCGCGTGCTCAGCACCGCGCTTACCCAATACTTCACTGAGAATCAGAGTTATCCGCCAGCATATGGGTTCCGCCTGCCGCCGCCGGGCGCTGATCCTGTCCCTCACTTTCTGGGGACGCACCTGAACTTTGCGAATATGCTGGGGGCACTCGACTACTACGACCGTTTTTCCGAGGGCTCCGGGTACGATACCAACGGTAACGACAACATCGATCTTCTGGAATACCAGCCATACAATGTGGGGGGTGACGAGCTGGTTGCTGTCGATTCTGGGCTGTTTAACGGCGTGTTGTTGCCTGCGGGCCGTCTCAAGAAAGAGGCACGTCCATACGTTTACGCCCCTTACTATTCCAAGCAGATGGACAAGATTCATCGTGAAATTGAAAAGGTTCAGCCGGGCGGCATATGGGATGGGCAATTGTGGAACGAAGAATTTGAGATGTTTCGCAGCAATGCCCCGAATCTCCGGAATCCCCCGCCTCGCTACGATGGGTTTGTCCTTGTTTCAAAGGGTCCCGAAGAGAACACCCACGGAGTGGTAGTGCCGCCCAATGAGGCCGCTTTTGTCGGGTCAGTGACAAACCCGGACGACGTGTTCATTGTGCTGGCGTTGCGAACCGCCTATCTGGCTAGCCGCGATGTGAACAAGAACGGCAAGCTTGATTTCGATTTCCTTGCCCGTTCGCGGGGTGACGAAGCGGATCCCAAGGCGTATGCCGCTGAAGCTTACCGGTTGCTTCCGGATGGAAGTGCGGCTGGCGGTCCAATAATCTATCATCAAGCTCCGTAATCGAGGGCTTTCGAGAGAGTTCGCAGCAAGCGGCGCTCATCCCCAAGGGGGAGGGCGCCGCTTCTCTTTGTTCCACTGGGAGCGCCACCAGGAGCGCCGGCATCCCTGCCGGCTCTTCAAGATGCCAGCAAAGACGGTGGGTGCTCCCAGTGCACCCCGCCGCCCTGTCGAAGCTCAGGGAGGTTTTTGCGCAAGCGAGGATTCGCGTGAGAGGATGAATGCCCAGGGCAAAACAACTAAGACACAGGCCAGGGCGCCTGTGTCACACGCGCTTGCAATGCCTTGGTTGATTCCTCCTTTCCTCTGGACCTCGGTGACAACAGGACTTCAAGGGTCCAAAAACAGACACGGGACGGAGACAGACTGCGCACAAGCGCCCTCGCCTGTGTCTTTGTTGCATCGCCGGCACTGTGTGAGTCAATTTCAAAGCGGCTACCGCGCACCCTTCCTCTGTTTCCGGAGCAGCAATTTCACGGTCTTGATTTCAAACGGTTTGAATGAGAGCGCGATGCTCCCGTTTCGCACGGTCAATTCTCGTTCGTGATGTTCCATGAGGTCCGTTTCAAAGGCCCGCGCCACAGGCAATGCTGTCTCGATCGTATTTCGGCCACGCGAGCCGTGAGCCTCGTAAAGCCGCACGATGATGCCGTCGTCATCTTCGGCCTTCTTGATCGTTTCAATGATGACGTTTTCGCCCGTGATGGACATTTGACTCATCGATGCCGGCAGCAACGTGCGTTGTGCGCGGGAGCGTTTGCCCAGGGGCTTTGTGAGCACGGGGGTGTTGAGTTCGTATCCCGCGCGAACCACGCCGTTGGCGAAACTTCCGGCGTGGGGGAAGATGGCGTAGGCCAAATGGTGAGTCTGGTTCACGTCCGCGGTCTTCCCGGGCCATTTGGGCGCGCGAAGCAAGGTCAAGCGCAGGACGTTGCCCTTCACGTCGTACCCGTATTTGCAGTCATTGAGCAGTGCCACGCCGTAGTCACCTTCGGACAGGTCGGCCCACTTCTGCGCGGGAACTTCAAACTTGGCCATGTCCTGCGGGTAATTCCAGTGCGTAGGCCGCTCGATGCTCCCGAATTGAATCTCATACCGGGCTTTCTCGGAGCGGATGTTGACGGGGAAGGCGACCTTGAGAAGGACGTCTTTCTCATCGCCCCACTCGATCGTGGTCTGAAAATCGATTCGGGCCGAATCCGCCCACAGAACCACGTCCTGAGTGACCCTTGATTTGCTAATGCATCGCACGAAACGGACGACGGCACGGACCGGCCCCGTCTCCACCACGCTTACGTTTTGCAGTTGCCCGTCCGTTTCAAGGCACTTGTCCTTGTAGAAAACATCAATGTCCCAGGCAGGGCCGCAGGTAGCCATCTTGTCCTCGAACAGAAGCAAACGATTGCCCGTCTCTCCGGGCGCGAGGACTTCGCGCGCGCCAGACTTGTCATAGATACTGCGCAAGCGACCTCTCGCATCGAAGGTAAGCCGAACACGCTCGTTTTCCATGCGTCGCGCGGTTGCCTGCACAGTGGCGGCGGCGACGGACCCTCTCCTCACTGCGAAGACTTCATGACCGATGGATGGTATGGTGGCGATGAAACGCGCCCGGCCATCTTCGCCGAGTTGAACCGGAGCTTCATGACCCTTCGCGTCCACGGCCACATAAGCTCCGCCTTTGCGGAGCCCCCTGGGTTCAAAGGTCGCGACGCTCCGTCGCTCCCACGACAGCGAGTTGAAAGCGAGGATGGGCGTTCCCTGAGCAGGGACTTCGACGTGTGCGGCGAGGTGCTCGAGGGCGGCTTCTCTCACTGCCGCGGTTTCGTCGAAGACTTGCGCGTATTGCCGCTCCGACTCATCATAGACTTCGTCGATGGAGCTGCCGGGGAGGATGTCATGAAACTGATTCAGCAAGACGAGTTTCCAAGCCTCATGAAAACGCCTCTGCGCGTACGGCGCGCCTGTTGCCACGTTCAATGCGGCGAGCATCTCGGTTTCGCGCAGCATGAACTCGGCCTGCCGGTTGTGCTTCTTGGTGAGAGCCTGTGTCGTGTACGTACCCCGGTGCAACTCGAGATACAGCTCGCCCACCCAGGTGGGCAGATCGTGCGATTCCCTTTCCAATCGCTCAAAGAAGGCCCTGGGGGTCATGGGCGTTACGCGCGGCATACCCTCCAGATCCTGATATCGGCGCAGACGCTCCATGTGTGCGGGCGCCGGGCCACCCCCTCCATCGCCATGCCCATACGGAAGAATTTGTATGGGGCAGCGGTCCTTTTCCACGTATTCGCGCTCGCCGGTACGAATCAACCAAGGCTCGACCTGCGAGCTGTACTCCTCGGCGGGCATGAAATGGGCCAGCACGCGGCTGCCATCGGTGCCTTCCCAATGGAACGTGTGATAGGGGAAACAGGTGAACTGGTTGATCGCGATTTTCGTGGTGAAGAAGTACCGAATGCCGCTGCGGAGAAGGATCTGCGGCAGTGCCGCGCTAAAACCGAACACATCCGGCAGCCAGCAGGTTGCCACGTCGAAACCAAATTCAGCTTTGAAGAAACGGGTGCCGATGAGGATTTGCCGCACCAGACTTTCGCCGCCCGTGATGTTGCAGTCGGGCTCGATCCACATGCACCCCGTGGGGATCCACCGCCCCTTCTTGGCCATCGCGCGGACGCGCCTGAAAAGCGAGGGATACCGGTCGCGCGCGTACTCGTAGAGCTGTGGCTGACTTTGGGCGAAAATCAGTTCCGGATAACGCCCCATAAGTTCGAGCACGTTGGCAAACGTGCGCCCCGTCTTGCGCACCGTTTCCGCAAGCGGCCATTGCCAGGCGACATCGATGTGGGCGTGGCCCATCGCCGCGAAAGTCTGCGCCGAGGCCGTGGCCGGGCACTCGTAGAGGGGTTTCAATCGTCGGCGTACCGCGCGCGTCTGCTCACGCAAGGCCGCGCGAACCGGATTGCCGTAATCGAAAAGGTCCACGGCCTCGTTCAACGCGAAGATGATCTGGGCGCGGCGCGGGTCGCCGGTGTCGGGCAGATGATAAGGCTTTCCTGTCCAGTCAAAATACTGCGTTGGATCGACGATATCGTACAGCGCAGACAGATCCCAGTAGGCGTCCCACACCTCGCGATTTAGTGCGGCGATGCGTGGTTGCTCCATCGTCCGGATGTCAAAGGCGCCCAGACGCGCGTTCGCGCCCGCCTCGATGTATAGTTCAATGCGCTCGCCGCCGCGCGCCTTCTCTAGGAGGATGTATTCCTTTCGCGCCCAACTCAATCCTTGTACAGGTTCGCCGTCGCGATAAATGAGGCATTCGCTCTTGTCGAGGTCGAAAAGGAGCACGGTGCACTCGCCGCGGAATGCGGCAGGCACCCGGATGCGCAACCGGAACCACGTTGTTCCCCAGTTCTCTCCCCAACGATGACCGCCTCCCACCGGCACGAAGCGCAGGCGTTTTGCCTGAGCCAGCGTGAGATGCTCCTTCGTATCTGCTGCGGAGACGTCTTCGATGGGGAACGTGGGCGTGTACAGGAAGCGCTCGCCGATTTCCCGGATGCGGTCCTTGATCTTCTTCAAATAGAGCCGCTCGACCCGCAGGTGACTTGATTCGGGCATGATGTTTTGGCCTCCCCCGTCCAATGTGAATGCGCCCGGCACAGTCTAGGAGAATGCCTGTGTTAAATCCAACGAAGCGCAAGGCATCTCGCTCGTATGTATCTCCTCTGGGACGCACGGTGAAAGAAGTAGCTCGAATCGATTAGGATAAGGCCAGCTTCACCGTGCATGCTGGTTTGCCTCCGGTGAAAGCAGGGAGTATATCGGAATATGCTTTTGCGCAGAGTCGCTCTCGTCCTCGCCGTGGCCATGCTCACGGTGCTCGTCATTGGACTCATCGCCAAGCAGATTGCGGATGCGCGCTTCTATGAGGGTTATGATCCGCAGGCGCCATTGGCGGTGAACATCCGCAGTGTGACGGAGAAGCCGGACTACGAACTGTATGACCTCGTTTTCGACGGTGTCCCGGGAATGGCCGTGCCAACCTTGCTCGCGTTGCCCCTGGACGGAACGGCCCCGTACCCTTGCGTCATCTTCCTGCACGGCATTGGGCAAGACAAACGCTTCATGGAGCAGATCGCGGCGCCGTTTACGCAAGCGGGATATGCATTTGTGTGCTTCGACCAATACACGCGCGGCGAGCGGAAGCTGGAGAAGGGGAATCCCCTGAAAGATGCGCTGGGCCTGCGCCGGCGTAGCGCGCTCAATGTTCTCGAAACGCGCCGGCTTGTCGATTATCTGGTCACGAGGTCCGATATTGCGCCGGATCGGATCTATCTCATTGGCGCTAGCTTCGGCGCGATTACCGGCGCCACCGCCGTTGCCTTCGAGCCGCGCATCGCGGCGGCGGTGATGTGCTATGGCGGCGGCGATCTGGACAAGCTTCTATCGAGCGACGCGGCAAAATCCGAATTGGGCAAGGCCCATTGGCTGGTGAAGACGCTCGTGACGTATCTGACCGCGCCCTCGGATCCCGTGAAATACGTGGGACAGGTGGCGCCGCGCCCACTGCTCTTTCAGAACGGCACACACGATCAACTCATTCCGAATGCCGCCGCGGACGCGCTGTTCGAGGCGGCGAATGAACCTAAGGAGCGCACTCTGTACGACTCGGATCACGTCGGGCTGGATGAAGAAAACACAAGGGCCGTGCTGAACGAAGGCCTCGAGTGGATCCAGGCAATTGATGCAAAGCGCGCCGGGCAGTCTCCAGCGGACAATCCTCCGGGGGCCGCGGCCCAGTAAGCGGCAAGGCGTGGCTTCAGTGTTTCACCAGTTTCCGGTAGCGGCTGCGCCGGTTCTCAAAGAGTTTGGTCCCGAACTCCTTCATGCGCCAGTCCTCGTATTCGCGGTAGTTTCCGCTGAACCAGCGGACCTGCCCCTCTCCTTCGAATACCAGCAGGTGGGTGCAAATGCGGTCGAGGAAGAAGCGGTCGTGACTGGTCACCAGCACGCAACCCCGGAAGTTGAGGATCGCCTCTTCGAGCAGGCGCAGCGTGTTCACATCGAGATCGTTGGTCGGTTCGTCCAATAGGATGACATTGCCGCCTTCTTTCAACAGCTTGGCCAAGTGGCAGCGGTTTCGCTCGCCGCCGGAGAGTTCCCCCGCGGTCTTCTGCTGGTCCGCGCCCTTGAACCCAAAACGGGACAGATACTGGCGAATGGGCACGCGCTGCTTGCCCAACACGACTTCATCGGCCCCGCCGCCGACCTCATCCAGCAGGCTGCGATCGCCCAGCAACTCCGAGCGTTCCTGATCCACATACGACAACTGGACCGTGGAGCCGAGGATGACCTCGCCGGCGTCCGGTTTTTCGTCGCCGACGATCATGCGCATCAGCGTCGTCTTTCCCGTGCCGTTCGGGCCGATAATGCCCACGATCGCCGACTTGGGCACGATGAAGGACAGGTCCGTGAACAATTGCGAATCGCCATACTGCTTGGTGACGCTCTGGAATTCGATGACCTGATCGCCCAATTCGGGTCCAGGCGCGATCTGGATGATTGCCCCGTCCTGTTTGCCCGCGGCCGCCTCGCGCGCAACCAGTTGTTCATACTGCGCCATGCGCGCGCGCGCCAACTCGTGGCGATCTTTGTTGCTCATGCGAATCCACGACAATTCGTGCTCCAAGGCGCGCGCTCGCGGCGAGTCCTTCTTCTCTTCCCCCGCCAATTTCGTTAATTTCTGTTCGAGCCAGGTCGAGTAGTTGCCTTCCCACGGGATGCCGCGCCCGCCCTCCAACTCCAAGATCCACTTCGTGATATGGTCCAGGAAATAGCGGTCGTGCGTCACGATGATGACCGTGCCTGGGTAGTCGCTCAGTTGCGCCTCCAGCCAGTCAACCGTCTCCGCGTCGAGGTGGTTCGTGGGCTCGTCGAGCAGCAGCAGGTCGGGGCGCTCGAGCAGTGCTTTGCACAGGGCGACCCGGCGTTTCTCGCCGCCGCTCAAGGTGCTGATGATGCGGTCGTCGTCGGGGAGGCAGAGTGCTTCACTGGCTTGGTTCAGCCGGGTGTCTAGATTCCAAGCGTCAGCCGCGTCAAGCTTGTCCTGTAAGACACCCATGCGATCGATGGCGGCCTGCATGGCGTCATCTTCCATCGGCTCCGCCATACTGGCCGCGAGCGCTTCGTACTCCTTCAGCAGGGCCATGGTTGCCGCGAATGCCGATTCGAGCGTCTGCCGCACCGTGCTGTCCGCATCCAGAAAAGGCTCCTGAGCCACGATTCCCGCCTGGTATCCCTTGGAGATCTCGGCCCGTCCCTGGAACTCGTGGTCCAGCCCCGCCATGATCCGCAGGACCGTTGATTTGCCCGAGCCGTTTTCTCCCACGATGCCGATCTTCGCGCCTGGGAAAAAGCAGAGATTGATGTCCTTCAGCACCTGTTTCTGGCCGTAATGCTTGTTCAGGCCAAGCATGGTGAAAATGTATTGCTCCGCCATGGGTCTCCTGTTTCCCGCGGAATAGCCGCCGCGGGCGCCGGGATTGTGGGTGTTGGAAATTCAGCGTGGCTGAATCGCGCATAGTGTACACGGATGGGCGCCACTTTCCAACGCCGCCACGCGGGGCGATGGCCCTCGGCGCCGGATTCGCTCAGCCCTGTACGATTCCCCGGCGCGACCGCAACGCAAAGGCGCCCGCGATCCCAAGTCCCAAGACCACCGGCCACGCACCGACGGGTACGCTGGGAGTGTCGAGGGGATCGTAGGGGTTGGCTCCGTTTACCCATTCCTGCTCATCGGAGAATCCATCCCCATCGGAATCAACATCCAGGTAATTCGGAATGGAGTCGCCGTCCGGGTCGATCCCCTCCGGTGCGGCGGCCTCTGCCGCGTCACTGAGCGAGTCGCCGTCGCTGTCGGTATCGAGGTAGTTCTGCGAACCATCTCCATCCCGATCGGCGTTGCCTTCCACCGTGTCGAGCAAGCCGTCACCGTCTTGATCGGTAGAGGGGATGAACCCATGGACCTTGATCGACCAGTTGGTGAGCGCACCAACGTCCAGATCCGCCAAATCGGCCACATTGAGCGACCACGTGCCATTGGGATCCTCGCCCATATGTGCCACGGACGTGAACAGCCAATTGCTGAGACCGTCTGCGCTATCCTCAATACGCTGCCGGGCCAGAGTCGAGACTGTGCCGCTGGGGGCCGTGAGTTTGAATTGCAGGTCGCCTCGCCAAGGGTGGGTTGCGTTTACGGTGATCTCCACGTGCTCGGCCACGAAATCGGCCGGACCCGAAAGCGCGAGACTGCGAGTTACCCCCACGGGAGTGAAGTCAGGTATGGACACTACGACGGATTCGCTATTGGCGAGCGGAGTCGCCTCAGAGGGCACATTAATCCACGAGGCCGCGGCGTTCACCGCGTCAACCGCATTCACGCGCCCAAACCCGTAGGAGTGGTTGAAATGCAGCCCCGCGCCATTCGTCTGCCATCCCGCACCGCTGGGGTTGTTCTGAGTGGAAGTCTCGGCAAGGATATGTTGCACGTCGCGCCATCCGAGAAACGGATTCTTCTCCAGCATCAGGGCGATCACGCCCGCTGCAAGCGGCGTGGCGGACGACGTGCCGGAGAACCCCGAGGTATACGAATTCCCCGTGGTCGTGGTGGTGATGCTGCCGTTGTCCCAGGAGGAAGGCGTGTTGACCAGGATCGCCGAGCCAAATTCGCTGTAGTACGAGAAGAGACCGTTTGCCCCAGATGCCGCCACGGCGATGGTATAGCGGCTGGAGGCATAGCCATCGTAACCCGCGTCGTCGTCGTACTCGCGTCCGTTGCCACCTGCCCAGCAGAACACGATGCCGCGCCCGCCACGGCCATTGGCCACGGCATCTTCCATGGCAAGTTTGGCGAGTGGGCCGAAAGTCTCCGCGGTGAGTTCGATATCCGGCGGTCCCCAGGAATTGCTGCTGATCCAAATGCGGTCATCTGGGTCCGCGGGGTCCACGAGGTAGCCGAAGGCATCCGCTTCATCCTGATCCGTGGAGGGCAGAGCGACCAGACGCACTCCGATGAGTGTTGCGCCCAGGGCCGCGCCGGACACTCCCTGTCCATTGTTTCCCACTGCGGCGGCCACCCCCGCGCAGGAAGTCCCGTGACTGTCGCCCGGAGCCGGAGTCGGATTATTGTCATTGTTGTTGAAATCGATGCCCAAATCCGAGTTCACGTTGGCCGCAAGGTCGTTGTGTGTCTGCTCCAGCCCGTCGTCGACGATGGCAATGTTGACACCCTCGCCGTTGACCTCATCCCACGCGGACACGATATTGACATCGTTCCCCGCGACGGCGCCTGAACCTGCGCTGGCTTGTGCCGTATTGCGAAGGTGCCACTGGTTGCCGAATAGGGTGTCGTTGGGAATAAGGCGCTTCGCACGCGGTCTGCTGATCAAAGGCGTGGCGAATTCCACAATTCCGGACTCGTAAACGGCATTGGCGATTTCGATGCTGGCCAAGAGGCCATCTTCCTCGGTGTTCAGGATGTAGGTGTCTGGACTGTACGCCACGGTCTCCGTCACGCGCACACTGAACTTCGAGGTGATTTCATCGAGGGAATGGCCTGCAAGTAGCTTCACGCTGATTTGCCCGGTCGGAACCTGCGCGTTGGCCGCCTTCGGGGCAGCATTTTCCCCGAATAAGACAGGCCGAACATCGTATCCCTCCGGCCTCAACGCGTCCGCAGTCGTCTCCAATGCCGCGGCGTCCGCCGCGGGCGAAGCAAGCCGGACGCGAAGGGCGGCTGTTCCCGCCTGTGGTTCCGCGGTCGCTCCGGCGAGAATGGATGACACGGCACGCGAGGATGCCGCGCCATTCTTGGGCGAAGTGACTTCCAGGGTGTCCAAGGACAGGACCATGTTCACCCGCATGTTTCCGTTGTAGTAGTGGATTGATCCGCCCTGCTCGCCCAAACCTGCTGATCGTTTGCCGCTTCCCTTGGGAGTCTGTGCGCCCGCGCAGAATGTCAAAATGCAGATTATGGCAATACTGAGAGAGAATTCAGGGCGTCTTTGATTCCACACGCATGTGTCCTCCGGCGTAGTTCTTCCGCTGATTCCACCACGCAACACCTAGAGTATACCAGTCCAGAGGCACATTTGTGTCATGAGGTCAACTGCACCCCCGAGTGGCAAGCGGCCTTGCCCATGGAAGTCCGCGCCATAGATCGAAGACGAGCCTTGAACCCTCGATGAACCTACGACCCGAACTGAGGAGCGCACAGCTTCGTGTCGAGCGGAGCGCCCGCAAGCGATCCGCGAACACGGCTCAAGGTGCGGGAGAGGCGCTCCCCTCCATTGTTATCCGGTACTGCCTTTCGATTGGCTTCACCTTCTCGCGCTGTTGGCCTCGAATCTCCTCCTCGATGCGGCGCATCGCGGCTGACGCGTCCGCGGTGGCTTCATAGCCCGCCAAGGCGAACTCGACATTACGCCACCGCGAGAATGCCGCGTCATTCCGTTTCACCGTCGCGAGCAAAACTTCTACCGCTTGCTTCTTCATCGGAGTGTCATACAGCGCCAGATTGACCCCGCGGGCCCAGTCCTCCGCGGAAAGTGACACGACCGCTTGTCCGTCGATTTCCAGTGCGTGATTGCCGGGCTCCAAGCCTTTGATAGCCAGCGATTGCCGGTTCAGCGAATCCGAGAAATCCGTGTGTTTCAATGCGAGTTCCATTTCGGGGGCCGTGGGAAAGGGGAGGGCAGCGTCACGCTGCTTCCATGCGCGATTGATGATCTCGCCGACCTGCGCGTGAGTTGCCTGAACGACAGTTGAGGCCGCCACATCCACCGTGACATCACTCACGATTCCTTCGGCATTCCACGCCTTCAGCAGCGCCGCGGCCATGACCAGGTGGCCGGCGGGGCCCGGATGGATTGCATCGGGGATGATTTTTTGCGCGCTTGCGGCATCGGCGGCAAGCGCCTTGCCGATGAAGTCCGCGACAGGCCTGTTGAAATCGACAAAGCCGAGTTGCTTCTCCGCGGCCAACGACCGCACATGGTCTACGAAACGAAGCAACGAGTCGTTGTATCCATGAAATGGCGTGTCGGGGTGCGCCCAGTCGTCGTACGGCGACGTGCCGATCAGTGTAATGTGGGCGTTGGGGGCGGCAGTTCCCATGAGCGCGAGCAGTTTGCCATACCACTCCTGATACGCCGACAGTATCTTCTCGTCGAAGGGCACATAGCCGCCGTCGTTCATGCCAAGCATGATGGTGATCGCGGTAGGATCGCAGGGCTTCACATCCCGGGCGACGCGCTCCTCGATGCTGCCCATCCAGCCGCCCCACGTCGCGTCTCCCCCCACGCCCTTCGCGAAGAATTCGACATCAAGATTCGGATAGCGCGTGATCACGAACGCCTCGATGTAGGTGGTATAGAGCCGCTGCTCCGTGATGCTGTCGCCGTAGAAGACAACGTGATCCCCATTCCTCAATGCGAATCCATCATCGCCCGCCTCCTCGGACGCGGCATAGGCCCAAGAAGCCGCACTGAAAAGAACTGCGACTTCCACGAGAAAACGTGCGGTACGGCACATACATCCTCCTTGCTCACTTCCGGGCTGACGAATGCCGCGTCATCCCTTGACGGCGCCGCTCGAAATGCCTGCTATGAAGTGACGTTGAAATACCAGAAACGCGACGATCAACGGGGCCGTGGCGATGAGACTCGCGGCCATGATCTGTCCATACGGCGTGCGCAATTCGCCCTGAAGTAAGTAGATCGTCAGTGGAAGCGTGTACATATCTTCCGTTCGCAGGACGATGAAGGCCCACATGAGGTTATTCCAATTGTTGATCAGAACAAGGATGCCCAATGCGGCCAGCGCGGGGCGCAGCAGCGGCAGCACGATGCGCCAATAGATACCGAACTCGCCGCAGCCATCGATCCGGGCGGCATCCAGAAGATCGTGATAGACGTTCTGCTGCACCGCCTGGCGCATCCAGAAAATGCCGAACGCATTCGCAGCCCCGGGCACAATCATGGCGGTGTAGGTATTCACGACGTGAAGCTTGCACAACACCACGAAGACCGGGATGAGCGTCACCACGCCAGGGATCATCATGGTCGCCAGCACGAAGGCGAAGAGTTTGTCGCGCCCCGGCGCGTGCGGATAAGCAGCGAAGGCATATCCGCCAAGGGAACACAGGAAGAGCGTCAGGGTGCAGTGGCCCGCCGCGATGACCGTGGTGTTCGCGAACGCGCGAACGATCGTCGTTTCGCGGAAAACCTCGAGAAAATTGGACAGACGCCACGGATCCGGAATGAACTGCGGCGGCAGCGTGAAGATCGCCTCCTTCGATTTGAACGCCGAGATGAAGAGCCAGTAGAAGGGAAACATGAAGAGCAGGGCCAGCGCGACGAGAAGCACGTAAAGGGCGCCTCGCTTGAGAAGGTCCCAGTGGGCAGGGTGTTCGAATGTATCCACGAGTCAGTCGCCCTCCCGGCTCTGAAAACGCAAGACGAAAAGCGAAGCCAAAAACACGATGAAGGCCGTCACGTATGCCAGCGTCGATGCATAGCCAAAGCGAAAATCGGAGAAAGAAAGGTTGAAGAGATAGAGGCCGATGTTCATCGAGGAAGTCCCCGGCCCTCCCGCTGTGAGGACGAATATCTCGTCGAACAAGTACACCGTGCCAATGAGCGACATGATCGTGCAGAACACGAAGACGGGCCGCATCAACGGAAGGGTCACGTGACGCATGCGTTGGAAGGGCCCCGCGCCATCCAGCACGGCGGCTTCGTAGAACTCTTTCGAGATGCTCTGCAAACCCGCGAGCATCAGGACCATGTTGTATCCCGTCCACCGCCAGATCAGGACCAGCGCCAGGGAGGGTTTGGACCAATGCTCGCTGAGCAGCCAGGGAATCGCGGGGAGCCCGAGCCTCTGAAGGCCGTAGTTCAGAATGCCGTGCTCGAAATCGTAGAGCAGGCCGAATACGACCGCGACCACGACCATCGGTGTGATCACCGGCAGAAAGACTGCGGCCCGGACCCACGCCCGGCAGCGCAGCCACGACGCATTCAACAGAATGGCAAGGAAGAAGGCTCCGGCCAACATCGGCGGCACATACATCAACCCCAGCACCACCGTATTCCATATCGCATCGAGGAGCACCTCGTCCCCGAAGAGATTGACGAAGTTGGAGAATCCCACCCAGCGGAGTTCCGTGAGACCGTCCCAGCGCGCGAAGCTCAACACGAATGAGAAGATGAGCGGGTAGAGTCCCAGAACGGCGAAGAGGATGAAATACGGAGAAATGAACAGGTAGAAATGTCTGTGTGCGGCCATTCGCCGCCACAGGCCGGGGGC
The DNA here is from genome assembly GCA_020849535.1 of Candidatus Hydrogenedentota bacterium. Lineage (GTDB taxonomy): Bacteria > Hydrogenedentota > Hydrogenedentia > Hydrogenedentales > SLHB01 > JAHDWY01. The sequence continues at coordinate 75,820 of JADLGB010000032.1, forward strand.
GCTTGCACGCGTATCAGTTGACGCTCTCGCCATGTGCCTTAGCTTTCAGTGAGAGGGAGCGCGGCGACACCTCGCGGTCAAGCCTCCGCGCTAACCGCGTCTCCAACGCCCGCAGGAAATCTTCCGGATTCTCCATGTCATCGCTTGACCAATGACCGAGGGACTGGCGCAAATACGAGACCGTCTCCACCCAATCCTTGGTCCGATTCATCGCGGGGATCCGTTCCACATCCGCGGTGAAAAGGCGCCGCACCTGCTGTCCTCCGAAGTACTCGACGCGCTCATCAAAGAACGGATCGTCGTAGACCGTGGTCATGGCGGGAAACAGGTCGAAACTCCTATAGTGGCCCAATTGCGAGTCGCGCCGGCACAGCGCGAACTCGATGAAGGCCCACGCGGCATCCTTCTGCGCACACTGAGCGGGTATCACCAGCGCCGAACCGCCATAGCTGCTGGTGCGCAGCCCGCCGGGCGTCAACGCCGGAAGCGGGAATACCCCCCATGCTCCCGACTTCGCCGGCGCGTAGTCGCGGATGAACCCCCCGAACCAGACCGCCATCGGATAGGTGGCCACGGATTCCGTGTTGAACGACGCGAAGAAGGGCTGGCTCCAGTACTGTGTGTTCGCGCTGATACCCGTCTTCACGAATCGGCGCAAAACATTCAGGACGGCCAGGCTCTCGGGAGAATTCACCGCGATGCGGCCATTCTCGTCGAACACCTGGCCTCCGGACTGCCTCAAAAGCATCTCAAACAGAATCTCCTGAAAGCCTGTCGGATAGAACAACATCTTGGTCTTGCCGCCAGAAGCTTCGAGTATGCGTTCGCCCGCGGCGATGTAGTCATCCCAGGTCTGAATCGCCGTGACGTCCACGCCGTACTGCTCAAACAAATCCCGCTTGTAGAAGACCGCGCACGGCCCTATATCCCAAGGGATCGCGTAGATGCGTCCTTCGTACATGCAGTCCTTCCACACATTCTCGGGGAACGCATCCCGGTACTTCGCGGCAACAAGCGTCAGGTCGGCCAGCCTCCCTGTGCAGGAATACCGGGGCACCTCCTGAAGCTGCAACTGGGAAACGTCCGGAGCACCCACGCCTGCCACCAGGGACAGCATGAAGCGCGCCTGCAGTTGCGTACCGCTCATGTTGATGGTGACCCCCACGTTTGGATAAGCGGAAGTGAAGGCGGGCATCATGGCCTTTAGACCACCTGCGGCAATGTTCCAACTGTCGACCTGGATCTGCCCGCGAATGGCCCCGGGAGAGGCAGACGTTGGCCCCGGATATGGATCCTGCGCCGCGGAGGCAAATGCCAGTACAAGCGCTACGACATAGCCGTCAAACCCCCTGCCTGTAAGTAGTCTTTGAGAAGGACGTCGCATCATCGCTGACCATGCCCTTTACCGTGAGCTGGGATATGGCATGTATCGTATGCGCGGGGCCACATTGGAATCCACGGGCCACGCGGTGTGGAAACACGCTGGCGTAGTTTTCGCATGTGGAGTCCCGGTCTCCCTGCGGCACTGACGCAGGCGCGCGCCGCATTGAACGAAAATACTCAATACATGCTACACAAAGGTGAACGATAGTTCAAGCATTAGATGGCCCACTTCGGAAAACCATGTGGTGAGTGGTTCTTAAGAAGGTCACACGGAACGCACGGATTCGCGCTCAATGAGCGCATGCTTGACCACGTGCTCCAAGAATCCGCGCGGATGCTTGCCCGAAGTCACTTCCAAGAGCATTTCGGCCGCACTTTCTCCGATTTTGCGCGGGAAGATCGAGAGGGTCGTGAGGGGAGGACCCAAGACTTCGCCCAGTTCGATACCGTCAAAACCCACAACGCTGATGTCGTCGGGAATACGCAGACCCAGCTCGTGTAGTGCCTTGTAGACCCCGATGGCGACTAAGTCATTACAACAGACAAGAGCCGTGGGGAGGGGCTTGCGGTCGCGCAGAAGTTCCAGCGTGGTGGCATACCCCTCCGCCGAGGTGTCGCCCGCGCGCACCACCATGGATTCATGGAACTCGATCTCGTGCGCCACCAGGCTTTCGACGAAGCCCAGGACGCGTTCCTTGGCGGTGGCCGATCGGGCAGGGCCCGTCAGGCAGGTGATTCGCCTGTGGCCTCTATTAATGAGGTAATCCGTTGCATCACGGCTGCATGCGCGGTTGTCGAAAGACACGACATGCGTGGGGATGCCCGGGGCCTTCATGATCGTCACGAGTGGGCGGCCCGACTCCACGACCTTGCGAATGTGCTCCTCGTATCGTTCCATCTCACCCGCGGCCATAATGTAGCCGCGTAGCCCGTATGCGCCGAGGCTCTCGAACGCGGCGATCCCGCGTTGCGGATCCACGTCGGTCCCGTGGTGCAGCAGGTGATGGAAGCCCGCGGGCCCAAGCACGGCGTTAATCCCGGAAATCACCTCGGTGTAGAAGGGGTTGCTGATATTGCCGACCACCACACCGACCATCTTCGATAGCTCCGCCACCAGTGACTTCTGCACCAAGCCGCTTTGAAATCCATGGTCGCGGAGCGCAGCGTAAACCTTCTCCCGGGTCTTCTCCGAAACGCCGGGCTTCCCTTTCAGCACGGCGAACACGGTCGTTCGCGAAACCCCGCTGAGGAGGGCGATATCCTTGGCTGTGTGAAGCTTGGCTGACTGCTCTGACAATGAAGGTAAACCTCCCCAGTTTCCCCCTGAGACACCGGTATCGTACAGGTAAGGAGGGCATTCGTTCAAACACTTTGATAGCGCGTCCAAAGGCTGTACAGACCTTGGGTTGACTATCGTTCAGATTCCTAATTAACATTCTCCGATGAAGTGTATAGTCTCGCATTGTCGACAGATATCGTCTGGCCGCCTTTTCAAGGTTGACCTGCGTTTCGCTCGGCGCGATCCCCACCAAGCGCGGAATCGTCCGTACCGGCTTTTCTACCTGATGGCTCTTCTGTTGCTGACGGCCCTTGCATCACGCGCGGAACAGCAGTACTACACCCTCGCGCAACACGGCACTGCGTGGTGGCTGGTGACACCAGGGGGCGAGGAGTTCTTCTCACTGGGCGTCAATTGCACCGGGCCCGGACAGACGCTGCCCCCCGACCCCGCCAAACCGCAGTACGCCTATGCGCGTTTCTATGACTCCCTTGACGCCTGGGCGGATGATACGATTCAGCGTTTCCACGCCTGGAATTTCAACACAGTTGGGGGCTGGTCCGACCCGCACGCGTTGCACCGGGGTCTCCCGGATACGCCGGTACTACACCTGGGCGTTTCCAGCGGGGTCCATTGGGGCGATCTCTTCAGCGAGGAAGTCGAACGCGAGGTGGACCGCTTGGCCAAGGAGATGGTCTTGCCCCGCGCCGGCGATCCGGACCTGCTCGGGTGGTTCTCTGACAATGAACTGGGCTGGTACCCGGAGACGATGTTCTTGAGCTATCTCTCCGCACCGCCTACCAGCCGAACGAGACAACGGCTTGTCGCGCTGTTGATCGAGCGCTATGGCAACAACTGGGAAGCGCTGACTCGGGACTTCACCGCGGCGGGGGCGGATAGTTTTGCCGCGCTGGAGCAAGGAGGCATGCTCCACCTGCGCGCAGGCGCCAACGGGCGCGAGAAGATCCATGCTTTTGCGGAAGCCGTCGCGACCCGCTACTACCAACTGATGCACGACGCCATCCGCCGTTACGATCCCAATCACCTCATCTTGGGCGACCGCTACAACGGGCACTATCCACTGGCGGTGGCACGGGCGGCGGGGCCCTTTGTCGACGTCATCTCCACAAACGCGAGCTTCGCCGACACGAAGGACGGCGCGATGTTTCCGTTCTTTCTGAAGACTCTGCACGAATTGACTGGCAAACCGGTGCTCATGTCCGAGTACTACGCCGCCGCGATGGAGAACCAGAGTGGAAACCGCAATTCCTCCACAGACATGTTTGCCACGTTGCAGACGCAGACGGAGCGTGTCGCGCTGACGGAGCGCACCCTCCGCGACCTCGCTTCCATGCCGTTCGTGGTTGGCGCCCATTGGTTCCAATACTTCGATGAACCGCCTGGCGGCCGCAGCGACGGGGAGGATTTCAACTTTGGCCTCGTCGATATTGAGAACCGGCCCTATGAGGGTCTCGTTCAGGCGATGACCGAATTGCAGGGCCGCGTTCCCGAAATCCACCGTGCGTCATTAGCCGGTGATGCACACTCGCGAAGCGCGGGAGTTCACGTTCCCGGCGGTCCCGCGAATCCCTTCCTCGGACTGCACACGTGGAACAAGGCCGACGGATACATCGCCTATACCTCGGAAACCGCATTCGGCGATCTGTACGCATGCCGGGATGATACGTATCTCTATCTTGGACTGCGGGCCGATGACTACATGGATGCGTCCATCTATGCGGACAAAACAATCCCCGCCGAAGACTTCATGTCACTGCGGATAGGGCTGGGAGAGACTCCGCTATCCATGACGCTGCGCTTTGCGAAGGGGAATGCCGCGACCTGTGACAACCCGGCCGTGCGTGTGCGACACGATGACCGGGGACTTCGGCAGATCGTGATTGCGGGAATTCCGCTTACGTCAATCCCCGAATTGAGCGACGGAGGGGACGCACCCCTGCGCTTGCGTGCCGAGGCGACGGGCTACGCGCGCTACATGCGAACCACCTGGGATAGTCCGCTTATCGTTCCTGCACAATGAGACGATCCGCCTACAGCGACCATCCTTCCCTGTAGACCGTCTTCACAAAGGGATCGGCTTCGGCCATGTTGGGGAACTTCATACCCACGGGATCCCATTCCAGCTTAGTGCCCATACGCTTCGCCACGTTGCCAAGCAAGCACACCTCCGTGAGCGGCCCCGAGTAGGAGAAATCCGCACCCGCTTTCGTGCCATTCTTGATGGCATTGAGCCAATCATCCTCGTGTTTGCCTTGGACACGCGGTAGGGAGGGCGCGGGCGGAGTGAACTCCTTCATGCGCGAGGCGGGCAGCAACCTGGGATTCTCTCCATAAACGCCGCAGGTCAAAAAGCCCTCGGAGCCTTTGAATAGTGTGCCGCCTTCGGGGTGCCCGAGTTCATCGTCCTTGCTCAGTTCTTTTGGACGCGGCGCCCTGACGCCGTCATACCACGTCAAAGTAACCGGCGGCATAGCGCCGCGAGCGGGGAATTCATACCGCACTATGCATGCGATCGGATGGGTCTCGCTGTTGAGGTCGGTGGCCGAGCCGTCCACACTTGTGGGGTGCCCAAGGTCGAGCGCCCAGAAGATCGGGTCGAAGGTGTGCGCCCCGCGATCGCCCATCATGCCGCAGCCGAAGTCCCACCAGCTCCGCCACGTGAGCGGGTGGTAGCATGGGTGATAGGGGCGTTCCGGCGCCGGTCCCAACCACAGGTTCCAATCGAGCGTTTCGGGTACGGGAGGTGTCTCAGATGGGCGCGTGCCGAGGGGAGAACTCCAATTTGCATGACCCCACGGGTAATAGGTGAGACTACACCAGGCGTCCACCTCGCGCACTTCACCGATGACACCGGCCTGGATCCATTCACGCACCTGGCGAATTCCCTCGCCGGAATGGCCTTGAATTCCCATCTGCGTGACTACACCCGTCTCCTTCGCGGTTTCGGCAAGCCGCCGCGACTCGTAGATATCGTGGGTGAGCGGTTTCTGGCAATACACGTGCTTGCCCGCCTTCATGCACGCCATCGCAATCACCGCGTGGGTGTGGTCGGGCGTGGCGATGAGAACGGCGTCGATGTCGTTTTGGGCCGCGAGCATCTCGCGATAGTCTTTGTAGCGCTTCGCCTCAGGGAACGCCTCGAACGCCTTGGCGGCGTATGTGGAGTCCACATCGCACAAGGCGACGATGTTCTCTCCCGCAAGGTTTCGCAGATTGGAGCTGCCCATGCCGCCAATACCCACCGCCGCGATATTCAGCTTCTCGACGGAAGCCTGAGCCCGTGCAACCCGTGCCACTCCAAGCGCCGCTGCTCCGGCAAGAGCGCTGCGCGATAAGAACCCCCTGCGACTCATGAAACCCATCGCCACATCCTCCCTCGATATCCTATCGCTTCGTTGTGAACTCCGCCCATGCCCGATCAATGAAGTTGCCTGGCCCAGACGCGAATACACGCGTCGATTGAGCGTTCGCCGCGTCATTCGGATGAGAGTCTCCCGCATTGCCGCCAAACTCCGCGCGCAGTTGGTTGGCGTGCGCCCCGGCATTGGGCGGCGCAGCCAGGAGATCGAACCAATCGAAAACCACTACATTGTGCAATCCCGTCGCCTTAGTATATCCGGGCCACCATTCCTTCGTCAGCCAATTGTTGAACGCGCGCGCATTCGCCGCGATCTGCTGGTCTGTCTCCGCCCAACACTCCGGCGGCGCCGTCACGGTGATGAAGAGCGTGTCGGGATGTTGCGCAAACACGTCCTCCAGCGCGTGGTACGCGTGACCCTCGTGCTCGTACGTTTGCCCCGAGCCGCCCGGGTGATGGTAGACGGCCTTGTAGTTGGCCAGCATCTTCCAATCGCTGAAGGGGTCGCCCGCGCTGGAGTCCCCGGCCTCCACATGGCTGTTTGGAAAGCAACTCTTGAAGATGAGGATGCGATTCACGCCATCCGCGCAACCGTGCTTCTGCACCGAGCCGAGATAGTCGTTAAACCACAGGATCCAGTGATGCATGTCGGTCAACTCGCCCGACACGGGTCCGAGCGTGTCCGGCCTGCCGGGGTCCGGTTCCACGTCCACCCCGTACGTGATGTCGTTCCGCTCGTCGATGTAGTTCTTGGCGACGAGGGCATCGTGCAAGCCGCCGTTCAGCCAGTTCTCGCCGCACGAGTGATGGATGAACACGACGTCCTCGCCCTCATCCTGGCCTTCGCCCTCCACGGGGGCCTCGGCAGGCGGCGCTTCGGTGGGTGATTCCGCAGGTTCCGCGGCGGGTTCCGCAGGCTGCTCCGTGGTTTCAGGGGCTGAACCGGAAGTGACCTTGATACATTCCTGCTTGGTCACGGTCTTTGTGCCCCCACCGGACAGAGTGACGGTCAGTTTTACTGTATATGCGCCCGGACTCGCATACTCGTGCGTAGTGAAGTCGTCGGCACTGCTCGCGCCGTCCCCGAAGTCCCACTGCCACCCGGTGACCGTTTGAATGAACGCGTCATCTCCGAAATAGTGGAAGTGCACTTCCAGCGGCGCGGGACCGGTGTCGGGCGCGCCATAGAAGTCGAGCGCAGCCTCGCCCGCGGCGCCGTGTGCCCCGCAAGAGGCCATTGCCCACAAAACAACTGCTGCAAGACCGAGTACTGAATAAGCCAACCTGTGTGTGCGCATGACACGTTCCCCCGGCTGGATCGCACCCAGCAATCAGACCAGATCCTCCCCGGCTACGCCCCGCAGTCCTTCCCTCCAGAATACCACGGAAACACCCGGCAAGGGTCAACACATGAAAGAGGGCCCATCGTAGGGCGGGATTTGTTCCCGCCCTCTTGCGTACCGTGAAGTCCGGTCATGACGTTCATCCCTCTAGTAGGGCGGGGTTCGTTCCCGCCCTCTTCCTTCCCAATAACGAAGTGGCACAAACCAAACCGGGACCTGCAGAGGCGAGATGCGCCACCAGGAGCGCCGGCATCCCTGCCGGCTCTTTGAATAGGCCGGTGGTGATACCAAGTCCTTTAAGAGGGCGGGAACAAATCCCGCCCTACTTACTGCGTTCAACTCGTTCGTCCCGCGTGGTCCCAATGCGGGTTAAGTGAATTCCGCTCGCCGCTTCTTCCCGATTCCCGGTATAGTGGCGGGGTGGGGCTTTCGGTGGAATGCTCCCTGGAGGATTGCGGCATGCGCACGTTTGTGGCCCTTGCGGCATCGCTTCTGGCTCTCGTTTCCGCATCCTCTTCCGCGGATATACAGGGCCTGGAAGATTCATTCAGAAATCCGCCTTCATCCGCGAAACCCTGGGTGTACTGGTTCTGGATCAACGGCAATATCACGCGCGAGGGCATCACGGCGGACCTCGAAGCGATGAAGCGCGTGGGTATCGGCGGGGTCCTCATCATGGAAGTGGACCAGGGCGTGCCCGCAGGCCCCGTGGCGTTCATGAGTGATGAGTGGCGCGAACTGTTTCAGCACGTAATCGCGGAAGCGAAGCGCCTGGGCCTTGAAGTGAACATGAACAACGATGCCGGTTGGAACGGCAGCGGCGGTCCCTGGATCCTTCCGGAGCAGTCCATGCAGAAGGTCGTGTGGTGTGAAGTCGAGGTGGAAGGACCAACGCGTTTTGATGCAGTTCTTCCTCAGCCCGAAACCATCGCGGGGTTCTACAAGGATATCGCGGTCCAGGCGTTTCCCACGCCGGGCGACTATCGCATCGAAGACATCCAACACAAAGCCTGCTTCGTAACCGGCTTTGTCTATCCGTCGATTCCGGGCGAGATTCCCGTGGAAATGTGCGTCGAGCCCGCGCGCCTGACCGACCTCAGCACGCATATGGATGCAACCGGCCACCTCGCGTGGGATGTGCCACCTGGCCGATGGACCATCATGCGCTTTGGCCACACCAGCACCGGCGTCGAGAACGCGCCCGCACCTCCCTCCGGTCGAGGGCTCGAGTGCGACAAACTCAGCAAGGATGGCATCGAAGCGCACTTCAACGGGATGATGGCCAAACTCATTGCCGACTCGGGCGACTCCGCGGGTCCGGTCCTCTCGGCGACGCACATCGACTCGTGGGAGAATGGGGCGCAAAACTGGACCGCCCGCATGCGGGAGGAATTTCAGAAACGACGAGGCTACGACCTCCTGCCATATCTTCCCGTGATGTCCGGGCGGGTTGTGGGCAATCTCGAGATATCTGAACGCTTCTTGTGGGACTTGCGCCAGACGATTTCAGACCTGCTCGTCGAGAACTATGCGGGTCACCTGAGTACGCTGGCGAAACAGCATGGAATGAAACTGACCATCGAGGCCTACGGCGGGCCCTGCGATGATCTGGTGTATGCCGGCCGCGCAGACGAGCCTATGAGTGAGTTCTGGGTCGGTGGGAACGCGTTGAGTGTGTGCAAGGAGATGTCTTCCGCGGCGCACATCTACGGCAAACCCATCCTGGGAGCCGAGTCGTTCACGGCCAATGACCGGGAGCGCTGGCTCGAACACCCCGCCACATTGAAGCCGCTCGGCGATCAAGCCTTCTGCCTGGGCGTGAACCGCTTCGTGGTGCATCGCTACGCCCTGCAGCCGTGGACGGATCGAAAACCCGGCATGACGATGGGGCCGTGGGGCGTTCACTACGAACGAACGCAGACGTGGTGGGAATTGTCTGCGCCCTGGCACCAGTATCTCGCGCGGTGCCAGCACCTCCTGCGCCAGGGCCGCTTTGTGGCGGACATCTGCTATCTGCAACCGGAAGCGGCGCCTCAGGGCTTCCACGAACACAACCGAAACGGATACGACTACGATAGCTGCAGCGCGGACGCCGTGCTCACCCGCATGAGTGTGAGCGACGGAAAGATCGTCCTGCCGGATGGCATGCAATACCGCATGCTGGTTTTGCCCAACGTCCCCACCATGACTCCGGATTTGGTGCGCGCGATTCGGGGACTTGTACAGGCAGGCGCCACAATCGTGGGGCCTCGTCCCTTGAAGTCGCCCAGCCTGTCGGGATATCCAGAATGCGACCAGGAAGTTGCGCGCATTGCCTCGGAAGTCTGGGGCGATTGCGATGGTGTCCGCGTGAAACAGCATGCCTTCGGGAAAGGCCGCGTCGTTTGTGGGATGGTCCCTGAGGATGTTCTTGCGCGGGACGGCGTTCGACCTGATTTCGCCAGCGCGGCCCGTCTCGAGTACATCCACCGCCGCGTCGATAGTACCGATGTGTATTTCGTGGCAAACCCCCGGCCTGTGCGTGTGACTGCCGCGTGCGCGTTTCGCATCTCGGGAAAGCGTCCCCACGTATGGCATCCCGAGAACGGCCGCACCGAGCCCGCGGCTGTGTTCGCGGCGAACGGGGACAGCACCAACCTCGCCCTCGAACTCGGTCCGTGCGAGTCCGTGTTCGTCGTGTTCTCGGACGGCCTTGCCGCCGAGGATCCCGTCGTTGCGCTCACCCGCGACGAAGTGGCGCTCCTATCCGCGGCGGACATCTGGCCAACGATGACGATCCGCAAAGCGGTGTACGGCGTGCCGGGCGAGCCGAACCGCACCCGCGATGTCCGTGATGCAGTGCAACGCAAGGTGGACGTGGGCGACTACCATTTCCAGATTGCGCAGATGGCGGAGAGCGGCGATCCCGCCGTGAACGAAGTAAAGATGCTCTCCGTCGAGTACGAAGTGGGCGGTCGCCGGCTTTCGGTGAAAGGACAAGACCCCGACACCGTGCACCTCACGAGCGATACGGCTGCCATCACCGTCGAGAAGGCGCTCTACGGCATCCTCAATGATCCGGCGAGGACGCGCGACGTGCGTGAGAAGTTGCAGCACATCCTCGATACGGGAGAATCGAGCTTTCAAGTTGCGCGCCTCGCGCAAGGCGATGACCCCGCCGTTGGCATTGTGAAAACCCTGGAACTGACGTACACGGTGGAGGGCCGTCATACATCGCTTTCCGCAACCGATGCGGACCGGATACACCTGTATGAAGCACCGGAAGCGGAGCAACCCGCGGGAGTGCATATCGGAGAAGAGGGGACGCCGGTATTGGAAGTGCGCGCCAACGGCCACTACACAATCACGACTGCGTCGGGAGAAGTACACAATACCCAGGTCGACGATATCCCACGCTCGCTCGCAGTAGAAGGGCCATGGGAAGTGCACTTCCCCTCAGGGACCGGAGCCCCCGGCCGCGTGAAGATGCATCAACTCATTCCCCTGAACGAACACGAAGATCCGGGCGTGCGGTACTTCTCCGGCGAGGCAACATACTCCACGAACCTCGACGTCCCCCAGAATCTTCTTGGCGCGGAGCGGCGTATCTATCTCGACCTTGGAAAGGTGCAGGTAATCGCCCGGATCGCGCTGAACGGAACCGGCCTGGGTACCCTCTGGAAACCTCCATTCCGCATGGATATCACCAGCCATATCCGGCCTGGCACAAACACACTTGAAATCCGCGTCGCGAACCTCTGGGTGAACCGCCTCATCGGGGATGAGCAATTGCCCGAGGATACTGTTCGCAGCGAGGAAGGCGCGCTCGCTGAATGGCCACAGTGGCTCCTCGATGGCCAACGCAGTCCCGCGGGCCGTATCGCCTTCTCCACATGGAGGCTTTGGCGCATGGATGAGCCCCTGCATGAGTCTGGCCTGATCGGTCCCGTCACGCTTCAAGTGACGAAACAGATAACCCTCGGCGCAGGGTGAACTTTGTTGCGGCGCTCCGCATCGTCATGGCCGCATTGACGCGGTCCGGCAGCGCATTCTATAGTGCCCTTTCACCCAAGTCCGGCTTCGAGGCCGTGCCCGCGGGTAAAGGAGGGGAGGGGACTATGCTGGCTACGAACCGCGCGCTCGGACTCCTTGCATTGACGGTGGCTCTCGCCCTGTCCGCAGCCGCGGAGGACGTCCGCATTTGGGAAGAGCCGATCACATTGCCCACCTATGCGGTGCAACCCGCCGACCCCAATCCGCGTTTCGAGGAGGGGCGCGTTTATCAGGGCGCCCGGGGTCCGGTGTATCCATACGCGATGCTGGACAGCCTCACCGACGTAAAGGTCGACCGCACGTACACGGCGCTCTACCTGGAGAATGAGTACGTACGCATCTGCGTTTTGCCGGAGATTGGCGGCCGCATCTTCGAAGCGCTCGACAAGCCCAATGGTTACGATTTCTTCTACCGGCAGCACGTCATCAAGCCGGACCTCATCGGCATGCTGGGCGCCTGGATTTCCGGCGGAGTGGAGTGGTGCGTTTTTCACCACCATCGCAACACCACCTTCATGCCCGTGGATTACTTGCTCACCGAGAATCCCGACGGAAGCAAGACTATCTGGATCGGCGAAATCGAACGGCGCCATCGTATGAAGTGGACCATCGGCATGACGCTGTCTCCAGGGTGCTCGCGGCTCGATGTGACGGTGAAGCTGTTCAACCGCACGCCGTACACGCACAGTGTTTTGTACTGGGCCAATGTTGCGATTCATGCCACGGATGGCTATCAAGTGATCTTCCCGCCGTCCGTGCAGTTCGCCACGTATCATGGGAAGAACGAGTTCACCCATTGGCCCATCTCCCACGAAGTTTTCCACGGCATGGACTACACGAAGGGCGTCGATGTGAGCTGGTGGAAGAGTCACCCCGGCGCGACCTCCCTCTTTGCATGGAATCCGCAGGAGGATTTCTTTGCGGGTTACGATCATGACAAACATGCAGGCGTAGCGCATGTGGCCGACCACAACATCGCGCCCGGAATGAAGCTCTGGACCTGGGGAACCAACTCGACCTGGGATCGTACGAAGCTCACCGATAGTGACGGTCCCTACGCGGAGATCATGGCAGGGGCCTATTCGGATAACCAGCCCGACTACAGTTGGATGCAGCCGCACGAAGTGAAGATCATCACGCAAAGCTGGTTTCCACTGCGTGAAATGGGCGGCATGCTCAATGCCAACCCGGAGGGCGCGATCAATCTGACGGTGAGCCCGCGGCGTCTCGCGCATATCGCTGTCAATACAACGTCAATGCGCGAGCGCGCCCGGGTCGTGCTGAACGCAGGCGAAGTGAGGATCTACGAGGAAGAAGCAGACATTGATCCCGCGAAACCGTTTGTGGACGAGACGCCGCTTCCAGAAGGAATCGATCCAGCGAAGCTGAGTTTGAGCGTTCTAGCGCCGGATGGCCGGGAGCTGGTCTCCTACACACCGCGGAGCTACCCCGTGCAGGAAATGCCCAAGCCCGTGTTGCCTCCTCCTGCCCCGGAGGATATCAAGACCAACGAAGAACTCTATCTCACAGGGCTGCGCCTCGAGCAGTTCTACAATCCCACGGTCGATCCGCGTCCGTATTACGAAGAGGCATTGAAGCGCGACCCGGACGATGCGCGCGTCAACACGGCGCTCGCCGTTGGCGACTGCAAACGCCTCGATTTCGTCTCGGCCGAAGCGCGTCTGCGGCGCGCCGTGGAGCGGCTCACCCGCGACTACACGCGACCGCGCGATGGAGAATCGCTCTATTACCTGGGCGTGGTTCTGGCGGCTCAGGGAGAGGAAGACGAGGCACGCGATAACCTGAATCGGGCCGCGTGGAGTCTCGCGTGGCACTCGGCAGCAGAGTACGCGTTGGCGGAGTTGGATTGCCGCGACGCAGATTACGCAAGTGCGTTGCGGCGCCTGGACAATTCCCTGGCGGCCAACACGCGCGACACGAGGGCCATGGCCCTCCGGTCCGCCGCGCTACGCGGGCTTGGCCGGAATCAAGATGCAGTGGAGCAGGCGCGCGCCGCGCTCGCCATCGATCCGCTCGATTACTTCGCGGGCAATGAAACGTATCTTGCGGACAAGGAGAAGTCCGAGGCCGCACTTCAAGCATTGGTCGTCCGCATGCGCGGGGACGTCCATTCGCATTTGGAGCTGGCTTCCGATTACATGAGGGTGGGGATGTGGGATGAAGCCATCGACGTCTTGAAGCGGCTGGACGCTTCGGGCGAAGCGGCGGGGACCACGTACCCCATGCTCTACTACTACCTCGCGTATTGTCTCGATCAGTCTGGTGACGCAGATGCCGCTGCAAAGTACTACCAAACGGCCGCCTCCATGCCACCGGATTACTGCTTCCCCTACGGACTCGAGTCCATGCGCGTGTTGGAACGGGCCATAGAGGCGAATCCCCAAGACGGGCGGGCGCCCTACTACCTGGGCAATCTCCTGTACGACATTCAGCCGGAGAGGGCCATCGCATCGTGGGAGAAGGCCCGAGAGACGAGTCCCGATCTGGCAACGCTGCACCGCAATCTGGGGTATGCGTACGCCAGGAAGGAGGAAGTGGACAAAGCGATTACTTCCTATGAGGCGTCGGTTCACTGCAACTCCACCGATCCCCGTGTGCTCTATGAGTTGGAATTGATTTACGAGAAGGCGGGAGCCGACCCTCACAAGCGGCTCGCGATTTTGAACACGAATCCGGAGACTGTCCTCAAGCGTGACGATTTGATCGCACGCAAGATCCAGTTGCTTGTTGATACCGGCCAATACGACGAGGCTGTCTCGATGCTCACGAGCCGCACCTACGACACCTGGGAAGGTGGCGGCGGGATTCACAATGTCTACGTCAATGCCTATTCGCTGCGGGGTCTGGCCGCGCTGGGCCGGGGTGATGCGCAAGCCGCGCTAGAGGATTTCACGGCCGCACTCGACTATCCGGCGAATCTCGGTGTCGACAGGCCGTTGCAGGATCCGCCCGCTGCCCGGACCGAATACCTGCTGGGACTCGCCAGCGAAGCCGCAGGACACACAGACGCCGCACGCACTCATTATCAGAACGCCGCGGCGATGGACGTGCAGAATACCGAGTTTCGCTTTCACAAGGCCCAAGCCCTGCTGAAGCTTGACTCAACCGCCGAGGCGGCGCCGCTCTTCGACGCGCTGATCGCCGATGGCACAAGGCAGCTTGCCGAGGGCGCCAAGGTGGACTTCTTCGCCGCGTTCGGGGAGAAAGTCTCCCACGACAAGGCGATGGCACAGGCGCACTACCTCATCGCGCTCGGCCATTTGGGCAAACGCGAGACTGACAAGGCCGCGGTAGAGTTCCAGGAAGCCTTGAGAGCGGATCCGAATCACCTGTGGGCACGTGCGGACTCGCAGGGCCAATAGTGGTGGACATTGCCGCTGGGCAGGCACAGTGCTCCCGGCAGAAAGGATGAATCAAGATATGTTGAGTGTATGCGCGATCATTGGCGTGCTGCTGGGCGCTGCCGAAGTGCCTACGGAACCCCTTCACCTCGTAGTAGCCCCTGTGGGAGAGGCGAATCCGCGCAATAGCGAAGCGGCGATTGTTCCGCTCACGGATGGGACGCTGCTTCTGGGGTGGACGGAGTTCTACGCCGGCGACGCGGCTGACCATGGGCCCGCGCGCATTTCCGGAAAGATATCGTCTGATGCTGGAAGGACCTGGGGCGAGAAGTTCACGCTCATCGAGAATGATGGCGGCTGCAACGTCATGGAAGTCAATTTCATTCGCCTGAAAGACGGCAAGCTGGCCCTTTTCTATTGCCAGAAGAACAGTGAAAGCGCGGACTGCCGTGTGATGATGCGCACGTCAGGCGACGAAGGCAAAACGTGGGGGACTGCCAAGCAGATCAGCCCCGAGGCCAAATACACGGGCCTGACCAACGGCCGCTGCATTCGCCTCGCGTCTGGCCGCATCCTGCTCGAGGCTTGGGAGGGCGGATTCAGTTACTGCTATCTCTCGGATGACGAGGGCGAGACGTGGCGCGAATCGCAGCGCCTCAAGCCCGGCGATGGATCGTGGGAGCCTGCCGCGATCGAATTGAAGGACGGGCGTGTCCTGATGTTGATGCGCACGCAACTCGGTGGGCAGTACCAGAGCTTCTCCTCGGACGGCGGCGAGACGTGGACCGAGCCGGTCGCGTCCGCGCTCGTGGGCACCGCCGCGCCGGTGTCCATCAGCCGCATACCGGAGACGGGCGACCTCCTCGCGATTTGGAATCACAACCCGGGTGCCTCCAGCAGAAACCCGCTGACCGCCGCGATCTCCAAAGACGAAGGCGCAACGTGGGTGCAGTTCCGCAACATCGAAGACGATCCGGGCGACGCGTGGGCATACCCCGCTGTGACGTGGGTACAGAACCGGGCGCTTCTCACGTACTTCAATTACACGGGAGGCCTGTCGCTTCAGCTCAAGATACTCCCGGCCTCGTGGTTCTATGAGTAAGATGCCGCCCGTTCCAATTGAGGCTCTCTTCAAAGACGAGACCGACAGAAGATGGCTCGCCCGGCGGAGCGCGACGTGGAGAGCTTTCCAGATGACGAGAATCGGCAGAAGCACCAGTGAATTTCCACATCCAAATTCTCCTCTGAAGATGGTGTGTCGGAAATCAACCCGAAGAACATCCCCCTTGATCCCCCTTCAAAGGGGGAATTGTGCAATACTATGTCTGTCGTCTGTGAAACGTCTTGAGGGCAACCGATGGCTTTGGGTGCGCAGAATGCGCGGCCTGCAGGGCCCTCTGAATTCCCCCTTTGAAGGGGGTGGCCCGCAGGGCCGGGGGATGTTGCGCCCGCAAGGAGACTCTTGCCGGTCCGGTCTTCAAAGGAGAATGACACATGATCAATCCGACACGTCGAGAAGCGCTTCAGGCCGCGGCCGCATCCGTGGTGACTCTCGCGGCCGCCCGTGCGCATGCGGCCGAAGCGCCTGCTCTGGAAATGCCCCCACTCGACTATGGCCGCTCGTTCATCTGCTGCACGGCCGCGTTCAACGCCGTGCGCTTCTGGGTCGAAAGCAGAACACGCATCATCGACAGCAACAGCGGCACATGGACCGACTACTACCAGTGCGCTTCGTGCAAGAGTGAGAATACCTTCGCGGAACGCGATCTCTTCATGAAGGACAACTACGACTTCCTGCCCATCCTGGGCAACGACCGGTGGCTCGTATTCCGGCGCACGGTTCGCCTCAGCGACCGGTACCGCACGGTCAAGTCTACGGCTGAGATGTGGGGCGCGCCCAATCTGAAACTTGCGGAGGCCCAGGACGTCACCGTGCTGGACACCTGGGAGCAGATTCGCGACGCGACCGCCGCGGCACTCCCCCTCGTCACGCAAACGGAAATCGCAGATGCCAAAACAGGACTCCGCGCCATCATCGAATGCCCGACAAAGACGATGAATGTCAGCATCGAAAAGCAGCTCTATCAGGTGGACACGGGCCCGGTCGCATTTCCCGATCTCACCTCGCGCCGCGACGCGGAGATCGAATGCCTGAGCCTGGCGTTTGTCGCGTTCAATGCGCCGGGTTTCGCCGACTTTGTTATCGAACAGCCCACGCGCGTTTCCGAGGAGACCGGGCCGGAGTGCCAAGTCTACCATTACTCGAATCCGGTCAGTCTCGAGGCCAAGAATCGCGTGTTCGCCCTGGGGAAACTCTAAGCATCGGGCTGACGCATTCCCGTTGGCGTTCAGGAACCGGATAGGAGTGTGAGAATGAAAGTCAGATTCGTGTTACTCGTCGTAGCGTTTGCAGTCATCGGCGTTTTCCCGGTTCCAGCGCAGACTCCTGCGGCCGCAGGGCTGGAACGCGTTGCGGGGCTGCTCGAGTCGGGCGCCGAATCGGTACGCATTGTGTGCTTTGGGGACAGCGTTACCGGTGTGTATTACCATACGGGCGGTAGGCGCGCCTACGCCGACATGCTGCAGATCGCACTTCAGCGGACGTATCCCAAGGCTTCAGTGACCGTGATCAACGCCGGTATCAGCGGAAACAACACCGCAAATGCGCTGGCCCGTATTGGGACGGACGTTCTGGCGCATCGGCCCCACCTGGTTACGGTGATGTTTGGCCTGAACGACATGACGAATCTGACATTGGAGGAGTACTCGGCGAATCTGACGTCCATCATCACGCAATGCCGCGCCACCAGCGCGGAACTGCTGCTGTGTACTCCCAATGCTGTCGAGGAGACGGACAGACGACCTTCTTCCAAGCTGGAAACGTATGTGGCGGCGATGCGCCAGGTGGGCGCGGACAACTCGGTGGCTGTCGTGGACTGTTACGCGGCATACCAGCAGGAACGGGCCGCCGATCCCCTCGCATTTGCACTGCTGATGAGCGACGAGATTCATCCCAATATGGACGGGC
Source organism: Candidatus Hydrogenedentota bacterium (assembly GCA_020849535.1). Lineage (GTDB taxonomy): Bacteria > Hydrogenedentota > Hydrogenedentia > Hydrogenedentales > SLHB01 > JAHDWY01. The sequence goes on from JADLGB010000032.1 coordinate 93,626, forward strand.
ACAGGTTGTTCGCTAAGCTAATCGCAGAGCAGATCTCGGGCAAGCCCGTCAGCCTCGACGATGTTGGATTTCCCTTCCCTGCGATGCCGAAAACCTTGGCCTTACTGAAAGAGGGCAAACCGGTCCGCGTGCACGCGATGCCGCCCTACGACACGTTGATCGCGCCCGCGCTGCTGTCTGTCTTCCCCTCCGCGAATCTTGAAGTGACTGCGTGGCCGGTGGAGGGCCGCAGCGTTCCCCAACTCGAGGAAGATGCCAAGGCCGTGCGGAAAATGGGAGTCGACTTGGTCATTGTTGCGGTGTCGGCTGAAGCAAACGCGGAATCGCGGGAGAAATACCTACGCTCCTATTCCTGGGTGATGAACCACGCGCTGAGCTTCGCCTACCAGGAGTGGGATGTCATCGCGTTTCCGCCTTCTACTGCGAATCCCGCATTGGCCGGAGACGAGAAGGAGGCCCTCGCCCGGCAGCGCATTCGCGCGCAAGACCTTGGCACGATTACGCGGGCAGATCGTGACGAAACGCCCGTCGCACAACTCCTCGAAACGTGGATCAAAGAGCAGTTCACCGAAAGCGGGACTGCCACATCCGCGAAGGAGTGACGGCACATCGGGCTAAGGCGTTGGCGATTCTTGCGCCAAGAGTTCCTTCAGCTTGGTCCACACGGCGAACGACTGCCCGAGATGTTCTCGCGGGTCACCCGGAATCAAATAGCACTGCAATCCAACCGGACCACGATAGCCCGCATCGCGAAACGCCTTGAGCACGCCATAGTAAGTGTCGATGTCCTCCTCCTCCAACGGTCCGATGTCATGCGGACCTTCATCGCCGTTGATCGACATCAGAAACATGCGTGGCGCGATCAATCGCACAGTATCCTCGAGCGGCAACTTGCGTTCCCCGAGTGCATTCCAGTGAAACAAATTGAACGAGGTGCCGAAATTCGGCCGATTGACATTGTCCGCGAGGCGGGCTGTGTCTTCGGGAGTCTCCACCCACATGCCGATGTGCGGGTATGGCGCAACCCGTACGCCATACGGCGCGGCGAGATCGGCGATGCGCTGAAAGATCGGCACCGCAAACTCGTCACCGGCAGGATCAGACGGTTTGAAGCGTTTGCTGTGCGTGTTGCACCACAGCACTGTCCCCCGGTTCTTGAGCAAGGGCAGCGCCGCTTCCAAGCCCGGGTTGAAAGGCTCCTCTTCCGGATCGATTCGCACGGTGAAGTAAATGCTGTACAGCTTCAGCCCCGCCCGGTCGAGCGCCGCGAGCGCCGCAGGAAGATCATTCAAGTCGCGGTTATCAAAGCCATCAAAACCGATCTCTTTGAGAATCTTCACCTGCTCGTCAACAGAAGCGGGCCCTCCGCTTTCCATACTGTTCTTGAACGCGAAGAGGGGATTACCCGTATCGTCCGCGGCATCCGCCGCGACACTGGCGATCAGGCCCACGAGCAAAATTCGTGTAGAGAGATTCCATTTCATCTTCGTTGGCTCCTGAGTTTCAGGCTTGCATCCAATCGCCGCGTACCGATCGCGTGAGCAGGGCGTTGGCGGCTTCATCATCGGGGAAACGCTCCGCCACGGGGTCCCAGGTGAGCTTGCGCCCAACTTGGATGGCGATATGCGCGATCTGCCCCATCGAACACGTGCGGTGGCCAATCTCCGCATCGGACATTACCGGCTCGCCCGTCTTGATGCCGTAAATGAAGTCGTCCTTGTCCATGCGGTCCGGCACGCGGACATCGCTGTCCTTCAATTCGACTTTCAGCAACGAATCCGAACTCGCCGTGACGCCTGCTTTGAGCCCGCCGCCATCAAACCACGTGCTCTGCACCCAGCCTTCGTCCCCCTCGAAGCGAACGTAGGGCGCCTCGCTCGTGCGGTAATCGATCTCGACACCATCGGCATAGCGGAAGCGCGCGCGAAAATTCAGCAGCACATTCCACAACCCCGACCCTTCAGCGGGGTATTCGCCGGTTCCTTCCACTTCGACCGGCCCGGTTCGCTCGCTGTTGTGGGCAAGTTGCGCGATGTCGAGCAGATGCGTGCCCCAATTCGTGATCATCCCTTCGCAGGTATCGCGGCATCGCATCCATCCGGGCCGGCCGTAGCCTTCACGCGGATGGACCCGGTCGACGCAGTACGGCTTCAGCGGAGCAGGGCCCACCCACATTTCATAATCCAACTCCGGAGGTACCGGAGCGGGTTCCGCGCTGCCCCCGGCGGCGTCGCCGGTAGGCACCGTAACTTCTATTCGCTTCAGCGCGCCGATGTAACCGTTCAGGACCAACTGCGCAGCGGTCCGCATGTACTCGTTGGAGCGACATTCGCTATCTGTTCGGAAGACGACGCCCTTCTCGCGGGCCGTATCGGCGAGCAGCCGCCCCTCGGCCACGGAAAGTGTCAGCGGCTTTTCGCAGGAGACGTGCTTGCCCGCGCGAATGGCCGCGAGCGTCATCGGCACGTGCCAATGATCCGGCGTGCTGATCATCACCGCGTCCACATCGTCCCGCGCGATGATCTCGCGCCAGTCACGGTAGGCCTTGCAGTCCGTGTTTCCGTACCGCGCATCCACATCCTGCTTGGCATTTTTCATGCGCCATGCATCCACATCGCACACGGCGAGCACGACGGTGTCTTTGCATTGCAGAAAGGGAGGCAGATTCGCATGCCGCGCCTGCCGGCCCATACCGATCATGCCGATAGTAATGCGCTTCGACGGCGCCGCCGCGCCAAAGACCCTGGAAGGAAGGATGACAGGGACGGAAGCCGCGGCCATGACTTTCATCGCGTTGCGGCGTGTGATGTCTTGCAAGGATCTGCTCATGAATACGCCCTTTCAATCAGCGAGAAACCGGTTACGCTGCAAGTTGGCTTCTTAGTACTGCCGCGCTCGTCACGCCTGAGGCGTGACATCCAAGCGCCACCATTCACATGTTGCCGATGGCTTGGCAAGGTCACCGTGCCGACGTTCTTTGCATACCGCAGGCAAGCCTGCTTCATCAAAGCAGCGGCAAGCCGCCGCACTCCAAAGCCCGCCGCATGCTACTTCTTGATCGCATCTGCAAGGGGCAGGCTCATCTCCTTGATCGTATCGACCACCAGTTTGCTGACCGCGCGGGCCCCTTCCTCGCACAGGTGGGTGCCGTCCTCCTTGCCATCGGGATAGTTGGGCGACTCGCCTTTCGCAAGATACAGAAACAGGCCTCTTGTCGCGTCCGGGCCGAGCGACTGAAACAAGTCGTGGGTCCGCTGGTGCAGGTCGATCAAGGGGACGTCCAGATCCTTCGCCAGCGCGCGCACGGCGTCCGGGTACGCTCCCATCGTGTCCACGAGCGCCTTATTCTCGTCCCAATGATTGCGATTGATGGACGTCAGCAGAACCGGGATCGCCCCCTTCGCGCGTGCGTCATTGACGTACGTCGTCAAGAACTGCCTATATGTCGAGTCCGGCTCGGTGTACCGTTTGGGATCTTCCTTTTTCGAGTCATTGTGCCCAAACTGGATGAAGACATAGTCCCCCGGCTTCAATGCGTCGCGGATGGGCGCCCAGGCGCCCTCCTCCAGGAAGCTCTTGGAACTTCTTCCACTGCGCGCCTTGTCCTCGATCACCACGCGGGCAGGATCAAAGTGCTCCTGCAAAGCCTCCGCCCACCCCGCCAGCGGCCGCCGATCCTCCGGATACGCCGCCGCCGTCGAGTCCCCGATGACATATAGTCTGCACGGTGCGTCAGCTATACCCGCAAAGGACGCAAACGACAGGCTTGCAGTTACAACCAGGACAAGACGGTTCAGGCTCAATTGAGGCACGTCGTAGATCGCCATTCTGTATACTCCTTGCCAGAACATGCTTTAGCCTACTCGCGCCCTAACTTGTCTGCAACTGCGCATTGGTCCCAGCGTTCCGACTTGAGTATCATGTGCTGCATCGAACGAGGTGAATTCCATGAGCACAATCTCGCGTCGCAGTTTCCTGGGGAGCAGTTCGCTCGCGTTGGGCGGGGCGCTGCTTGGCGCGCGGAGTCATGGCGCCGCACCACGTCCGCCGAATGTCGTGTTCTTGCTGGGGGACGACCTGCGCCCGGATGGACTGGCCTCGCTGGGCAATCCGGTGGTCACGAGTCCGAACATCGATTCCGTGGTGGAGCGTGGCTATTGTTTTCGGCGTGCCTATACCATGGGATCCATGGTGGGAGCCGTGTGTCTGCCGAGCCGCACGATGCTGCTGACGGGCCGTTCGCTCTTTCATGCCGAGAACGAGGCCAGTGGCGTCGACCCCGCATCCTATACCTTCCCCAAGGTGATGAAGGATGCTGGATACGCGACCTTGCACGCGGGGAAATTCGGCAACTCTCCCAAGAACATCACCACCGAATTCGACGAGACCGTTGACCCCGGTCAGGCGGCAGACGTGGCCGGGCACGTCGTGGATTTCATCCGCCGCCGCGCGTCAGAGGCGCCATTGTTCATCTACATGGCGGGACGCGAGCCGCACGATCCCCAATATGCGCCCGATACCTTCTACGCGCAGTATAACCCGGCGGAGATTCCGTTGCCCGCATCCTTCGCCCCGTTCCATTCGTTCGACAACGGCGAGATGACCGTACGCGATGAGATGACCTTGCCGTTTCCACGCACACCCGAGGCGCTGCGCGCGAAGCTCGCCCGGTATTACGCGTCGATTACCTATTGGGACTCCGAGTTCGGGCGCGTGCTGCAGGCCCTCAGAGATGCGGGCCAATACGAGAACACGGTGTTCATCATCGCGGGGGACAACGGCCTGTCGCTCGGCGAACACGGCTTGCTTGGCAAGCAGAATCTCTACGAGTTCGGCGGCATGCACGTCCCGCTGGTCTTCGCCGGCCCCAGCATCCCCCGCGGCGAGACCAACGCGTTGGTTTATTTAATGGACGTCTTCCCCACGGTCTGCGACCTCGCCGATGTGTCCAATCCGTCCCAAGTCGACGGCTCCAGTCTTGCTTCCGTGCTTCGCGGACGCTCGCGTGGCGTGCGCGAGTGGCTCTACACCGCCTACGGCGAAGTGCAACGCGCCGTGACCGATGGCCGCTGGAAGCTCATCCGCTACCCCCTCATCGACAAGACGCAACTCTTTGACCTGCGCCATGACCCCCACGAAGCTACCGACCTCGCCGCCCTTCCCAAACACGTCAAGCGGGTGCGTTCGATGCTGGAGAAGCTCGGCGAACTGCAGCGTCAGAACGACGACCCGGTGCCTCTCAGCGTCGCGTCACCCCGCCCAGCGGACTGGTCCCCCGAATTGCTGACGCCGGAGCAGCTCCAATACCAGGTGGAGGAGACCAAACGCAGCGGAGGGTAGGGAGATTCAGATCGTTGGCGCCTTGGCACTTGCGGATCCTCCCGATGTTTAACGAAGGGCACGTGAATCGCCCATGCTAATATGATTCAGGTAGTCCGGGTTGGCACCTTCTAATATTCAGTTGCCCGATTTCCACACGCAGTTCGTGTGACAGGTCTTTTTGATCTTACACAGGGAGGATGACAGATGACTCGACATGGCGGAGCCCAGACCATAACGGAAAGTCTAGCACCCCTGAGGCGCCGTGATTTCCTGGGATTGGCGGCAGCCGGTGGAATCGGATTGTTGGGTGCCGGCCGTGCCCGCGCGGTCGAATCGGGCGTGCAGCCCGCCGATGACGCCGCCGCACCAGGCCGCAGACCGAACATTATCATCATCGTTGCGGACGATCTGGGTTACGGCGATCTGAGCGTGCATGGAAGCACCGAAATTGCGACGCCGAACATCGATTCCATCGCGCAAGGAGGGGTCCGCTTCACCCAGGGGTATGTCTCCTGCCCTGTGTGCAGTCCGACGCGCGCGGGACTGATCACGGGCCGGTACCAGCAGCGCTTCGGTCACGAGTTCAATCCTGGACAGGATGCCGATCACAGCACATTCGGTCTTCCTCTCTCCGAGATCACGGCCGCCAACATCTTGAAGTCCGCAGGTTACGCCACCGGCATGGTGGGCAAATGGCACTTGGGCTTCTCACCGGACCGCGTGCCGACGGCGCGTGGTTTCGACGAGTTCTTCGGCTTTCTAGGAGGTTCCCACTCGTACGTGAAGCTGGAACCAGACGGCGAGAACTCCATCTTTCGAGGTACCGAGCCTGTGGCGGAAAAGGAACATCTCACCGACGCCTTCGCGCGCGAGGCCGTTGCCTATGTTGATCGGCACAAGGATCACCCCTTCTTCCTGTATCTCACCTTTAACGCGGTCCACAACCCTCTTGAGCCGCAGCCCCGTTACCTCGATCGCTTTTCTGGAATCGCCGATGAGAAACGCCGCAAATATGCCGCGTTGCTGACCGGATTGGACGATGCGGTCGGCCAGGTCTTGGGTAAGGTCAGAGAGGCAGGCCTGGAGAGCGACACGCTTATCTTCTTCATCAGTGACAATGGCGGTCCCACCGCAAATGGATCGAGCAACGCCGACCTCCGCGCGATCAAGGGAACCGTATACGAAGGCGGCGTGCGTGTCCCTTATTTCGTTCAATGGAAGGGTCACCTCCCTGAAGGAATCACCTACGATAAGCCGGTCATCTCCCTGGACATTTTGCCGACGGCCGCAGCCGCTGGAGCCGCCGCACTACCAGGGGATCGCGAAATCGACGGGGTGAACCTGTTGCCATACATCACAGGCCGAAACGCCGCACACCCTCATGAATACCTTTACTGGCGCTTTGGCGAACAAGCGGCCATTCGCAATAAGGAATGGAAACTCGTGCGCAACCAAGGGGCGGAAGAGCTGTTTCACATTGCCCTCGATCGCACCGAAAAGCAGGAGTTGCTCGCGGAACAACCACAGATTGTAGAAGAACTCGGGGCTGCTTACGCACAGTGGGAGACGAATCTCGTCGCGCCTCTGTGGGCCCGGAAAGTCAGAACCCAAGCCTGAGAAAACACCCGGCATTCTGGAGAGTGAACATGACTACGGAGTCTTCGCGACGGACCGTGAGCAGAAGAGACTACCTGAAGACCACCGCCGGTGCGCTCGCCGCCGCCGGACTCGGCAGTCGCGTGGCGTCAGGACAAGGTGCGGCGCGCTCGCCCAACATCCTGGTCATCATGTCCGATGAGCACAACGCGAACGTTCTCGGGTGCTATGGCAACTCGCTGGCCCGCACCCCAAATGTGGACGCGCTCGCGGCACGGGGTGTCCTCTTTGAGAGCGCCTACACCAATTCGCCACTCTGCGTGCCGTCGCGGCTCTCATTCACCTCGGGAAAGTACTGCTCGCGCGTAAGCGCGTGGAGCAACGCGTGCTCGCTGCCATCGCCCGCATGCATGCCGCGCTTAGCAAGGAGATCGGCGAAGATCCTGACAAAACCGAACAGCGAAGCCGCTCCGAATTGGCCAAGGGTTATGGAGCCAAACCGGAAACCGGCGAAGCCAAGGGCGCAGCCTGATCGATAGGAGCCACGCGCAATGAAAGCAACATGCACGCGCCGCCAGTTCTTGGAACGGACAGGAGCCGCAGGGCTGTCCGTGACGGCCCTGAACATATTGACTCGCAGAGCCACCGCTCAAGCGAGCAAGCCGCCGAACATCCTGTTCTTCTTTCCGGACCAGCACCGGCCAGATTGGACCAGCATCCACGGCGGCATCGCGGTGAGGACGCCCAATCTGGAACGAATCGCGCGCAATGGCGCGCGTTTCACGCAGGCCGTGTGCCCGGCGCCGCTATGCGCGCCATCGCGTGCGTGCCTGGCGCTTGGACGCGAATACGATCGCACGGGCGTGCCTTCAAACAAGGTAGACCTCCCCGACGGCTCCATCACGTTCTACAAGCTGCTGCGCGACGCTGGATACCGCGTGGGCGGTGTCGGCAAATTCGATCTGCGCAAGGCCGCCAGCGACTGGGGCACCGACGGCCGGCACCGCGTCAACGGCCGTGTCTACTTCGATGAATGGGGTTTCACGGACGGCATCGACAGCGAAGGCAAAGGGGGAAGCCTCATTCGTATCGTGAACCGCGACACACCTGAACTCGCCCGCGGCGAATCGCCTTATTCCAAGTTCCTTACCGACCGCGACGACGGCACCTTGCAGCGTTACCTGGCCTGGAACAAAGAGCACCGGAAGGCCGAGCACAACTACGCCTTCACGAAACCCATGGAAATTGCGGACGACGCATACAACGACAATTGGGTGGGGCAAAACGGTTTGAACCTGGTTCAAAGCTTTCCGGCCGATCAGCCGTGGTTCCTCCAAGTCAATTTCCCCGGCCCGCATCCTCCCATGGATATCACCCCAGGCATGGCCGAATGGTATCGCAATGCGGCCTTTCCGGGTCCGCACAAGAACGACGAGTTGCCACCTGACGTGCACACGGCGATCCGGCGCAATTACTCCGCCATGGTCGAGAACATCGATCGCTGGCTGGGCCGCTATTTCGAGGCCATCGAGCGGCGGGGCGAATTGGACAACACCATCGTCGTGTGGAGCAGCGATCACGGCGAAATGCTTGGCGATCACAACCTCTGGGGCAAGCAGTATCCGCTCCAGCCTTCGGTGGGCGTGCCCCTATTGGTGTCAGGGCCGGGAGTGCGAAGAGGCCATGTGCACGGCGGTCCCGCGACTATCCTGGACCTTACCGCGACGTTCCTCGACTACGCGGGCGTTTCGCGACCGGAGGACATGGACAGCACAACGATGCGGCCGCTCCTCGAAGGCCAGACAAATGAAGGTCGGCCTCATGTGCTTTCCGGTCTCAACACGTGGCGGATGGTGTTTGACGGACGTTACAAGCTGATCCGGGGTTACGACCCGACGAACCCGAAGAACCAGGCATACGACAGCGCTGGAGGTTCAGCCGATGCGCCACCACTGCTGTTCGACCTGAAGTCCGACCCGTTGGAGGACACGAATATCGCGGCGGCGAACCCGGACGTGGTAACGCGGCTGTCTGCGTTCCTGCAACCCGCGTGACACCCGCCTTCGTATCTGTCACGACGTACTTTCGGCCATCGCTTCGTGGAGACTCGTCACCGCAAGCAGGTAGAAGACGTTATGAACCAGCCATGGCTCACTTGTCCGGTATGAAGGATAGGCGCGTCCCCTGCCCAATGCTGCGGCGTAACACTACTCCCCGAACGAGTGCGTATCGTAGGGCGGGATTTGTTCCCGCCTTCTTGCCTTCCGACTTGTGAACAAGAGGAAAGTCGAACCTGAACATGTGTGACGTCCTACCGGGAGCGCCGGCATCCCTGCCGGCTCTTGGACGAACCGGCAGTGATTGCCCCCTCGCCAAGAGGGCGGGAACAAATCCCGCCATACTCAATGCGCACGTCCTCACTCGGCTGCCCTGAGCGGGTATTGGCCTTGAATTACTCGAGTCCCGCGCTGTGGTATTCTAGAAGCGTTCCGGAGGGGGGGCCGGACGGAAAGGATGGGGGAGATGCACGCACTATCCAACGGCCATGGCTGTATGCTTGGACGCCGGGGATTCCTGAAACTGACCGCGGGCGGACTCCTGGGAGCCGCCTATGGGCTGCGCGTACGGGCCGCCGAAGTTCCTGTTGCATCAGAGCTGGCGCGAAGTCCAGTGGCCATTTGTCAGAGCGATTCCCGCGCCGGGAATGTTTTGGAAGCCCTGAAGCGTATCGAGCCACAGATCCGCGAGATCCTCGCGACGAAGAAGCGCGTTATCATCAAGCCGAACCTCGTCAGCACAGAGCAGCAACTCAGCGCGACCCATGCGGAGTGCCTGGAAGGTATCCTGGAGTTCTTCACTCCGTTGACCCAGGAAGAGATTGTCGTTGCGGAAACCTCAGCCAATGGGCCTACCATCGACGGCTACAACAATTATGGCTATCCCGCCCTGGAGAAGAAGTACCGTGTGAAGTTCCTAGACATTGACGACTTGCCCTGGGATACGGTTCATCTCGTAAATGAAAGACACCACGCGGTGCCCGTTCGGTACTCCGCATACATGCGTGACCCGGAGGCGTTCGTCATCAGCACTGCGCCGATGAAGACGCACGATCGCGCGGTGGTCACGCTCGGGATCAAAAACCTGACAGTAGGAGGTATCCTCAAAGACAAGGGGGCCGGTTGGGGCTCGGGCCGCAAGGGCATCAGTGACAAACCCCTGGTGCATGGCGGTCCCGAGAATCAAGGCATCCATTACAACCTGTTCCAACTAACTCAACAGTTGCGGCCACACCTCACCGTGCTCGATGGTTTCCAGGGAATGGAAGGCAACGGGCCTGTCGGCGGTACCCCCGTGGACCACCGCATCGCGGTTGCCAGCACCGACTGGGTCGCCGCGGACAGCGTGGGCGCGCAACTCATGGGGTTTGACGCACACAAGGTCGGATACCTGGTCTTCTGCGCCCAGGCAGGGATGGGACAGATTGACCTTGATAAAATGGAAATCTTGGGGCCAGCGGTGTCTGAGGCTGCTCGGACCTACAAACCCCACGACGCCATCGAACAGCAGTACAAGTGGATGTGAGCGTTATTGCCCGGATCCAATCAGTTTGAACTGCGGCGTCTGCTCCTGGCTGCCCAGCACACAAGCCCGCCCACGCCCAGAAGCAATGCGGAGGCCGGTTCGGGAATAGGCGTTTCCTCATTGTAGATGTGGATATTGTCGATCCACATCGTGCTGTCGCCACCGATGCGATTCAGGCCATTCAGATCGAACGCGGGGATGATCCAGCTATACGCGGTCGTGAAAGAGACCGTGTAGTGCCGCCAGTCGCCGCCAATGGAACTGGCGGTCACCGTGCCGCCGAAGAAGCTCTCTGAATCCGCAGTCAAACCCTGCAAGGAAAGCATATCGTCGGGTATATCGCCCAAGACGAAGGTGCCGCCCGAATTCGAAAACGCGAGCCACGCGAAGTGTTCGTCCAACGTGGATTCATACAATTGGTTGTCCGAGAGTTCGCTCAGAAAATCGTATTCGAGGGTGAATGTGCCTGGTCCCAGATTCAGGGCTTGATAGAAGGCACTGTAGGTGTTGGGGTCATTCCCCGGAGTGCCTGCGGGTCCATCGTACAGCGACGCGCTGAAACCATCCGGCGGCGTAGCCGTGGCCGCGATGACATCGCCTACGATTGTCCAGCCGGTCATGCCATCGGAGAAATCCTCCGTGAACGATACAGCCCACACCGGGCAGGCTGCGATCACCAGCGCGCCCGCGGCCATCATGCTTCGCCGTGAAATTCCGTATGCCATAGTCCCGCACCTTTCGCGACGTATTCAACATAGAACTACGGTTGAATGACTTTGTGTAGCGTGTGTAGTTACAGAACGGCCAACCCTCAGCACCTCAACCGCTCTGTGGGAGAGAGTGTAGCATGTCTCGACCAAAAGCGCCACCATTGATTTCATGGCCTATGAGACGGCGGCCTACCAAATCGTACGAAAGGACTCAAAGAGTTCTGCGAGCGCCTCAGGCGATAGCGGCGTGCTCAGGGCAATGGCGAGTCCCTTGGGACTCAGCACGTTACAGAGTTCAAGCACCTCATTCGCGGGGCAGAAGATGTAGAGTGAGCGTCCCTTTTCCTGGATCTTCTTCAGCATGGGCGCCCAGGCAAGCGCCGAAGGCGTACCTTCGCCGGGGGTGAATTGGATCGCCTGTATGGAAGAAACCTCCAAGAGCGCGTCGATGTGGCGCGCGGCGCCCGGCCCATCGAGATGAAACACCGCGCGATCCACCGTCGCGGCCTGCCGCGCAATATCCGGAAGACATACCGAGTTGAATTGCTCAGGACCGATCATGAAGTTAAAGTCGCACGCGGGGATGTGGTACGGCCGGTTCGACCAGATCCACAGCCAATGGATCAGACCCGCGCCGTGAGGGAGGCAATCACGGTACAAGCACGTGAACGCGTCCCACCAAGCGGGGTATATCGCGTCAGCGGTCATGCGCACCAAATCCGGGTTTACCATGACGTCCATGCAAAGCTGTTGAGAGCCCCGCAGATTCAACAACACATCCGCCGACGCGCCAAGGTCCGGCGAACAGACGAGGTAGCGCCCCGCGGCATCGCGCGCCACCATGTTCGTGAGTTCACGCAGCAGCCGCCACCAGGGATTGGAACCTTCAAGCCGCCAGTCCGGGGCGTTGGACCAATTGTCGTCGATGAATGCCTTCGTCCAACCCGTGTCGGCGCCGAATTCGAGATGGCCCCCGAGCATGCCGCCCAACAAGACCGGTCCGAAATCGGTGCGGATATGCGGCAGCGCATCCCCCGCATAGTACGTTTGCCGCAGGTCGGCGAGCTTCGCATCAAACCATGCGGACGGGTTCGTCAGCAGGTCGAGCCGTCTCGTGATCGGTCGGGCCGGGTTCGTGTTGGCCGTTCCGAGAAAGATCGGCCTATCGTCGACATCGTGGTTCCACCATGCCTCGAAACGTCCCGCAATCGCGGGGAAGTCCTCACAAAACTCGAGCGGATTCTTCGCGACGGCCTCGAGCTGTCGAGTCCATTCGTCCAGTTCCGGAATCGGTGCGACTGGGAGATGTTGGATCTGCGGCATAGCGTGGCTCCCCCTGAACGTCCATTGGCCCCGGTGCGGGCCTGGCAAATGATCGGCCCTTCGTACCTTTCCTGCCGCTGAGCGCGGCCAAACCAGGCACACTATACCCGATCCGCATCGCAGCGTGGAAAACGGCAGCGGGGGAGAGCCCAACAACGGCCCGGACGTCCGCCAGAATGCAATGGACTGGCCTCTCAGAAGGTGGGCAGCTCCGGATTGTCTCCGGCGATGCAGGCCCGGCCCTCAATTTCCACCAGCCAGCCAGGACGGCACACCGGGGCGTGGAGTACCGCGAGCGGCAAGGTGCCGCACTGCGCGCTCAGTCTGCGCGCGACCATTGCGAGGTCGGCCGGGTCACGTACATAGGCGATGAGAATGCCCAGGTCGGCAAGTGCGGCGCCCGCCTGTTCGAGCAAGGCCCGCACATTCTCCACCGCACGCTCCAACTGCCGCTCGGCATCGCCTGGATGGAGAACCCGGCCTTCGGGATCGATGCTTGCCGTGCCTGAGATGAAGATGTGCTTGCGGTCCCTATAGGCTACGGATGTGGCCCTCTCGAACGTCACTCCGTATAGGTGGGTTGGCCCAAGATGACCGGGAGCCCTCAGATACTCGATCTGTTCCTGCCGTACCCCGCGAATGGCGTAGGCATCCATGGCGATCAGGGCTCGGCTGTCCGCCATCGCTCCTTCGATTCCTGTGCTCGCCACGAAATGCGTATCCGGCGTAAGCCCGTGCAACGCGAAGAATTCCCTGCGCGCCGCGACCAATCCCTGATAATTGACGTCCACGTTCTTCACGAAGAACCACGTGCGGATTAGATTGCGATCCAGTGACATCCCCTGGGTGCGGAGGAATTGCTCGTACTCGCTGAGGATCCCCGTCGTCTGGTCAAAGGGCGTATCCGTTTCCACACAACTTGCGCCAGTGCTCCAATAGTGCGAAAGCGCGCCCCGATCCAGTCTCAACGAAGTGGCATTGAGAATCCGTGCCAATGGCCCTCTGGAGTCACGCAGGTGATGTGCCCACAGCACCACTCTCGCCGGAGTCTCCGGCGCCTGGCATATCCAAGACTCCGCGCACGGTTCGCGCAGTGTACGTGACACCGACAGCGGCCAGCCATGCCGGGCGGGCGTCTGATTCTTCAAGTCGCTGCAGAAGTAGCGTCTGAAAAGCGCTGTCTGCGCATCGAGTTCCAATGCTTCAAGGGCATCATGGTAGGCGCGCGAGATCCACTCGACTTGCATCGCGAAGCTCGCGTATTCCATGGGCCGGAACGTCAAATCGAATTCATCGACGCCCAGACTGCCCGCAAAATGCGCCACATTCACCACCACCGGGACGCTGGCGTGTTCGTGACTCGTGACGCACATCGCCGGTACGTGAATGTCTGCGTCTTTCTGGCCCGCTCGGTTTTGTGTGAGGATAGGCATCGCTACTGTTTCACAATCTCAATGGGGATGGCCGGCAAGTAACCCAACGAAGGTCTCCGCTTCGCGGAGGGTCCCTTGCCCTCTTTCGCGTCGGCTGGCGGTTCACCGAATGCCTCAACGATGAGGTTGTCGACGAGCCCAGCTTTCGCCGCCGCGGCGTCCGCCCTTATGTGGAATGCCAGTCCGCCTTGCACCGGAGTTACACCGTCCAGTGACAATCCCGCCGGCGGATCGCGCAGTTCGAGCTGCACGCTTGCGAGAAGCGGGCTCTTGGGAACCGACACCTGGACCTCCGCCGAGCCCCCAAGCGCAATGCGGACAGTCTCTCCGGACGCAAGCCGGACTGGCGGCACCCGGAACTTGCTCTTTTCCACGGTGGCCAGAAGCTGTTGTGAGGGGGCTAAATGCCGGTAGAGGAACGCCTGCATCAAATCTTCCGCGGGCAGCACGGGGCGCACCACCGTTTGCCCGCCGATAGAGGCCACCCCTTCCAGGTGTAGTTCCCAAGGCTGACTGACCGCATCGCGCGGTCCCGTCAGCGTCATACGAATCTGGTCACAACCGGATGGTATTCGCCCTCCGTCCAGCGTGAGACCAGCCAGCGTATCCTTCACGCGCACATCGATTGCGCCATCAAAGCCGTCCTTGCGCAGCGCATAAATGCAGATGGGCGTGGCGCGGCCCGAACGCAGGTTGATACTGGACGGAGTGATACGCAGCGCGAAGTCCGGCAGGGGAGGGCCGACGCGAAGCCGATAGGCGAAGTCCTTCCCGCCATGGCCCTGTGAATCGGCAAGCTGCAGCCGGTACGTGCCATCTCCAGGCAAGGTTGCCCGAAGATATGAATCGGCGTGGTGCGTGAGCATGCCCGATCCCTTGTCTTCGTGGTCGTCATTCCACTCGACTACGTTGCCTGATGCATCGGTCAGCCGCAGCAGCGAGTCCAAAGATGAATTCAGCCTGCGCGCCACGACCTCGGCGACAAGCTCCGCGCCGGCTTTGCCCTCGAACTGAAACACGTCCACGTCGCCCGGCCGGACGATGCGGCCGTTGACGATACACGGGAGCGTAATAGGTTGGGCACTCCGCGCTTCGCTGTTGGGTTCGTTTTCGGCGCATTCGGGCAACGAACCAACGGCATAGAGGATCGTGTTCGAGCAGGCGACATCGGTCGTGAGTGCGGTTTCCCGGATCCCCGCCCCCTCCGGCCGGGTATCCAGAGCAATCCGCGGCACGGGCAAATTCCATCCGTCGATGGAGGCCGCGGTTTCAATGTTACCTGGACCGCCCAAGGGGAAGATGTGGGTTACAAAGGGCTGTTCCCCAATGGCGATCCGGTACACGAAATCCTCACGGCCTCGGTAGACCGCATCATGGATTTCCAGTGTGTATTCGCCCGTCTTGGGAACTTCGAACTGCAGTACCGGGTCCGGATCGAACTGATAGTCGTCCGCAGTGGCGATCTCTCTGCCAGCGGAATCGTAGAGCGTGATGGTCGATTGAAACCACCCCGGCACGGCGTCAGCCAGGTACGGGATCAGATGACGCGCCTGCACCTGAATGATGAGCTGCTGCCCTTGTTGCGCGCGGAACCGGAACCGATCCACATCTCCAGGTTTGACCTGTCCGTTTAACACGACTGGCAACTCGATCGGGGCTTCTGGCAGTGGCAGAGCCTTGGCATGTGGGTCATTCGGTTCCTCTTCGCACAACTCGGCAAATGTCCCCACCTGAAAGCACAGCGGGTTGGAGAGACCTGCCGGTGTCTTGATCCGGAGTTCTCGATCGCCTGGCACGGCGCCGGCGTCAATCGTAACTTCGATCACCACCGACTCCGCAATCTGCATGTTCATCTGCTTTTTTCTATAGTTGGCGATTTCATTGGTCAGATTCTGCAGTTCCCTCAAACTCATATTCTCGATATCGCGCAGCATCGGATGGTTCGGCAGTTGCACCGTTTCTGCTACTTCCATAGCGGCGGGTGCCGTCTCGACGTGGGCGGGGGGAACTCCAACTCCCGCCGACTTAGGTTCGGCCAAGCGCGCATCTCGCGCTACCTTCATGCGGCGCGTGAGTTCGTCGCGCTGTTCCTTGTCCAGAGGGCGCAAGGGCGGAACGAATTCAACCACGGAAGCACGCACGCCTTCTCCCGACACGTAGACCGCATCACAGCCGCGCAAAGATTGTCCCCCTGCCCAAATCTGAAATACGGTACCTTTGCAACCGCCTGCGGGATATACATAACCGATATGAGGCCCCTTCGGTCCGGGCTGTCCCCATGCCGCAACAGATGACATGAGCATCAGTGCGAGCGCGAAGCCTGCGCAGGAACCCATGGCGCGTGCCCTCACGAAAGAACTCGGGTGTTGACTGTTCGCAATGGGCGTCATTCACATGATCTCCGTGAGAAGGCCCGCGCCTTTTTTCACGCTCTGTTCGCTTGGCAACACGCAGACATCAAGTCCCGCGGCGTTTGGTAGCTTCCCTTCCGGGTCGATACCCAGCAAGGTGTACATACTGCCGATGAGGTCGCGCGGGTGGACCGGGCGCTCCGCGACTTCGGAGCCTGTGGCGTCGGATGCGCCAACAACATGGCCCCCTTTGAAACCGCCGCCCGCCACCACCGAAGTGAAGCATGTGCCGTAGTGGCCCCGCCCGCCGTTCCATGGAGCTTCCCATTGCACCTTCGGGGTGCGCCCGAACTCGCCTCCCCACCAGACGATCGTGCTTTCCAACAGTCCGCGATCGGAGAGGTCCTGCAAAAGTGTTGCCATGGCGCGGTCCATTTCCGGGAGTTTTCGTTTCATGATCTCGAAGTGCTGCTTGTGGGTATCCCACCCCTTGTAGTTGATCGTGACGAAGGGCACCCCTTGCTCCACCAGGCGCCGCGCCACAAGACAACATTGGCCAAACGTGTTCTTGCCATACTGCTCACGCACGGCATCCGTCTCCTGCGAGAGGTCGAACAGCTTGCGCGCGTCGCCGAACATCATGCCGTAAGCGTTCTCTTCCGTCTTATCCATTTCCTGGAAGCGCACATTCGACGGCATGGCTTTGCCAAGTGTGTCCAGTGTGTGAAGCAGATCGCGCCGGCTTCGCTGGCGTTCATCGGAAATCCCTTGTGCGATGATCCCTTCCACCGTAAACCGGGCTTGATTGGGATCGCCCCCCGTGACAAATGGCTTGTATCGCTGACCGAGGAGACCCGCTTCCGAGAAGCGGCCCTGCGCCTCAGTCAACACGACGTATGGCGGAACCAGCCCCTTGTACCCATGGTCGTACCCATTGAACAAGGACACAACCGCGCCCGCCGACGGATAGACGAGCCTGTCGGGTTCCCGGCCGGTCTGCGTGATGTACGATGCTGTCTCGTGCGCGTTGACCCCATGCGTCATGCTGCGGATGATCGAGTACTTGTCGGCCTGCTGCGCGAGCATGGGAAGCAGCTCCCCAATACGTATTCCCTCCACGTTCGTGGCGATGGGTTTGTTCAGCGGACCGCAATAGTCTGACCCGGCGTCCGGTTTCGGATCGAAGGTGTCCAGATGCGAGGGTCCGCCCCACATCCAAATTTGAATAACCGACTTCGCCTTCGCCGGTTGTCCCGATGCGGCGTGTGCCAGCGCGCCGCTGCGCGCCGCAAGCGCCAGCCCGGCCATCCCCAAGAATCCCTGCTTCAGCGCATCGCGCCGCGTGATCGCTTGCCGCACTCGGTTTGCTGTCTTGAATGTCACGTTCATCTCGCTGTCCTTCGATGCTCGCATGGACTGCTCAGTGATTCTAATGCCGGTAGAGGAATTCTTTGGTGTTGATCAGTGCCCATGCCAGGTCGCACAGGGCCTGGTCGCGTTTGAGTCCGCTGTTCTCCACATAGCTGAGCGCGGCCGCCGTCTCGCTCTCCGTGGGCTTTCGCGACAGGATGGTCAGATACACGGACTGCACGATGCCCCGTTGATCTCCCTTGCCGCCTCCGGTCGCCAACCGCGAGCGCACACCTTGCTCGATCTTCCGCTGAATCTGAGTCGAGTTGAGCAGGTGCAACCGCTGCGGATCGGTCATCGCGTTTGTGCGCTCGGACTCGAAGCCGGTGTCCCGCGTAGGCCGGCCAAACATCTCGAGAAACGGGCTTGTGATACTGCCATCCGCCAGCGCGATCGACCGCTGGTACTCAGGGATATACGAGAAAGGCTCCGGCACGGCGCTCGAGTACGTTTCTCTGGTTCCGGTGATTCCACACACGGCGTCGATCAGTGCCTCGGCATCTATTCGCCGCACCGGGTAACAAGCGAACAGCGTGTCCGCCTCCGGAGCTTCGCTGCGTGCAATGGAAGACCGTTGGTACGTGTGAGAATTCAGGATGATGAGGTACAAGTGCCGAAGGTCATACCCTGACCGTATCAATGCATCCTCCAGGTAAGAAAGCAGCGCGGGATTGGATGGCGGATTGTCCGGCCGGATGTCATCCGCTTCGTGAATGATGCCGCGACCCAGCAGCCACGACCACACGCGGTTCGCCATATTCCGCGCAAACCAGGGGTTGTCCGCGGCAAGCAGCCAATCCGCGAACAGGTCACGCGGGTCCTTGTCGGGGTCGAGTTGCACCGTGACCCCGTCCGGCAGCATCGCGCTCATGGCCTCGACCGGCGCGGGGTCGAGATACACGATCTCCTCTTTCCATTCCGCCGTGGATTTGTAGGCCACGCGCGAGAAGAACTTCGCCATGCCCTCCCGTTGCTCCGGCGTCCAGTGCTCGATTCTCGCTCCCATGAAGGGCAGGGCGACCGCCCCCGCGATTCCCGCCGGCTCCCTGTTCTGAACGGCACGATAAAAGTTCACCGGTGGCACGCGGAAGTTACTGCCGCTGGAGGTCAGCATCTCGCGCACAAACTCATCGCAGGGTTTGTTGTCACGGATGGACTCGCGGATCCAGCGGTGATAGCACTGCACCGCATTGGGCCAGAGGTTGATCGGAAACTCCGATTTGACCCGCAGGATGTCGCACCACTTCAATGCCCAGTAATCGGCAAACTCCTGCCGCTGCAACAAGTCCTCGATCAGCGTGTACCGCTTGTCCGGTGTGGAGTCCTCCATGAAGTGCTCGACTTCATTAGGTGTGGGGAGGGTCCCGATGACGTCCAGGTAGATGCGCCTTACAAACACCTCATCCGAGCACAGGGGCGCGGCTTCGATCCCGTGCTTGGAGAGCTCGACGAGGACCAGCGTGTCGATGGCACTTGATGAGGCGCCCGAGTCCGCCATCTCGAAAGGGGATATCAGTTCCTGCCCCGCGGCCAGACTAGCCAATACCCCCAACAGCAATGCACTTACCACGACAAACTCCCCCGGAGAGGCGATTCCCCCGACGCCAGTGCGCTCTCGCGGACCTGTGAGGGCCGGGCAAAGCCACACGCGGGGTCGATCCTGTTCCTCGTTACATGGAACACCATGTGCGACGCGTGGTTCCGGCGGCCGCGCCCTGGACAAGAAATTGCGAAGCCTTGACAAAAGATAAGTAATTGGCTAAAATGCCAAGTAGGCAACAGGGGGTGCCAATGGACCCACAACTTCAGTCCCGTTATCAGGCCCGCGCCAAGGTCATAAAAGCGTTGGCCCACCCGACTCGCCTGTTCATCGTGGACCAACTCGCAGATCAGGAGAAATGCGTCTGCGAGCTGACGGAGATGATAGGCGCCGATATGTCCACGGTTTCCAAACATTTAAGTGTGCTTAAGGACGCAGGGGTCGTTTCCGACGAGAAGCGCGGGCTCATGGTCTTCTACCGGCTTCGAGTGCCGTGTATCCTGAACCTTTTTGGCTGCATCGAGGGGGTGCTGAAGGCGAACGCGGAAGCACAACTTGCCGCGATGAAGTAGTCCGGCGTTTCGTTTTATCTATTATTTGGCTATTTGGCAATATATCAATGGATTGGCTTATGAACTGGAAATCGGAATGGAAGATCCTCGCGGCCATTGTCGCCGTCTTCTTCGCATGCTTTTACCTCCCGGTGGGCCTTCCCCGCTTCGACAACGCCGTGATGGAAGCGCTCCACCTGGTCAAGTGGTACGCGCGCGAGCATGTGGTGCTGTGCCTGATACCCGCCTTCTTCATCGCGGGCGCAATATCGGTTTTCATCAGTCAGGCATCGGTCATGAAGTACCTCGGCGCCGGGGCGAACAAGGTCCTTGCCTACGCCGTCGCGTCTGTGTCGGGGACGATTCTGGCCGTGTGCTCCTGCACCGTCCTTCCGCTGTTCGGGGGTATTTGGCGTAGGGGCGCCGGTTTGGGACCGGCAACAGCCTTCCTGTACTCCGGTCCGGCGATCAACGTCCTCGCCATCGTTCTCACGGCTCGTATCCTGGGAATGGAGCTAGGTATCGCGAGGGCCGTGGGGGCGATAGCCTTCAGCGTGATCATCGGATTGTTAATGCACGTGATCTTCCGCAAGGAAGAGGAAGAGAAGGCCCTTGCCCAGGCGGCCATGCCCGTCCCCGAAGTAACGCGCCCATTGTGGCAGACGGCCACATACTTCGCGTCCATGGTGGCCATTCTGGTCTTCTCCAACTGGGGGAAGCCGGAGACCGACACCGGGCTTTGGTACGCCATTTACAGTGCCAAATGGATCATCACGTCCATCTTCGCCGTGGGATTCGGCGTCATCCTGACGGTTTGGTTCCGACTGCCATGGTGGAAAGTGGTACTTGGCGCTGTTCCGGCGATTATTCTTGCGGCACTCTTTCCTCACGAACCCATATTGGCCTTTGCCGCAGCATCCGTGGGGCTCTCCATTATTACCAGCACCAGCGACGGGGAAATGGGTGAGTGGTTCGGTGTGACGTGGGGGTTTGCCAAGCAGATCCTCCCGCTCCTACTCGGTGGTGTGTTGGTTGCGGGCGCGTTGCTCGGCAGACCCGGCATGGAAGGCCTGATCCCCAATGCCTGGGTCACCTGGGCGGTGGGCGGAAACTCGCTGATGTCGAACTTCCTTGCGGCCCTGATTGGCGCGTTCATGTACTTCGCCACCTTGACGGAGGTGCCAATTCTGCAAGGACTCATCGGATCCGGCATGGGTAAAGGTCCTGCCCTGGCCCTATTGCTTGCGGGCCCCGCGCTTTCTCTGCCGAATATGCTCGTGCTGAACAGCATCATGGGGTTCAAAAAGACGTTCGTATACTGCTCGTTGGTTGTGGTCATGGCTACGATGAGCGGGATCTTGTATGGAGCCATCCGGGGCTGATCTCAGTGCTCTCGAAACGGAAGGCAATCTCGCGCCGCATGAAAGCGAAGCCGGGACGCACTGTGTAACGCCACGATGGCGGGAGGAAGAGTATGAAGACACTTCAGGTTTTGGGTCCGGGATGTTGGAAGTGCAAGAAGCTGGCCGAAAACACGGAAGCGGCGGCGAAGGAGCTGGGGATCGAGTACGACCTCGTCAAGATCACCGAGATCAACGCCATCATGGGATTCGGTGTAATGATGACACCGGCGCTTGTGGTTGATGGTGCGGTCAGGATATCCGGCAAAGTGCCGTCGGTCGATGAAATCAAGGCGTTGTTACAGTAAGCGCACGGTTTGCGGGCGCTCACAAGGAGATTTCCATGTCCACTCAAGCATCGTGCAATTGTGGGGATTCGGGCTACAACTTGGTGTTCGCATGTTCGGGTGCGGCCGATGTAGGCGCAATCAGCGACCGTGCCGCCCGCAAACTCGCGGCGGAAAAGGTGGCGGGTATGTGCTGTACGGCCGCTATCGCCGCGAGAATCCCGGAGATACTGCAGAAGACGAAAGGCGCAGCCGCGCTGGTAGTTTTGGACGGATGTGAGAAGGAATGCGCGCGCAAGGTTCTCGAGGAAGCCGGGTTCACAGCGCATGCCTACGTGCAACTGGTCCGGGCCGGCATGGAAAAAGGAAAGACTCCGGCCTCAGAAGAAAACACCGCGAAAGCGGCGGCTTGGGCTACCGAAGCGCTTGCAAATGCAGGAAGCGGCAGAGCCTAGCCGCTTGTGCCCTGGTCAAAGGCAGGGCAACCCTGTTCAAGCTGCATCAACAAACGGGAGAGGATACCGCGGGAGACAGATGATGGGAACCAATGATTCGAGCGCACAAACAGGGGCGAGCACCCTCCAAAAGATCCTGACGGTCGTAGTCCTCCTCATTGCCATTGGGGCGGTGGTTTATGTCAAGCGCATGAACAAAGAGAGTGGCAGCGCCGTTGTCCCCGCGCCGGAAGCCTCCAATTCTCGCGCGAACGCCACTCCACCTGCCTCGCCGGATATCGCGCCGCTCTCCAAGGACGTTCCGCCCACAAAATCGGGGCTGCCCCGGCTCGTAGACGTGGGGGCGGGACAGTGCATTCCCTGCAAGTTGATGGCTCCCATTCTCGAAGATCTCCGCCGTGAATGCGCCGACAAGCTGGAGGTTGAGTTCATCGATGTGTGGAAGGACCCGGACGCCGGCGAGGGATACGGAGTTCAGACAATACCCACGCAGATCTTCTATGACGCCACGGGGCAGGAGCGTTTTCGGCACCAGGGCTTTCTCGGCAAAGAGGACATCCTCGCAAAATGGGAGGAACTCGGCGTGGACGTGGGTGGTTCCGCGCAGGCCACCCCGGCCTTCAGCCGATGGGAACCCGCACAACCCGATACCCGTCCCAAGGACCAGGTCTGCTATCTGTGCGACGGCGACATCAACGCCAAAACGCGCACCATCTTGAATACGCCAGGAGGCGATGTGCTTTTCTGCTCTACTCACTGCTATCTCATCACTCACGCGAGTCTCACCGACCCGGAGAAATCTCATGAGAAAGCCTCGACCACGGACTGGGCCACGGGCGCTCTTCATCCGGTGACGGCTTCCACCTATCTGTACGGAATGGACTCCCAAGGCCGGCCCACTGTCAGAGCATTTGCGGACTCCGCAGCCGCCACGGCGGAGCAGCAGAACTTTGGCGGTAACATCCTCAACTGGCGGGCCTTTGAGCGGAAAGAGTTGAGCACGCGCTGCGCGTTCTGCGATCGGCCGGTCTACCCCGAGGACGCATCCGTGGTACACGTGGACGGTGGCATTCAGACGTGGGCCTGCTGTGTGATGTGCGGGCTTGGAGTTGTTGCGCGAACCGGCAGCGACATCGACCTCGAGGCGAAAGATGCGCTCACAGGCGAAGCCCTTCGTGTAGTGACGTACGAAGGACACGTCGCTGTGCTGGAGCCTTCCACTATGGTTGCGTGGGCGGGCGCCACAAAGGATGCCGCAGGAAAGATATCTTCCACCGGGTGTTTCAAGCAGGCGTTCTTTGCCACGGACGAGCATCTGAGACAGTGGGTCGAGCAACACCCAACCGCCACCGGTCAGCGCGTGACGATTCGTCAAGCGCTGGAAGCGAAGTTGAAGCTAACTCCCGAGCAAATCAGTAAGGCCTGCAAGATAGGGGAGTGCACGCCCAAACAATGAGTCAGAAGCAAGGACAGGCATCATGGAACGCCTCTTCACCGCATTGAATCACGCAGTTGAGGGCAGCGCATCGGTGGCCCTCACGGCAGCCTTTGCCTGGGGCGTGCTCAGCATCGTGCTGAGCCCATGTCACCTTGCGAGCATCCCCTTAATCATTGGATTCATCGGCCAGCAAGGGCGTATGGGAATGCGATATGCGTTCCTCCTGTCATCACTGCTTGCCTGCGGCATCTTGGTCACCATCGCATTGGTAGGATTCGCCACGGCCGCTGCAGGGCGCATGCTGGGCGACGTGGGACCGTATGCCAACTACGCCATCGCCCTCCTCTTCTTTCTGGTCGGCTTGCACTTGCTTGGTGTCATCCCCATGCCATGGTCCGGCCCCGGCTCGGTGACCATGCGCCGGAAAGGCGCATTGGCTGCCCTGTTTCTGGGCCTGGTATTTGGGATTGCTCTGGGTCCCTGCACGTTCGCCTACATGGCTCCGATGCTGGGCGTGACATTTGCTCTGGCGCGAACCGACCTTATCTACGGTGTTGCTCTGCTCCTAGCATACGGCCTGGGACATTGTTCCGTTATCGTTTTTGCGGGTACGTTCACTGAGGTTGTGCAGCGTTACTTGAACTGGACCGAAGTGTCCAAGGGGGCAAGAACCGTCAAGAATATCTGTGGAATCCTGGTGATATTAGGCGGCCTATGGCTGATTTACACGGCGCCATGACGCCGCACACACATAGGACCCTGCCGCTTTGTGCCTGAGGATGACGGGCCTTCTGTCAGAGAAAGAAGGTACTCAGACAGAGACGACAGGTTGCTTCCCTTTCATCTATTCTATATTATTGGAAATATGGAAACTTCAGCCGCCATTGAGGTGTTGTCCAGTCTGGCCCAGGAAACTCGCATGGAGATATTCCGTCTTCTGGTGCGGCAGGGTCCAAGCGGCATGGCCGCCGGTGAAATCGCCTCAACGCTGAATGTGCCCAGCCCCACACTCTCTTTTCACCTCGGCTTGCTTACGCGGTCCGGCTTGTTGAGGTGTCGGCGCGATGGGCGATCGCTTGTCTACGCCGTTAATTTCGATGTCATGCGGGATTTGCTCCTCTTTCTGACAAAGGACTGCTGCCAGGGGCGGCCCGAACTGTGCGCGGGGATTCCGTTGGCGGCCACTTGCACGGCCGATGCATCGGGCAAGTCCCGGAACAAGGCAAAGGTGAGACATGGCTGAGGATTCGGTCAAGTTGAAGGTTCTATTTCTGTGTACCGGAAACTCCTGCCGGAGCCAAATGGCGGAAGGCTGGGCACGTGCCTTGAAGGGAGACTTCCTGGAAGCGCATTCCGCGGGTATCGAGACTCATGGACTGAATCCCCATGCCGTAACGGTCATGAAGGAGGCGGGTGTCGATATATCCACGCAGCGCTCCAAGAACGTCCGCGAACTGATGGACACGGAATTCGACTATGTGATCACCGTGTGTGCCAACGCACACGAGACCTGCCCAGTCTTTCCGGGCAAGGCTCGGGTTGTCCACGTAGGTTTTGACGACCCTCCGCGGTTGGCGGCCTCGGCAAATACGGAAGAGGAAGCAATGAATTGTTACCGCAGGGTGCGGGATGAGATCAGGGCTTTTGTGGAGACGCTCCCCGGAGGTCTGGAATGGCGCTGAGCGCCGGGCGTCACGTACTGCTGCGTGCGAGGATCTGAAGGCCGCCGCCAAATTCCCAAATTGATGCAAGTGGAGAGGATTTTTCCCCGGTATGAAGAATCGCATTGACCTCGGAGAAGCGCAGCACTCAGGCAGGGAGGACTCGCGGCAGCACTGTTCTTCGAAGCGGATGAACTCCTTCGAGCGCTATCTCTCCCTGTGGGTACTCATGTGCATGGCCGTGGGTATCCTGCTGGGCAAACTCGTTCCTGGCGTAGTCGCGACTCTCAGCAGGCTCGAATTCGGCCAAGGCTCACAAGTCAATATCCCCATTGCCGTGCTGATCTGGATGATGATCTACCCCATGATGCTCAAGATCGATTTTGGCGGCTTGGCAGGAGTTACGAAGCGCCCCAAGGGGCTTATGGTGACCCTGATTGTCAATTGGGTGGTCAAACCATTCAGCATGGCCTTCTTCGCGTGGGTGTTTATCCAGTACTTCTTCTCCGCATGGATCGATCCGGAGACTGCCAAGGATTACACGGCGGGCCTGATAATACTGGCCGCCGCCCCGTGCACGGCCATGGTTTTCGTGTGGAGCTACCTCACGGACGGCGATCCGGCCTACACCCTGGTGCAAGTGGCGGTGAACGACCTGATCATGCTCGTCGCGTTTGCGCCAATCGTGATGTTCCTCTGTGGTGTTGCGGATGTCGTCGTGCCTTCCAAGGTTCTTGTCACATCCGTGGTGGTCTTCATCGTCATTCCCCTTGCCGCAGGTTGGCTCACGCGCACTGGCTTGTTAAAGGCGTTCGGGAGCGATTGGTTCGAGCAGCGGTTTTTGCCTCGCTTTCATCCGGTCACCGTCGTGGCGCTGCTGTTGACGCTGGTTTTGATTTTCGCTTTCCAGGCGGAGAATCTGACCACCAAGTGGTTTGCCGTTCTTCTCCTGGTTGTCCCTATCCTGGTGCAGGTCTATTTCAACTCCACTCTTACCTATCTTCTGATGCGCACGTTCAAGGTCCCCCACAACGTCGCTTCGCCCGGCGCGCTCATCGGCGCCAGCAACTTCTTTGAACTCGCCGTGGCCGTCGCCATCACGCTCTTCGGTCCCGGGTCCGGCGCGGCACTTGCCTGCGTAGTGGGAGTGCTGGTGGAAGTTCCCGTGATGCTCTCCGTCTGCAATGTCTGCAACCGCTCACGTGTATGGTACGGGAAGGCGCTTCCACCCGCTGAATCGAGGTAGTTCGGTCGAGGGCGCCCTGCATGAGGAACATGCCTGACAACGAAGGGACAATGCCGTCGGTTCCATTTACCCTATGGGCCCTGCATCATGCACAGGAAACGCTCATGACCCCGACGTTTCTCGCGCAAAGGAACGTCCATTTCGTGACTCTTTCACAGAGCCCAGACTTTGCGAGAATCGGCAAGAGCTCGGAAAAAGTCCGAAAACACACGGGAAGCAGCATCCGAGAGCTCGGTACTCTCAAGAACCAAGGGTTCAGTGGCAGACCCAAATAGCGCAACCTTTTTGATCGCGCGGAATCTGGAATCATTCAGAACGCCGCGCAAAACAGAACCACCTGGGAGCGCCGTAATCCCGGCCGACTCTCCAAGAGCCAGCAAGGATGCTGGCGCTCCCGGTTGATGCGCTTTCAGAAGGAGTTCTGGTCTTTTCCTGTCTTCCGCTCTCTCCATTTGCACGCTGCCCTCAGATTGCGTATAAGGTGGAACTGAACGGGTTGTAGTTCTTCTCAACGGTATGCGCGTGCAATGAAACGGTTTGGACTGCGCTGGCCGTGTGGCCTGACGCAGTCCAGGTCCATGCCCCCAACGACCGGAGGGCCAGAGAATGAGCGTTCGAACTGCCTCCACATCCTTCGCAAGTGCACTCTTCATCGCGTTGCTTTTCGCGGTGCCCGCGATAGCGCAAGTCAGTATGCACAAGGTGGAAATTGTCGGTGCGCGCGGAATCCTCCACCGTGCGCCGCAGACCACGGAGGATCCAGTCACCCCGAGCCCCGGCGAGCAGAAAAACAAGGAGGTTGCGGAACGGCTCGACAAGGCGGGTCTGCTCTATACCGGCAAGGTCGTGGTCGACAAGGATTCAGCCATGCTGAAACCGCCCGCGGTCGTGGCGGAATTCGCTGGCACTGGCTACACCCTCGCCAAGGAACCGCCAACAATTGAGTTCGGTGTCATCCCGGTGACGCCGCTGTTTCTGAACGAGTCCCCCGTCAAATCCAAATCGGACAAATCGAACGAGCCGACTCCTTGGGCCAATTGGGGGCAGGCGGCCATCGACACGCGCACGGGAAAGTTCTATGGATCCATCGGAGACGATGGCAAGTACGACGCCCGCATTCTGCTCGTGGAATACGATCCCGCAACGAAGATCATCAAGTGCCTGCCAGAAGTGAACAAGCTCCTGGGCCGCACGAAAACGCACTTCGGCGATGGCAAGATTCACGGCTGGCTGGACTGGTATCAAAGCAAGGATTTGGACACGCCCCACCTGTGGTTCTGCACCTACTGGACCAAATACACGGAACCTGACGACGAAGACTTCGAGACCGGTTATGACGGCGGCCACGTCATGAGCTGCGATGTGATCACCGGCGACATGGTCGACTACGGGGCTCCGGTGAAGCGCTCCGCTTGGCCCTACCACCGGGTGGACACCAAACGCGGCACGCTATATGCCGTCGGTATGTTCGGCGAGTTCTTGGCATGGGACATCAATAGTCAGACGACGCTGTGGGCGGGCTATCTTCCCAAGGGCATGGGTTGGTGGGAACGGGCGCTCCTGCTCGACGAGACCACCGGCATGGTATACACGTCCAACCGCGACACCGAAGCGGATCCCGAACACCATCTCATCAAGTACGATCCACACCGGAACCGTTTCACGAAACTCGAATGCCATGTGCCCAAGACGACGGGCCAGGCATCGGGCAAGGGCCAACCCGGCGCGTACAGCGCCATGCGCGCCCAGACGCGCCACCGCGGCCCTGACGGCCTGTTCTGGTGCGTGACCAACGGTGGGCAGTTGTTCACCTTCGATCCCGACAAGAAAATCATAAAAGACAAGGGACCCAACTGGCCCGGCGAGCAGCGCTACACCGCCTCCATGGAACGCAGTCCCGGCGGGCGCTATCTCTATTACATGCCGGGCGCGCACGGACACGGCTATTCGGATGGATCGCCCCTCGTGCAATTCGACACGCAAACCGGCACGCTGAAGGTGCTCGCGTTCTTTTTCCCCTACTACTATGAGAAGTACGGGTACACCGCCGGCGGCACCTTCTCCATCGTGCTGGATGAACGCGGCGAGAGCCTGTTCATCGTGTGGAACGGCGCCTTCATAGAGAACAGTGGCGACGTCGCGGGCGGAGACACCTTCGGCCAGTGCGCGATCTCGCTCGTGCATATCCCCGAATCGGAACGGCAGGAATGAGCGGCCAGGAGAACGGCGTGGTACGAATCGGTGTGGTCGGCGGTGGCACGTACGGTGAAAGTCACCTGTCCACATTCAAGGACTTGGAGCAAAGCGGCAAGGTGCAGCTTGCCGCCCTCGCCGAAATGAACGACGAGCGTCGCGAGCAGCGGCGTCAGCAGTTTGATATTCCGGTGTACAAGAGCCATGTGGACATGCTGGATGCCGAACGTCTGGATGGCGTAACCGTGGCCACACCCGATCATCTGCACCTCGGCATCGCGTTGGACGTTCTCGAGCGCGGTATGCACTGCATGGTCGAGAAGCCACTCGATGTGACCACTGAAGGCTGCCGGAAGCTCATTGCGCTGGCGGCGCAGAAACCGCTCTTGCTTCAGGTGGATTTCCACAAGCGCTTCGACCCCTACCACATCGAGATGCGCGAGTCCTTCCTGGAAGGCAAATTCGGTGAGATCGAATACGGCTACGCCTGGATGGAGGATCAGTTATTCGTCCCCGTGAGCATGCTGCGCGCATGGTCCGAACACAGCTCGCCGGTCTGGTTTCTCGGCGTGCACATGTACGATCTCGCGCGGTGGATTATGGGCTCGCCCGCGCCCGCCGTGGTGTACGCCACGGGCTCGCGCAAGAAACTCAAGTCCATGGGCATTGACTGTCCGGATGCCGTGCAAGCACACGTGACCTTCAGCAACGGCGCCTGCATCACGTTTCACAATTCCTGGATACTGCCCGACCAGTATGAGGCGGTCGTACACCAAGGCATCAAGCTTGTCGGCACGGAAGGGATCTTCGAGTGCGACTCTCAGTATCGTGGGGGCCGCGGTTGCCTTAAGGGAGAGAAGATGCGCACTTGGAACCTCGGCATCAAGTACCGGGAGCGCGACAAGCGGAACCGGCTTCGCCATCGAGGCTACTTCTACTCATCCATCGCGGATTTCGCCGAGAATCTCCTTTTTCTGAAAGAGAGCGGCACACTCGCGCAATTAGACGGACTCTACCCCTCGGGTGTGGACGGTCTCGCCGCCACGCAGATCGCCTGTGCCGCCGAAGAAAGCATGCGGTCCGGGCGGCCTATCGAGATTACCTGATTCGCCGCTTGGCCACTATTTCGATTCCACCGGCCTGTTCACCTCGATGCGATTGTTCTCCTCCAGAATCTCGAGTACGAGGTCGTTCTCGTCAAGGATGATGGCCCGTCCCTTGGAACTGCCTTGTTGCGTAAACGCGACCTCAAAGCGTTGCGGAGCGAGATCAATGCTTGGATCCCCCAAGGCATCGACGGAAACAGTCTCCAATGTCGCACCTTTCTTGTCGACAAGGGCCACGGTAAAGGGCCCCGCCGTGACCGCGCCGATATTGTGCACCACGGCGTGAATCGCGCCGTCCGTGTCTTTGCGAATGTCGCGTGTGCCGATGGCGAGGTCCGGGAGCGGACCCATCGGCGCGGCGGCTTCTACCTGTTCGATGACCACGGCCAAATTCTGACGCGGTGCAGCCGTTACCGGGATCGTGGAGAAACGCCGCAAGTCGCGAACTTCATCGTGAAGAACAGCAGAGGCGTTGCCTTTGGGGGCATCGATCGTGCCATCGTCGTTCTCGTCCACCCCGATGCGCACGCTGTACCTGCCCGCGGCCAGCCGCCAAACTCGCATGGTGGCCTCTACAGGTTTCCCGGTGAAGTTGTACAGGTTTACGACGAGCCTCTTGTCATCCGCGTAGGACACCAGGCGCGCCAAATCGACGGTGTCCACTCCTTCCCAACTCACCGCGATGCCTATCGGATACGGTTCAACGCGTCCTTGCACCCGCCCGCCCAAGGCGGAGGCTATCAGCACGTCGCGTCCGATACCCCGCTGATTGTCGGTGTGAATCATACCTTCGGTCAACGCAAAGAGGGCCGGTTCATCGGTGGCGTGGACGACATGCATCATCTGCCGCGCGATATCCTCGCGGTCCGTGATCTGGTGGGGAGCCGGTGGTGGTGTCAACCCCCAATACGCGCGCAGATGGGTCAGTGAATAATTGCGAATCTCCGCATCGACTTGTTCGACCAGGGTGGCGCCGTTTTTCTCGCGATCTTCAGCGTTTCCAGTGAGCGGCGGTAATCCCTTCTCCGCTCGTTTTGCATCCACCTCGCGAATCCGTTCCGAATAGCGCTGGGACGTGCGCATCTCGCGCTCAACCACATAGGGATCGCCCAGCGCAAAGGCTAGCATGAGGCCCCTACTGCCAATGAAGTCCGTGATGTGCAGCGGGTCGATGGGCCAGATGTCGCAATACCCGTCGTAGAAGATTCCCATCTCTTCGAGACCTTCGTAGTACCGCAACCAGGAGCGGCGGGCCCGCTCATTACCCAGGAGCGGGATTCCCGCATACCCGAGCGGGATGAAGCAATCATCGTTGGAGCCACCCCAAAACATACCGTCCGCGCGCTGGCGCGAGATGATCCATTGCGTTGCGGTGTCGTTCAATCGGTGGAGTTCCCGTTCCCAAACCGCCCAGGCAGGCGCTCCACCCGAATCCTCCACGGGCACGGGCGTCCGCACATCACCGGTGTCGGCCGCGCCGGGCCACGTCCGGTTCAGCACCAGCTCGCGATAGATGTTCGCGATGCGATCTTCCGGCGCATGACGAAGCACCGCCAGCGGGGAATACGCCATGTCATACGGGCCGCCGAAATTGCTCCAATTCTGAAGTGAAATGACCTCACCCGTGAAGCGCCAGGGACGGTAGTTATACTCCTTGATGTATTGCACCCGCCCGGACACCATTTCATGCTTGACGTACGCCTCCAAGGTGCGCTTGGGATCGGCGGACTTCACGACAGAAAGAGTCGAAGGAGAGGCTTCATCACCCACAACCAGATTGCCTCCTGCCAGGAACGTGAGTTCCACCCACAGACGGTCTTCACTCGCGAGCATCAGGTCGATGATGTCCAGGCTGATATCCAATGATTGCGGCGACCCTGTGGCGGGGTAATCAACGCGCACCCACGTCTGGGCCCAGATTCGCCCGGGATTTCCGGGATCGCGCAATCGGATGCGGACATGGTCGGCCAGTGTGGAGGGCACGATGCTCAGGCCCAAACGCACAGCGTCAACAGGCATGTCCTCGTTCAGATCCGGCCCCAGGACATGGATGGACTCCATGGGCCGAAGCGGGATCTCGGTCCTATCCGGCAGGTCCAGTCCCGCTGTTACTGCCCGTCGATCGCGTGCCGCCATGAGCTTGTTCAGCGCGGGCCCATAGCGCTCGATGGATGTGCTTGGCACCTCGCCTAACAGATACCATGTGCGGTCCTCTCCCTTCTTCCTTTCAGAGACCGGGGTGAGTTGCTCCCACAACTGGATCTCGTGGATCCGCGTATCGCCGCTCAGGGGGAGCTTCGCGCTGCCTTGCAGGTCAGAGGGAGACCCATAACTCTTCACAAGGGGCACGCGTAGGGCCGTTGCCCCGGCGAGGTCAATGCGTTTCGAACAGAAGAACGAAGGTTCCTCGCTGTCCGGAAGCAAGGTGTTACTCTCTCCGAATTCGCCTGGGGTTCCGGTCATCAGATTGAGATCATCGAGAATGCCTTCAAACGAAATGAACTGCGGTTGTTCTCCCGGCTCCAATTCGAGTTCGATCCGCTCGCCATGGAAATCAGCATCCCCGAGGATGAACGTGAACAAGCGATACGGGTGAGGCCACGCCAATTCGTACCGGCCGTCCATGACCCACCACGCCGGGATCAGCTCGTCGCGGCATTCCTTCACGCGCGTCTGCTTGAGATGTAAAGGCGCTGCACTTGCGCTTACCGTAGGAACTTCCTGCCGGCCGGGGTCACCGTATGCCGCCAGGATCCGCTCGCTCGCGTCCTCTGGCAACGGCAGTGGGGGAGATGCGGAGGCGCCGATGGTGTTTGTCTCGAAAAGCGACGCAACCTGCGCATCCTCCAACGCGACGTCAAACATACAGATCTCATCGTAGAAGGACTCGGGAAGAAAAGGACTGAAGAGTCCCGGTTGCGTGGTCTCCCACCAGGCATCCTGCCCCCATGTGGACCCAACGACAATGCCGTTGTGGAACAATTTCATGCCATACGCGTGATCAAAGGTCACTGCCACGTGTTGCCATTCGCCATTCTTCCAGGTGGGCTGCTCGGCGGCAACCCGATGGTAGCGGTTTGCGATATCACGGATGAAGGCGCTGAAGCGGCCGTCCCCATCCACCTCGATCGCGAAGAGGTCCCGCTCCTTGCGGCCCCACGCGATGCTGCCCTGCATGAAGACAAAGCCGGGTTCCAGCTTGTCGCTTTTGACCCAAAACGCGACCGTCCCCTCGTTGCCGTGAAACGCCCCCGCGCCCCAGTAGTGAGGCTTCTTGTGCCATTCGCCCCACATGACGGCCACGATGAGATCGCAATCCAGGCCGGACTCGTTCCAGGTGTTCTTGGAGATGGGCCAGCCATTGACGATGTGAAGGGCGTTGCCGAAGCGCCCCGGCTCGACGGTCAATTCGCGTTGGACGAGGCTCTCCCGCCCCATCACGCGGTAACGCTCGGCCTGCGACACGAAGTCGCTGAGCACCTCCAACTCGTTTTCAAAGCCAAGGTGCAAGTTCGCTCCGGAAAGTTGTGCCTGGACCGCGCAGGCGAGTCCCCATGCGAGGCCAATCGCGCAGTAGTGACGAAACGATGTGTGCCGCTGGTGCTGGTTCACGGAAGTCTCTCCCCTTTCCCCAAAATGGATTGAGCCTTGAGATATCCGGCAAGCAAGGCCCCGTGCGCTTGCGCACGCGAACCGCTATACTTCACCCGCGTATTGTACTGCATTTCGGTTCCGGCTTGCTCCGGTAGTGAAAGCAGACGTGAGGTCTCCGCGCAAGAACGCGGTTCGGGCGCGTCCAACGAGGAGGTATGTATGCGTTTCAATCGCCGGCCGCTCGCGGTCATCCTGTATGCGGCGGCTGTGGGGCTGCTTCTCCCGGCTCGCGCGCTGTCGGAACCCACGGCGCAAGAAGTTCTCGACGCCATGAAGCAGGCATCCGATTTCATGATGAACACGGTTTCGTATCGCGGCGGGTTTGTGGATAAGTACACGGACGATCTGAGCGAGCGCTGGGGCGAGGTGCCCGCGCGCCCCACCATGATCTGGGTTCAGGAAACCGGGACCGTCAGCGTGGGCAAGGCCATGCTCGACGCTTACAAGCGCACCGGCGACGCGGCCTTCCTTGCGTATGCCGAGCGCGTGGCGAACGCCCTCATCTGGGGACAGCTCCCCTGCGGTGGTTGGCACTACTTCATCGATTTCGATCCGGAGGGCACCCAGCAGTGGTACCATGAGGTGTTGGAAAAGGCCTGGGGTTGGGAAGAGTTCTATCACTGGTCGGGCAATGCGACATTTGATGACAACACTTCGATCGGTGCGGCCTCCTTTCTGCTGGATATCTACGAGACCACGCAGAAGCCTGAGTATCGCACCCCCGTGGAGAAGGCAATCCAATTCGTGTTGGATGCCCAGTATCCTCTTGGCGGCTGGCCCCAGCGTTATCCGCTCTCGCACGATGCACCTTTCGAAGGCCGTCCCGACTACTCGCCCTTCTACACCTTCAACGACGGCGTAATCTCTGGCTGCATCCAATTCCTGCTGCGCGCACATGCCCTGTTTGGTGGCGAGCGCTATCACGATGCCGCCATCCGCGGCATGTTTTTCACGGTCCTCGCGCAGATGCCGAGACCCCAGGCGGGGTGGGCGCAGCAATACGACATGGATTTGAAGCCGGCCCAGGCGCGTAGTTATGAGCCTGCCTCGGTGAATCCCAGCCAGACGGTCGAGAACATCCACACCTTGATGAAGTACTACAAGATGATTGGCGACCGCCGTTTCCTGCAGGGCATTGCGGATGCCATTGAATGGCTGAAGAACAGCCCGCTTCCGGCGGGACAATCCAGCGATGGCCACACGCACGCGCAGTTTCTCGAAGTCGGCAGCAACAAGCCGCTCTACGCCCATCGCTCGGGGACCGGGGTTGAAGACGGTCGCTATTGGGTAGACTACCAGCCCGGCAACTTCCCCGATCACTACGGCATGCAGGTAACAATCGATGTCGATGCATTACGTGCTGAGTACGAGCGCGTGAATGCGCTCACGCCCGAAGAGGCCATTGTGGAAGGCCGCAAGGAAGCGGAAGCCGCGGAACCTGCCTCGACGCCAGCCGCGGACACCATCGCGAAGATGATCCAAAGTTTGGACAGCCGTGGGGCGTGGGTGGAAGAACTGCAGGTCGTCGATTATACGGACTGGAAATACAAACCGCGCCGAATCTTCCGCGGCTACAGCACCGCTACTTTTGTCAACAACCTGCGGGCGCTGTCCGCCTACGTACAGACTCGCTCCGAGCGCTGAGGTATCCCTGGCACGTTACATGCCTGGAGTAATGACCCCGGTGGCCAGCTGGTATCACTCCGCCGCCTTCGCTTCCTTGGGCCGGTAAGGCTCGCGGTAGTGGTAGAGCACCTGGAGCCGCGAAGGTCTTCCCGTCACGCCCAACTGATTGCGGGTGCGCATCTCCAGCGTATTCAGCGCGCTGCGGTTTAGGGCCCACACGAAATGCGCGCCAGAGTCGCGCCATCCTCCATCGTTCACATTGATCTCGTACGTCTCGAAGTTCGGCGTGAAACTAACCAGATCCATCACGAGATCCCCTTCCTTGTCCCCATGAACCGCACTGAACACCACTTGATTCAGAGTGGGATAAAAATCCGACACCCGATCGCTGTGTAGCGCGTACTGAAGCTTGCGCGGCGTCGCCTCATCGTACCAGTTCAGGTAGCCGTCCCACGGCCACCACGTGCTGCCTTGCGTTAACGGGCGCGGCGTTGGCTGCGAGAAATAGTTGTTGCGAGGCATCATGCGAAAGAACCCCGCAAGATTGTGTTGCGGCGGGCGCTTCGCAGGGTCCGGGTCGTTCAGCCAATACGTGTAGGTCGAAATCTCCAAAGGCTGCTTGTTTTCGGGAAGCCCGGATTGCGGATGATTGCACCAAGGTTTCACGCTCATCCAGTCAATAGGATTCTGTGCGGTTAGCCCATACTGCGCGAGGAAGTGCTGGTGCTGTTCGAGAATGTTCACCGGCATCCCGGTCTCCGTGTTGAACTCGTAAGAATCGAATAGACTCTCCGGATCGGCGTGGACCCACTTCCCCAGTTCATCCACGTAGACTTCGACGGTCTCATGATTGAAGACATTGACGTGACGCGCCTGATACCCCATGGCCGCCAGCGATTGAATGAACGTGATCGAGAACTGAATGCACATCCCACCAGCACCGCATGCATCCCTACGATCGAGAATCTCGAGCGCGTTCCACTCGGGGTAATTGGGCAAGGGGCTTCCATGATACCAAAGCTGGGATACGAAGTGCCGGAGACGGTTGATCTTGTCGAAATCGCCCTGCGACCCTTCGATTACCTCATCAAGCTTCAAGCGCTCCCGCAGTGTGGCCAACTGCGGTGTTTTGGCTTCTTCATACGCGAACTGGTAACTCGAATAGCGGAGCTTCGGGTTCTCACAGTCCATCACATAGAACGTATTATCGGGCGGAGCCGTGTACTCGACGGTCCGCTCGATTTTCGCGCGGTGAACGGCCGGAGACACGAGAGGATTCTCCGTTTGGAGCCGCACTTCCCATTGAAGGTAGCGATGGTTCCCCGCCTCCAAGGGCAGAGCAACCTGCGAGCCGCTGGCTCCGCGGTGAAACTCGCCCCACTGGCTGCTCGTCATGTCCGGCGTGTCCGCGAAACGAGCCGCCCATACTAAATCGGTGCCTTCGGGAGTTTCACCCGACCCATGCAAGAGGACATCGCTCACGCGGCATGGGGGTTTGAGAATGCCGGAGACTCCATCAATTCCCTCCCACAAATCGATGGCGGGCGAACGCAACACCCCCACCGCCTTGTGGCGTGTCAGATGCAAGCGGATGACGTATTCCCCCTGGACATCATTCGTGGTCCCAAGGTTCAGACGCGCCCATGTCTTTCCGCCATCACTCGACTTGGCCGACTTCTCTCCGACGCGAATGGGTTGCAGTCCCAGTTCGGTCCCGCTCCCCGCTATCGAGTACTGGTTCGCGCTGATGAGCGCTGTGTTCCCCTGGTACTGGAATTTGCCTCCGCCCGCATCGTATTCATCTTCGCGCGCAATGAGGAGTTCAAATCCTTTGCCCTCCGGCGCGTCGCACCCCACAACGATCTCGTTGGTCCCGGGCTTCAAAACGTCCACCGGCACCAGTACCCAGTGCCACTGCTTGTCGTGCCACGAAAGCGGGCTGCCTTCAATGCGGCGTCCATTGACGATCAGATAGTAGGGCGTCTGCTCGGATAGATTCTGCGGCACCATGTAGAGGACCACGTCTGCGGCGGCCGCGGTGGTGTCTTCCAGGTGAATGGTCTTGCGAGCTTGCACGCCGGCATAAATGCTCTCGACACACGTGCCCTTTTCACTATGGCCGGCCCCCGGACCATCGTCCTCGATCAACACGAAGTCGTTCAGTGCCACACCATCGTCGGCACGCATCACGTCAAACGCAAACCCCCATTCGTAGGCCTCCATCGCGCTCATCTCCGTGGAGATATGAGCCGTCTCCGCCAAGGCTCCGCATGTGAGGGCTACTGCGATGATGAGGAGTTGCGAAACAGAACTGACCACACGATGATTCATCGAGGTTCCTCCTCGTGGAATCCACATCCGTCTCTTGTCCAACCGCCTGCCGGACGGGTAAGTCCGTCGGGTGTGCACAATCCGTGATTGCCTGCACACCCAAGCTTAGCACGCAGTGCGCTCTCTTGACACCTTCCCGCCATGCCGCGTACAGTCCGGCACAGACCAGCTCCTCAGGGAGGCACCAAATGACAGGGACGCACCCAAGCCCGCGTACCTTCGCTTTCCTTTTTCACGCCGCCGCGTGGATTCTTGCGCCCGCAGTCCTGGCCTTTTCCGAGCCGGCGAATTCCCCCGAGCCGGCCAAAGTACTCGATACGATGCGCCGCGCCACGGATTTCATGATGAACACCGTGTCGAACCGGGGCGGATTCGTGTGGGCATATTCGCAGGACCTGGAGCCCTTCGGCGAACTGCCCGCGCGCAAAAGCATGATCTGGGTGGAACCGCCCGGCACTCCGTCGGTCGGCCTCATGCTGCTCGAAGCGTTTCGCGCCACAGGCGATACCGCCTACCTCGACGATGCCAAGCGCGTCGCCCAGCCGCTCCTCTGGGGACAACATCCCTCCGGTGGCTGGAATTACTTCATCGATTTCGATCCCCAAGGTTTGCCTGAGTACTACGAAACCTTCTTTTCCAAATGCTGGGGGTGGTGGGAGCACGTACACCCCTACGGCAATTGCACCTTCGATGACTTCGTGACAACCGAGTCGACTCGCTTTCTGCTGCGGCTCTACACGACCACCTTGGATCCGGAGCTGCGCGGGCCGCTCGACAAGGCGCTGGGCCACATCCTCCGCGCGCAATATCCCAACGGCGCGTGGCCGCAGCGCTATCCTCCGGCAAAACCGCACGCACTGTACGGGCGACCCGACTACACCTCCTTCTACACCTTCAACGATGGGGTGATGTCGGATTGCATCGATGTGCTGCTCGAAGCGGCTGCCACACTTCATCGCCCTGACTGCCGGGCCGCGGCGATTCGCGGCATGGACTTCTATTTGCTTGCGCAGTTGCCCGATCCGCAGGCCGGCTGGGCCCAGCAATACAGCCTGGACATGATACCGGCGTGGGGACGTCCCTTCGAGATCGGCACCGTTTGCGCCGGCGAAACGCTGACCAATATAGACGACCTTCTGCGCTTCTACGCCTTGACGGGCGACCGCCGTTATCTGGATGCCATACCATCCGCGCTGGACTGGTTGGAACGTTCAATCATCTCCGGCGCGGAAGGCTACACGCACACGTATTACTACGAAGCAGAGACCAACCACCCGCTGTACATCCGCCAGGAAGGAGAGACCGTCGAAGAGGTAACCTACACCGTGACGAACGAGGTGGAGGGGAGTTACCCTTACGGGAACCGGATGACGATTGATGTGGGCGCGCGGCGCCGTGAATACGAGCGCGTGAGCGCGTTGTCAGTGGAGGAGGCGAGAGCTGATTACGAAAGCCGGCTCCGCGCCCGAAGTCTCCCCAAGACCGTCCTCGGAGGCTTTCTGGCTAAGGCCCTCGCGGAGATTCCGCAATCACCGGAGGGGATTCACGCGATCGTCAACTCTTTGGATACCCGCGGCGGCTGGCGGGAGTCTATTCACATCCCCGATCCCTTCTCGCCGTTCACGAAACCGGGTCTGGACTTCACCGGCTACAGCACTGGCGGCTACATCGGCCGCATGTACCGGCTCATCAACTACCTGGATCAAGCAAAGTCTTTCGAGCGTTCGGGAACGGCGAACGTATCCCTAAGGGGTGGACGTTAGCTTCGGCACGCCTGCCTCGAATGCAACTTCGCTCATCAGCTTGCCTTTCATGTCCCAGCGCAAAGCAGGGCCCTGTGCATGGAACTCTTTCCATTCGGATTGGGCTTGCCGCTCGCCGTTCGGCCACCAGTGCGTCCAAAGACTGACGCCGTCCTTGCCGTGCTCCCATCGCCACACCTTGCTCCCATCATTGCGATAAAGTGTTTCCGAATCCGAGCGCTGGCCGAGTTCATAGCTTGACTCATACTGTCTCCGGCCATCGGGATAGAACCACGTTTCCTTTCCGTGCAGCAGGTATCGCCCGTCATTGCCAATGCCCGCGTGCCAGGCCATACGGCGCTTGCCATTGGGATAGCGCTCTTCGTATCGCTTCACGTCGCGAATGGACGTTGCCGAGTTAGCCATCAGCGCCATGCCATCCCCGGGTGCCGCGTCATCCGACAGGATCCACGCCTCGTTCATCGCGAGGTGAAGACACGGCAAGTTCATGGTGGTGATGAGATGAATCGTCCCGTCAGGCGACTGCCGGGCCACGGAGTAACCGATCGTGTCCGCACCCCCGAGATTCTTGGGAAACTCATGCGGCTGCGTGCCCCACAGCTTCTTCACCCGCCACGTTTCTCCATCATCGTCTGACAATGCCGCATAGGATCCGCGCTGCTGTATGTCTGGCGGGAACGCGCCATCGATGCGCTGGAAATCGCCGCAGAAGAACAAGCGACCACTCTTGAGCCGCAGAACGCAAGGCCGTTGGTTCGAGCCGTACGCGGGAAACTGCGTTTGTGTGACCGTCCACGTTTTGCCTTCATCGTCCGAAATGGATTTAGGCATGTAACCGTTGATGTCGCTGCTCTTGCCGCCCATCCCAAGGATGGTCTTTTGATCCTTCAACAACACGAATGTCGTGTGGCGTCCGCCGGTGCGGGCCGCGGGATCGGCCCACGTCTGCATGTTGTCGCGGCTCACCCACAACACGGACGCCGCCCCCAGCGCATCGCTGGGTACGTACAGAATACCATCGCGATCGCGCACGACTGTGTTGATAGGCTGGCGCGAATGGCCTCCCACTTCCGTCGTGAACTTCGGAAACTTCACCTCGCTCCACGTTGCCCCACTGTCATCGGATTCGATACAATTGAAAGGGTAGCCGCCAATCGCTTGCGTACTGGAAAAGAAGAGATAAACACGATTGCCTTCCGTCCACAGCAGCGGCGTGTTGTCACAGGCATCCGGCATGTCGATGAAGTAGCTGGGCATGTCCCATGCATCCGCGCCCAAACGCAGCCGGGTCGCCATGAGCGACATGCCCGGTTCGTACTCCTCCCAGCTTGTGAAGATGACCATGAGCAGGTCGCCGTTCGGCATCACTTCGACCGCGGGGCTGTGGTTGTGGCCACAGAACGAAGGATGCAGATTCAGCGTCTGCATGGCGCTTATATGCTGCGTGATCGTCTCGCCTTTGCTCTGCGCGTGAAACGCGCCCACCGACTCGGGCGGCGATGGTAACAAGTAGCGTTTCCGGAAGTACGGTTTGTCCGCCGCCGGCCCCGTTTCACGGGCAGAAGCCGCGGTATCCTGCTTGATGCCCATGGATACCATCGGAAGGGCGCGTGGATAAGGTTTGGTTTCCGGCAGTGGCGTCTGCACGACACGGAAGCCAATTCCATGTGCGCCGAATTCCGTAGGGCCGCCTTGATGCGCGAAGCCTGGCGCCATGCCCGCGCGGTTGGCGCTGCGCTGATAGAAATGCCCTCGCGTGTGCGGCATCATATAGCGGGTGTCGGCGTCCAGTTTGTTGCCGCGTACCAAGCGTGCCATGCCGCCGTCCGGTCCCACGGGATCGGTCTGCGGCTCCAGCGGATACTCGCCAAACCAATCCTGGCACCATTCCGGAACCTCGTCACACATTCCCGTGATGCCGAGTGCCCCGGGAGCGGGGCGGTCCGGCGACGTACCGTCTCCGTGCCCTCCGCCGTTGAGCCGGCATGCGTGTTCCCATTCCGCTTCAGTCGGCAGGCGGTAGGGCTTGCCCTCCTTCTGACTCAACCATTCGCAGAACGCGACGGCGTCGTACCAGCTCAGGCCTGTCACCGCGCCCGATGCGGCCGCCCTCGTGTGTTCAGGCCGAAACGCCTGGAACTGCTCAAGGGTCACCTTCGCAGATGACATCAGGAATGGTTTGCTGATGGTTACACGATGCACCGGCATTTCGTCCCAGTCTCCATACTGAGAACCCATCGCGAAGGTGCCCTTCGGTACTTGGACAAACGGCATGCCGAGGCTATTGGCGAATGGCGCTGGATCTTCGCTGTGCGAAATCCAAGGCGTCAGCGCCACTGCCATACCCCAAAGAAATGCGCCACAGCCTGTACGTGTCCCCATGGTGTCTTTCCCTCACTGGTTCCAGGTTACGACTTTCTGCCCACGGCTACTCCTGCGTGAACTGGAATGCGTAGAGTTTGGCGCGCGTCAGCCGGAAATACAGCCGAACCGGCTTGCCTTGTAGCGCGGAAACGTCGCGTGAGCCGCTCCAGTACACGGCTTGGTCGATGAAGTTCCCGCCGATTTCCTCGCATTGTTCGAGCGTGAAGCCTGCAAGGGGTTTGCTTGCGGCGTCCCTGATCTCCACGAAGGCGGTTCCCATCGCCCCGGTGTCGATGTTCAAGCGCAGACACTTTCCCTCGAACGTGAGCAGCGGGGTCTCCAGCCATCCGCCGTGGTGGTCCGCATCCGCGGAGACGAAGCCGTCAAGCCGCTGGCGAACAGCGCCGATTCCCCCCAACTCGGCGGGCACGGCGTCATACTCGGGACGGAGTATGACAGAGTCATGCGTGCGCCCGCTCGATACGTAGTATTGGTAGAGGTAATTCCCCCGTTTCGCCATGCCAGGGGCCATGACTGCGTACCAGCGGTCCCACTCATCCGCGAGTCCCGTCGGGAAGTACGGTTCCCGGCTGGGGCGCTGCCAGGCGATGCCATCGCGGCTCACGGCGAGTTGAATCTCCAACAGGCCGTAATCCTCCCATGCGCCGGGCGTGCGCGGGCGGATATACGGATTGCGGTCTGGAGAAAAATGCCGGAACTGCGCCGTGAACATCAGGTATACATCCTGCGCCCAGGGATAGAGGGTCGCGGCGTTGTAGTAGATGTCCGAGTGCGGATTGTCCTCGGCGTCCGCCGCAAGGACTACCTGCGCATTCCCCGGAGTAAAGAACATGCCGTCCTTTTCCATCTTGGTGTACGGCCAAAGTCTCAGCGGGTCGTCCGTCTCGATGCGCGCAATTCGGCGCTGGTTCTCGGAGTCCAACGCCAGCGCGCGCGTGAAGATGATGTATTTGCCAATACGCTCATCCCAATACACGATGTTCGGATTGTCCGTGTAGAAGGGCAGCACGCGGCCAACTTCGGTGAAGTTGATTCCATCGGAAGAGTATCCCGCGTACACGCCATGGACGGCCGGGTCGAATGGAGGGGTGAAGTTTATCCAGAAGAGCTTGTAGCGGCGCGCGGGGTCGGGATCATGCTCGTCGAGAAAGATCGTGGTGAAGATCCCGCCCTGGATGGACGTCCCGCTTCGCGTGAAACGCAGACCGTCCTCGCTCTCGTAAAGGACAAGACTGTTGGCCCCGGCGTAGAGGCGTATCTTGCCCCCTACCTCAATCACCCGGCTGGGGTGGTCAAAGATGCGGTTACCCTGTTCGTCTTGAATGAGCCCGAGTTTCTGGGCTTGGTTGGCGCGCAATTCGATGTTCTCGCTCTTCGCGATGAACCGGCCATCAATGAAGACTTGCTTGTGGCCGCCAATGGGAACGGGCGCCTCATCCGCGGCGTGCACTAGGGCACACAAGAAGATCAGCACAGCGAATGTACTTCGAAGCATGGGCACCCCTTTTCTTGATAGTGGCCTCAAGAATAGAGGACTGCCTCCAGGCGTGCAATATCTCCTGCCTAGTCTCCCACGACCACTGGGCCCATCTGGACAACTTCAAAATCATCGCCCACGAGTGACTTCAGTTCACTCAGATCATCGTCATCCCAGCGCGCATCGGGGGCGCCGGAGACGTACCAGTCGCTGCCGTTGTCGGCCAAGAGCATCCCATACTTCTTCAGCGCGCGCAGGATCACCTGGTTGCTCTCCGAGAATCCGCTGATGTCGAAATCCGCCCTCAGGCGAACGCGCATGCCCATGGGTGGCAGCGATGCGCTGGTATCGCTGCTGGCGTAGTGCGTCGCGGGGTGAACGTATGCGCGGCGCGTCCGGTTCACGGTGAACCGAAGCGCGTGGTTGATTTCGCCTTGTCCGAATACCTCGTCATAGCGAACGAGACCGGGGAAGATGGGCAACCCCGCCGCGTCCGCGGAGGTCCAGCCCTCGGGCCTCAGTGCGTTCGACGTCAGATCCCAGATCGCGCCCGAGCCCGCTTCGTAGTCATGGCCCGCACGTTCCGGCGGATACACACAGTACAGCTCGTACAGAATCCAGTTATCCCGATCGATCATGATCATGTGCCGGTCGCCGTCCGAATCCTCCCCGCCTTCAATGGGGGTGTCCTTCGTGATCGGATAGGGACCCGGGTCGCTCTCATCGTCGTAGTCGAACACCACGTCCACACCCGGTGTGTCGCCGTCCACCACGATGTAAGGAATGCCGAACGGCCCACCGTCCCAGTTCGCGCCGAAGTCTGGATGGAAGTGATCCCAGCGGCCGATGCTATTGATGATCGTATCGGAATGGGGATCGACGGGGAGGTTGTCTACGCGTGTGTTCCAAGCATTGTCCGCGGGGAAGACTTGCGCGCCATGGAGGTCGGCATTCACGCCGAGGTCCGGCACGCCATCCGTGCCGGGAGGATCATCACCTGGCGGGTCGTCGCCAGGAGGGGTATCGCCCGGGGGATTGTCTTGTGGCGGATTTTCGTCACCGGGCGTCGTGTCGCTGGGGCAACCTGCGCTCGCAAGAACGAAAGCAAGCAGCAGCAATACGTTAAGAAGCCGTGCCATCGAAGTTCCCTCCACAACTCGTGCACGGAAAAGCC
>JADLGB010000033.1 GCA_020849535.1 Candidatus Hydrogenedentota bacterium
CAGGCGTTTGTCAGCCGCCTGTCCCCTTCGCAGAATGCGCTGCGCTCGCATGTGTTGTATCACCGCCTCGAACACGACCGCTCGCAAGGCATCTACGACAAGAAACGTTTTCTCGAATACCTCAAGATTCCGCGGCAGTTGGCCTACGTGAATCCGCAGTACCTGCGCGACACCGACGCGCGCGCGCAGGTGGGGTATCCGACCCAGGACTTCTCCGCGTTGACGTCTTTCGGAACGGTCGAGTCGGATGAGGAGCTTGTCCGGCAGTACCTCGCGCACTTCTTTGAAACGGACTCGGGCGAGGAAGTGTTCGCGCCCTACGTGCGCGAGGTCTACCTGCGGCAACTCTTCGCGGAGACCAAGCTCCTCCAAGGCGCGGGCGA
Organism: Candidatus Hydrogenedentota bacterium; assembly: GCA_020849535.1. Lineage (GTDB taxonomy): Bacteria > Hydrogenedentota > Hydrogenedentia > Hydrogenedentales > SLHB01 > JAHDWY01. The sequence goes on from JADLGB010000033.1 coordinate 384, forward strand.
TATGGAAGAGTGGTATTCCCGACTCGACCCGGCGGTTGTGGATGCGCTCAAGAGCCGCGTCGATGTGGAGTTCGTGCCCGAGAACAAGGCACGCTTCGCGCCCGATGAGGAGGTCAGCCTCGCGCTGTGGATCAAGAATGTGGATCGGCTGCTCGTCAAGGTCTTCGAGATCGACGAACTCAACTACTTCCAGCGTTTCAACCAGCGTGTGAACACGAATATCGACCTCGATGGGCTCGTGCCCAACCAAGAGGAGGTCTATACGTACACGGACGCGCCCATGTTGCGCACGAAGCGCTCCTTCGCGTTCCCGCAGTTGAAAGGGCGCGGCGTGTGGGTTATCGAGTTTGTCGGCAATGGCAAGAGCAGCCGCGCCGTCATCGAGAAGGGCCGCCTTCAGTTCGTGAGCCGCACGGGCGCGGCCGGACAGCGGATCGCCGTGCTCGATGAACTGGGACAGCAGGTGCCTGACGCCACAGTGTGGTTCTCCGGAAAGACTTACACGCCTAACGAGAAGGGCGAGATTATCCTGCCGTTCTCCACGGAACCCGGCGAGAAGCCGATTGTCCTGTGCCAGGGAGATTTCGCCAGCCTGGACACGTTCCAGCATGAGGCGGAAGAGTACAGCCTGGCCGGGGCGTTTCACGTGGAAACCGAGTCGCTGCAGGCGGGAGAAATGGCCGAGGTGGCCGTGCGGCCATCGCTCTACCTGGGCGGCGCACCGATGCCCTTGAGCCTCATCAAGAATCCCGTCCTGACCGTTCATTCGACCACGCACGACGGCATTGACAGCGTGCAGGAAGTCCCGGACTTCCCGCTTCACAATGACGAACTTTCCATCCACGAATTTCGGGTGCCTGAGAATCTCGCGACGCTCGCCTTCGCACTGAGCGGTTCCATTGATCGCCTGACCAACCAGGAGCCACTGAATGTGAGGGCCGAGCAGACCTTTCCAATCAACGGCATTCATGCGACACAACAGATGGCGTCGATCATGCTCACACGGTACGGCGAGGACTACGCGCTGGAACTGCGCGACAAGACTGGTCTACCGCTGCCAGATCGTGCGGTGCACCTTGACCTCGTTCACGCGGACTTCACGGACTCCGCAACAGCGGAGCTGAAGACTGGATCTGACGGCCGCGTAGCCCTGGGTCCGCTGCAGGGCATCGTTCGCATCACGGCCATGGCGGGGGTCCTTGGGCAGCACTCGTGGGATTTGACGAGGCTCCGGTATCGCTATCCCAATGCGCTTCATGGCAATACGCAAGAAGGACTTCTCGTGCCGATCGAGGGCGAAGCATCACAATCCACGACCCTGACCGAAACGCGCGGTGGACAGTACGTCCGGTCATGGACCAGCGCCCTGCAGACCGCCGAGGGCTATTTGCGCGCACAGGGCCTGCCCGCGGGGGATTACGTCCTGCACCTGAAGACGGACGATCAGCGCATTTCGGTCCGGCTGACGGAAGGCGCGCACGGTCCCTTCTTCGTGGCGTCTGCTTCGCGCGCGCTCGATACGGAACAGCCCGCGCCCATTCAGATCACGGACGTCAAATGGGACGATGCGAACGTGACCATCGCCCTGCAAGGCACGAATGACTACACGCGCGTCCACGTGGTAGCCACGCGCTTCCTGCCCGATCAAAGGCTCTCCAATCTGGTAGACGCGACGCTGACGCCGAATCCCGGCGCCAAGAGCGTGTTGGGTGGCTATGCCGTGTATCACTCCGGGCGCGATATCGGAGACGAGTATCGCTACATTCTAGAGAGGCGCTTCGCCGCGAAGTATCCCGGCAATATGCTCGAACGGCCAAGCCTGCTGCTAAATCCCTGGGCCATTCAGGAGACTCAGGCGGAACAGAAGGCTCCGGAGCCGCCCGCGCCCCCACCGCCACCCGCAGCACTGCGAGAAGCGGAAATCTCCTCGGGAGAGGGACAACCCGGACGCGAGGACCTGTCGCGAATGCCCGTTGAATACTCTCCCTCCTACGACTTCCTGGGCGGTGAAGCAGCAGTCTTCTACAACCTCAAGCCCGATGCGCAAGGCGTGATCACACTCGCACGCGGCGACCTCCATGGTCGGCAGTACTTGCAGATCGTTGCGACCGACCCGCTGACGACGGTCTCGAAGGATGTGGCCCTGCCGGAGCAGGAAATCCCGGTGCGCGACCTGCGCATGGCGCGCACGCTGAATCCGCAGGAGCACTTCGTCGAGCAGAAGCGCATCCGCGTGCTCGACAAAGGCGAGACGCTAACGGTCAGCAGAACGGGAGAGGCGTACGTGCAAACCTACGATACGATTCTGCTTGTCTATGGCCTCTACGCAACGCTGCATAGGAATCCGCACTTCCAGGAATTCGAGTTCATCACGCGCTGGCCGGGTCTGACACCGGAAGAAAAGCGCAGCAAGTTCTCCAAATACGCATCGCATGAACTGAACTTCTTCCTGTATCGCAAGGATCCTGAGTTCTTCCAGAGTGTCGTGCGGCCCTTTATCCAAGGTAAACCGAACAAGACCTTCATGGACCGTTGGCTCTTGGAAGAAGACCTGAGCGGCTATCTGGAGCCGTGGCGCTATGACCAATTGAATGTTGTCGAGCGAATCCTGCTCGCGAAGCGCGTCGCCGATGAACTGCCCCGAACGCGCGCGAGCCTCAGGGACGCATTCGAGTTGATTACACCCGATCCCAACCGCTTCAACCACCTCTTCACGACCGCCCTCTATGGAAGCTCGCTGTCCCAACGGCAGAGTGGCCTGCAGAACGTGCAAGTCGGCGGCGAGATTGGGGTCCGCGGAAACTACTTCGCGGATGTCAATGTCATTGACGACGGCCGAAGCGGCGGTTTCGGCGGTGGTGGCGGCGTAGCCGGTAACGGCGGATTCAGCCCTTCCGACTCGTCAAGTGCCCCGGCCGAGATGCCAGCGCTGGAAACGAAGGAGAAACTGAGCGAGGAGGGCGCGCGACGCGCCGTAGCAGATCGTCCAGCGGCAGCGGGAAAGCCCGTTGTTCTCGATTCCGAACAATTGGTGGAGGCAAATCTGGGCGTCCGTTTAATCGATGTGGACGGTGATGGTACCTTGGAGACGATTCCCTTCTACACAAAGCCTGACGGGACGCAAGTGGCGGACCTCAAGTACGCCCGTGAGTTCGACACGCTCGACCGCGAGCAGTATCGCCGTCTCTACCAGGCCGTGGAAAAGACCAAGGAATGGGTCGAGAATAACTACTATAAGCTGCCGTTGGACCAGGCGGGACCGGGGCTGATCCCCGTCAACGCGTTCTGGCTGGACTACGCGGACAACGACTGGCAGACGCCGTTCCACTCGGTTCACCTCGCCGAGGCGACAGGTACCTTCACGGAGATGATGTTCGCGTTGTCGGTCCTCGACCTGCCCTTTGAGCAACCCGAACACACGTCGGAAACGACAGATGCTCAGTTTACCTTGACGGCAGGCGGCCCGCTCGTCGCCTTCTACAAGGAAGTGGAAAGCGCCGCGCAGAGCGATGCAAGCACGCAGATTCTCGTCAGCCAGAACTACTTCCGCGTGGACGACCGCTACCGCTTTGAAGGCAACCAGCAGTATGACAAGTTCATCCAGGACGAATTCCTGAGTGGCGTCGTCTATGGGTGCCAGGTGACCGTCACGAATCCGACCTCGACACCGCACCAGATCGAAGTCCTGCGGCAAGTGCCCGAAGGCGCGATTCCGGTGGCGGGCGGGCGTTACACGAAGAGCGAGCGCATGAACCTGGAGCCTTACAGCACGGTCGCGCTCGAATACGACTTCTACTTCCCGAAGCCCGGCGACTTCGCCCACTATCCCGTGCATGTCAGTGAGGAAGGCGCCCTGCTTGCCTCCGTGGATGCGAAGCGCATGAACGTACTGGCCGCGCCCAGCGGCGTGGACACCACATCCTGGCAGTACGTCTCGCAGCAGGCGCCGCCGGAGGCCGTGCTGGAATACCTGCGCACCAACAACATCCACCGGTTCGACGTTGAGCAGATTGCGTGGCGCATGCGCGACCGCGCGTTCTACGATCAGGTGATGACGCTCTTGAAAGAGCGCCACGCGCGCAATCCGGTCCTGTGGTCCTTCGCCGTCTACCACAACGATACCGGAAGCATGCGGACCTACCTGCAATACCGCGATGAATTCGTTGGACGTTGCGGCCCCGCCCTGGATAGTCCCTTGCTCGCGATCGATCCGGTCGCGCGCAGAGCGTACCAACACGTCGAGTATGCACCGCTCATCAATCCGCGCGCGCACGACCTGGATCACAAATGGTCCATCACGAACGAGCAATTGACGGTGCAGTACGCATCGCTCATGAACATCCTGGCCCACCGTGGCGCGCTCGATCAGGAAGACCTGATGGCCGTGACCTACTATCTTCTGCTGCAGGACCGCGTCGCGGATGCCCTGAATTTCTTCGAGCGGGTGACCGCGGACACGATGGTGTCCACGCTCCCGCACGATTACTTCAAGGCCTACTTCGCCTTCTACAAGGAAGACGTCGATGCCGCGCGCCAAATCGCGGAGCGCTACATGGATTATCCCGTGGAGCGTTGGGCGAGCCTCTTCCAGACCGTGCGCACGCAGGCCGAGGAGATCGCGGGAGCAGCCGCCGCCCAGCCGGACGCGAGCGCGTATCCCATGCAGGATCGGCTTGCGGCTGAAGCACCTCGCCTCGAGATTGAGGTGAAGGAGGACGCCATCGTTGTGAATTACAGCAACTTGAAAGAATGCACGCTGAGTTTCTATCCCATCGACCTGGAGATGCTTTTCACGCGCAGTCCCTTCGCCCCGGCGGAGTCCGGTGTGTTCGAGAGCGTGAAGCCTGCCGCGACCCAGCAGGTTTCACTAGACGCGAACGCCAGCCAGATGACCGTGCCGTTGCCCGCGGAGTTCGCGAGCAGCCACGTCGCTATCGAGGTGGAGGCGGGAGGCATCAGCCGGTCCGCAATTCGCTACGCGAGCGGCTTGGTCGCGCAACTTACCGAGGCCTACGGACAGGTGCATGTTGCCGATGCGGTGAACCTGCGCCCGCTGTCCAAGGTCTACGTGAAGGTCTTTGCGCGCATGCAGGGAGGAGAGACCGTCTTCTTCCGAGACGGCTACACCGATCTGCGTGGCCGCTTTGATTACGCGTCGACCAGCACGCTCAATCTCGATGATGTCGCCGAGTTCGCGATTCTCGTCCTGGACGAAACGCACGGCGCCAAGGTCTTGACCGCCTCACCCCCAGCGCGGTAACCCACCCGCGAAAACCGGAAGCCGGCCTCTCTCCCCCCGGCTTCCGGTTTTCGTTGTGTACGCGCCACGATGGTTTCGTTGTCGCGTCCTCATCTTTTGGGCGCTGAAAGCGCCATGCAACTCTAGCCAGGGGCAGAACGAAGTGGCGCCCCTGGTTAATATGTCCCCACTTTATGCAGCCCTGTAGGGGCGACGCACGTTTGGCGATGGCGTTTGGCCTTGCGACGCCCCTACAGGGCTTGTCAGATAGGGTGGCGCTCATACCAGGGGCTGCGCTTCGCTCCGCCCCTGGCTAGAGTTGCGTCACGATTTCAGCGTGAAGACGCAGAGTGCACCTTTGATCCACGTCCGGCAACGCGTTATTGTCCGCAGACAGAATTCTGTAAGATGGATCAGATAAGTATCTACTAAGAGCCTCTAGCAAGAACCGCGTGAGTTCGTGTAGCGCAGTCACGCCCCAAGCGTGACTGCAATTATGAAGGTTTTGTTAGGGCTTCTACCGGGTGTGGGACACCGTGTTTCGCTCCGCGGGCCTGCGCGAAGGACGGTGTCAGTCACAGGGGAGGGGTGCGTCATGAAGACCTGCCGTGGCCGCTACGTAACACGTGTTTGTCTTGGGGTGATGGGAATCTCGCTGGCGGCCATCGCGCAAGGCCCCCCGTATCTTTCTAGCGAATTGTTGCGCGATCGCCTCTGGGTCTGGGGCAACCCCGAAATGGCCCAACCTGGCCCGCATACCGTGGACACCTTCGCGGCGGCGAGCCCGGTGGAACGCGCCGCACTCCTGGGCACGCCCAACATCATCCTGGCGGGCAACGGACTGCCCCGCACTCTTGAACAAGCCGATACATGGACGGCCGAAGTAGCCAATGCGCCACGCCTCGTGTGGGAGATCGCCGTCGATGATGAGAAAGGCGGACCGCCCTTCACCTTCGATCAGACCGTCGCGCGTCTTGCGGAGGTGGTGATGAAGTATCCCCAGGTGGAAGGCGTGTTGCTCGATGATATGAGCACGATGATGGTGGATCGCGGATTCAAACCCGAGCACATCCGTGCGTTGCGCGAGCAATTGAACCAGAAATGCCCGGAGCTGAAGATCTGGGGCGTCGTCTATTCGATGAACCTCGACAAGCCCGAACTCGCCGCGTACATCCAGGAACTCGATGTCGTGAACCTGTGGGTGTGGCACGCAAGCGATACCGCCGAAATCGAGCGGTACGTCGCGCAGGTCCAACAGGCATTTCCGTCCAAGCCGATCGTGTTGGGCCTCTATCTCTACGACTATGGGGCGGGCCAAAGCATGTCGCGCAGCATCCTCGAACGCCAATGCGCCGCGGCACTCGAACTGTTGAAGACGCAGCGGATCGAGGGACTGGTCTTTCTCACGATCAACGACGATCCGGAGACCGTGTCCTACGCGGCCAACTGGACCCGCACCCACGCCGACACGCCTGTCAGAACTCCCGAGGCAACCGTGAACCTCTCCATGAAGACATCCGACGGCTGGCTGTTCTCGCACGAAGGGTGGGGTGAGAATGAAGAGGGCGCAATCCACCCGCCCGACGTGCGCAACCTGCACAGCCGCGCATTCCAGACGGAGAACGTGTTCGGGGATTTCACCGCGGAGTTCGAGTTCAATGGGAACTATCGCGAGACGGGCACCGGCGCCGCCGGCATGTTTCTCCGAGCCCAGGATGCGAATCATTTCTATTACGTCTACTTCCCCTGGGGCGGACAGCAGTTGCGCGCGAAACATTTCTGGGCGGCCATCGCGAAGGTCGAGGGAGACGGTTACCTGCGCAATCTCGCGGCGGACTGGATCCCCGGTCTCCCGAGCGAAACGGACCGCTGGTATCAGGTGCGCGTGCAGGCGCGCGGCCCCGAGATTCGCGTGTGGGTGGACGGACGAGAAGCGCTCACGGTTCGCGACGACGCGTACGCGCAGGGCGCGGCGGGGTTCGCGGGCTACGGGTGGTATGCGTTCCGTAACGCGCGAATCACCGGAGCGCCCTCGCCAGCCATGTCGTGGGAGAAAACCGTCACGATCCCTTCGCACGCGTTCACCATCGGCCTGAGCAGCGCGGAGATGCCCAGTTCGTGCATCGCGCCCAATGGCGACGTGCTGGTCGCGGCGGGCAACCAGCTCGTGCGTTCTTCCGACAAAGGTCGCACGTGGCAAGCGCCGGAGACGCTACCCGAGTCGCTGGGCACCATCACGGATTACGGAAACGGGATGTTCCATACAAGTCAGGGACGTCTGATGGTCATGCTCTACGCGAACGACCCGAAGCAGCCCGGCATCGCCCCGAAGATTGCGATGGCTGAGTCCACGGACAACGGCCACACATGGACAGAACCCGTTCCATCCGTGATAGCGCCTGAATGGCCCGCGTTTCCCACGTCGCTGGTCCCCTACGGGCCGGTTACCGAAGCCAAGGACGGCGCGCTGCTGCGTTTCCTCCTGGGCGGCGCAAAGGAGGAGGGCACGCTGTTCACCGATGTCCGTACCTTCGGCGCCACGCGCGCGAAGGCCTACGTGATCCGCAGTAACGACGCCGGACTCAACTGGACCGCGCCCATCGAACTCGACCGACCGCGCTGGACGGATATGGAACGTGGCGGCGCGCCGGGCTCGCTCGACTTCACCGAACCTACCGCGGTCGTGATTGGCGACACCGTCACCGCGCTGATACGCCCCATCTACAGCCCCTACATGTGGCAATGCTGGTCGTACGATGGCGGCGTCACCTGGGATGCCGCGAGCCGCGCCACCTTCCCAGGCTACGCGCAGTCCATGGTGCGCACAGCCTCCGGCGCGATCCTCTGCGCGCACCGCTTTCCGCAATACTCGGTGAACGTCAGCCGCGACGACGGTCTCAACTGGGATGCGGGCACCGTGATCGATTATCCTGTGTGGGGGATGGGCACGGCCCTCGAAGTCGAGCCGGACGTCGTTTTGTTCACCTACATGAACGCGGAGCGAGCCATGCCGCTGCTGGCGCAGTTGGTGCGCGTGACGCCTACCCGGGTGGAGCCGGTTTCCGCAGGCCAGGGGTAACGGGCTCGCGTTTACGATGACTTTCCGAAGTACGGGCAATAGCCGAGGGGGGAGATTTGCATGTCAGAAGCGGCAGTATCCGACACGAAGACGGCGCCGGCAGTTGAGCGGCTCAAGTCGCTGGACGCGTACCGCGGGTTCGTCATGTTCCTGATGATGGCGGAAGTATTGAGCCTGAGCGCGGTGGCCGCGGCGCTTACCGGCAGCGCGTTCTGGCAGTTCCTCTCGCATCATCAATCACACGTGGAGTGGGTCGGATGCTCGCTGCACGATCTGATCCAGCCTTCCTTCTCGTTCATTGTCGGCGTGGCGCTGCCCTTCTCGATCGCCGCGCGCCAAGCCAAAGGCCAGTCGAAGCGCGCCATGACTTTCCACGCGTTCCGGCGCGCGCTGATCCTGGTGCTGCTCGGCGTGTTCCTGCGTTCGGTGGGCAGCCCGATGACGCGTTGGACCTTCGAGGACACGCTGTCCCAAATCGGCTTGGGCTACGGCTTCCTCTTCGTGCTGGGCTTTCGCGGGATGCGCGTCCAGTGGGGCGCCGTCGCGGCGATTCTTATCGGATATTGGGCGGCCTTCGCGCTCTACCCCCTGCCCGGTCCCGACTTCGACTGGGCGCGCATCGAACTCTCGCCGGATTGGCCCGGCAACCTCGCCGGGTTCGCCGCGCATTGGAACAAGAACACGAACTTCGCGTGGGCCTTCGACACGTGGTTCATGAATCTCTTCCCGCGCGAGACCCCCTTCACCCGTAACGGCGGCGGCTACTCGACGCTCAGTTTCATCCCCACCCTGGCCACGATGATCCTCGGACTCATCGCGGGAAAGGTCCTACACAGCGACCGCAACCACCGGGAACGCGTCCGCTGGTTGCTGATCGCGGGCGTTGCGTGCCTGTTCGCGGGCTGGCTCCTGGGCGCGTTGGGCATCTGCCCGGTCGTCAAGCGCATCTGGACGCCGAGCTGGACGCTCTTCAGCGGCGGCTGGTGTTTCCTGCTGCTCGCGGGCATGTACGCGGTGATCGACTGGGCGAAGGTCTCGAAATGGTCGTTTCCGCTGGTGGTCATCGGCATGAACTCGATTGCCGCTTACTGCATCGCCCACCTGTTCGGCGGCTTCATCTACAGCAGCCTCGCCACCCACCTCGGCCCGGACTTCTTCAAAGTCCTGGGCGCCGCCTACGAACCTTTCCTGACCGGCGCGGCCGTCCTGCTGGCGTACTGGCTCATGCTCTACTGGATGTACAAACGCCGCCTCTTCCTGCGCATCTAAACAAGCGGAAGACCCTGGGATGGCCCTCTTGTCTTACTACCGCCTCGCTCTCCGAGCGCGGCGGCACAGGACTTTGAGAACTCCAAGAACTGCGGATTTCCAAACGGGCTTTCGCTCCCCAGTTCCGTTCTCTAGCAAAGGCACACAGTTGCGGCCGCTTCCTCAAGAGCCGGCAGGGATGCCGGCGCTCCTGATGGCGCCTTTTGGAGTGCGGCGGCTTGCCGCTGCTTTGATGAAGCAGGCTTGCCTGCGGTTTCCTGAGAATGTCCAGAGCATATTCCAGACCCTTCAGGCTCGTTGGCGCCCCATAAGAGCATAGGCGCCCTCGCCTGTGCTCTTTACGGGTATGGGATGCAGGGGCGGTTGCCTTGCGAATTCCAGACGTTTCGATTTACCCACAGTCTTGTGCCGCCGCGCTCGGAGAGCGAGGCAGTACTGAAGAGGCCTTGCCCAACGTCTTCTTGCGAGTCCCGGAGGGACGGCAGAGCCCACTGCAACGCGCTGCACATACAAAGTAGGAGGGTATGTGTCATGCCTTGTATCAATGACCTGCCAGAACTCTCGCCATGACCGCCGTAATGCAACGCAAACCGGGCCTGGACCCGGGTATCGACTTGCGCCAGGCCGCCACGACCCTGTGCACGGATGTGGCCAATGCGGGCCGCTTCGCGGACGCCGCGGGCTCGCTGCTGCGTTTCGTACCGGAGTGGGGCTGGCTGCATTGGGACGGCCGCCGGTGGGCGCGGGACACCCTCGGCGTAGTACGAAAGATGGCGCAGGACGTGCATACGTTCGTGCGGGCCGAGGCGGCGGCGGCCAAGAACCCGCAAGTGGCGGACGCCCTGTGGCGGCACGCCAAGTACACGGCAGGCAGCACGGCCATCTCGGCAATGCTTCGCGAGGCGGAACCCCTGCTGGCGGAACGCGTGGGCACCTTCGACCAGTATCCCTTTCACGTGAACTGCCACAACTGCACGATGGCCTTCATCCACCTCGAAGGTGGCGTGCCGCACCATTACCGGGCGCACCAGGGGGACTACCTCACGCGGATGATCCCGCACGACTGGCACATGGGAGCGCGACGCGTGGCTTGGGAGAACTTCCTCGCAGAGGTGTTGCCGGATGCGGAGGTGCGGGCCTTCGTGCAGCGCGCGCTCGGTTATTCGATGCTTGGCCACACGCGCGAACAGTGCTTCTTCATCCTGCACGGGACAGGCTGCAACGGGAAGTCGGTCTTCCTGAACACCATCAAGGCCGTGCTCGGAGAAGACTACGCGCGCCAGGCCGACCCGGAGTGTTTCATGTCCGGAAAGGCCGCCACGATGCGCAACGACCTGGCGCGCCTGCAAGGGGTGCGCTTTGTCACGGCGGTGGAATCAGGCGACGGCCAACGGCTCGATGAGTCGCTCATCAAATCCATCACCGGCGGCGACGCCATCCAGGCGCGCTTTCTGTACCGCGAGTACTTCGAGTTCGTGCCACAGTTCAAACTGTGGCTCGCGACAAACCATCCCCCGCGCATCCGCGGCACGGACCACGCCATCTGGCGGCGCGTCATGCTGGTACCGTTCACGGTGACCATCCCGGACAAGCGGCGCGACCCCGCGTTGCAGGAGACCCTGCTGCGCGAGTCGGAGGGGATCCTGGACTGGCTGGTCGAGGGGTGCGTTGCCTACTGCAAATACGGACTCGCCCCGCCGCCCCCGGTGCGCGCCGCAACCCAGGCATACCGCGATTCCGAGGACGTGGCCGGCCAGTTTCTGGCCGACCACGCCGTCTTTGAGCGGACCGCCCAATGCGCGAAGAAGGCCATGTACGCCGCCTACCTCCAATGGTGCGACCGCAACGGCGAGCGCGCCGTGAGCCAGCGGGCCTTCTCGAAGCTGCTACAATCGCACGGATTGGACGAGTATCGGGGCACCGGCGGCACGCGGTATTGGATCGGCGTTCGTCTGAAGCCTGAATGACTTTAGTGACGGATGTGACTCCTCTCCTGAGAACTCACGCGAAAGAAAAGGAACAATAGAAAGAAGCTGAAACTGGAGCCATTAACGTCATCAAGCGTCACCGGAAGGGCAACCCGGCGGTATCAACCGCCGAACATTCGAGGAGAGCAATCGAAAGATGGAATGGCCCTCGTGTCTTGGTACCGCCTCGCTCTCCGAGCGCGGCGGCACAGGACTTTGAAAACTTCAAGAGCGGCGGGTTTTCAAGCGGGTTTTGGCTCCCCAGTTTCGTTCTCTCGCAAAGGCGCAATGTTGCTGCTTCCTCTAGAGCCGGCAGGGATGCCGGCGCTCCTGATGGGCCTTTTTGGAGTGCGGCCACGCCGTGGCGTGGCTGCTTTGATGAAGCAAGCTTGCCTGCGGTCTCGCGAGAACAGACTGCATCTCTCACATGCTCTTCAGACCCGGTTTATACCGTCGAAGACACAGGCGAGGGCGCCTGTGCCACATGTCTATCTACTATCCCTTGTTCTTCTGAAACTCCCTGAACCTTCGTGCAAATCAAGGACGGCAAGAATGGAGGAGCCTCTCCGGGCAGGGCAAGCGCGTGTGGCATAGGCGCCCTCGCCTGTGCTCTTTACGGGTATGGGATGGCAGGGGCGGTCGCCTTGCGAATTCCGGACGTTTCGATTTACCCACAGTCCTCTGCCGCCGCGCTCGGAGAGCGAGGCGGTACTGAAGAGGCGGGACGGTATTCTCAAGCCTCTTGGCGTCTTTGCGCCTTTGCGAGAGAAAGAGGTGGCGGGCAAGAATCCATTGAGAAAACCAAGGACTTTGGGGTCCCTCACAATCCTGTGCCGCCGCGCTTGGCAAGCGAGGCGGTACCGAAGAGGGACCAAAAGTTGCCGAGCCCGCCCGGAATCTGGCACTATTCGTCTTTCCGGGTCCTCCCATCGTTGTGGGGGCATAACGCACTCGTTTCAGGGTTAAGGAACAGACGATCCATGGCAGTGAATAAGGCTCAGAAGAAGGGGAAATCGCTCTTCGAGGACCAACCCAAGCAGAAGGGCGATCTGGCCGCGCTTGTCGAACAGATCAAGGAAAACCCCGCCTTGTATCTGGGCGCTTTCCTCTTTATCGTCCTCTGTTTTCTCGCGGGCATGATCTACCGGGCGCATTCCAAGTCCGTGCTGCGCGAGACCAGCACCGCCTACGCCAAAGCCATGGATGAGCAGGAGCCCGCGGCCCGGTACGAGGCCCTGAAGGCCATTGTCGACGCCGGCAGCAAGGCGGAGAACATGCCCGAAATCATCTACATGACCGCCGAAACGGCGTTCCGCGCGCAGAAGTACGATGAAGCAAAAGCGCTGTTCGAGCGCGTGCGCACGGAGTCCCCGGACGCGCCCTTCGTTCCGGACGCCGTCGAGGGCCTCGGGTTCATCGCGGAAGACCAGGGCGACTACGATGCCGCGTATGGCTACTACCAGGAGATCACCCAGAAATGGCCGGCGAGCTTCACCGCTCGCAGGCAGCCGTTGAATCGCGGCCGCGTGGATGAGCAGCGCGGCAAGTTGGCCGAGGCAATTGAGGCCTATCGCGAACAGGGGGCGCTCTTCCCGGACTCGCAGGTCGCCGCGCAGGCGGAGGCCGCACTGGACCGCCTCGGTCAGGAGCACCCGGAGTTGTTCGCGGCCGAGGCTGCGGCACCACCTGAAGCCAGCGCCGCGCCGGCCGAGTCGGTCGCCGCACCCGCAGCGCCCAGCACCGCCGCTCCGGAACTGGCGCCCGAGGTTGGCGGAACCCTGGAGCTTCCCGCGACGGATTCCACGGCCCCACAGACGCCCGTTGAGACACCGGCGCCTGAAGGCACGTTGGAAGTGCCCGCACCGACGGAGACCAGTGAACAGCCTGTCGCCAGCGAGGCCGCTGCCGAGCCAGCGCCTTAGACCGCCCTTTTCTCAGTACATTCCAACCCGCACCAAGGACTGCAAAGCAGCCCGGAGGAGTACTGTGCCATGTCGAGCGTGATCGCACTTATAGTTGCCATAGCCTGCGCAGGTGGCGCGGACGCCAGCAGTACCCTCCCCAAGAGCGAGGCATTGAATGCGGCAATCCCCCTGGCCAACGTCGTGCCGCCCCTTGCATCCCATGAACACCTCGTGCGGAACCCAAGGGAACCGGCCTGGAACCTGCCTATCTCTGTGCCGCCGTTTGACGAGCACGTGCGCAACTTCGACATGACCTCGCCGGAAGGCACGGCGCTGGCCATCGCGGTCGCGCAAGATGGCTCGGCACTCGCGGGAACTTCCACGGGTACGTGGCGTCTCGCTGCGAGCGGCACATGGGAGCCGCTGGGTCTTGCAGGCCAGGGCGTGGGCACGGCCGCGCAGCAGGTTGCCCTTGACCTTCATGCGGGGAAGTATCCCGAGGCGTTTCAAAAGGCGGTTGAAAACATGGCGAATACGTATCGGATAACCGCGCTGGCCGTGGACGGCACGTGGATCTGGTTTTCGGACGGGCAAGGACTCTACTGCGCCTCTCCCAACTCCGCTCCGCAGCGGCATGTCGCATACGGCGTCAACGGGCCCGCATCCACCGCGATCACGGGACTTGCCTGCGACTCGCGCGGCACGCTCTGGGCGGGCACGCCCGCGGGCTTGAGCCGCCGCACGCCGGACGGCGCCTGGACCACCTTGCGCGGACGCGATGGCCTCCCCGTGGAAGACATCACCGCTCTGGCCGTCGATTCGAGCGATCGGTTGTGGCTCGGCACTTCGCGGGGCCTGGTGCTGTACCTGCCTTACACGGAGGGTCGTCAATGGTTCAACCGGGCTAGCGAGCGTTACTTGCCCGGTGACCAGGTTCGCGCGGTCGCGGTCACGCCGGATGGCCGGACGGTTTATACCGCCACCGACAAGGGTTTGGGGCGCCTGGACACGATCACCACCACACTACTGGAACGCGCTCAGACGATTGAGCGCCTCGTCAACGAGCGGCACCGCCGGTTCGGCATGGTAGCCACGTGCCTGCTGGACAATGCCGAGCACCCCACCTCACACACGATAGAAGACAATGACAACGACGGATTGTGGACCGCGTATCACGTAGGCGCGATGTCCTTGTGCTATGGGGCAACGCACGACGAAGCCGCCAAGGCCTCCGCGCGCGAAAGCATGCACGCGCTCTACATGCTCCAGAACGCGTCGGGGATTCCCGGCGTGGTAGCGCGCAGCGTCGTGCCGGCGGAACTGGGACGTCAGAAAGACTTGAACCGGCCGGAGCCTCGGCGCCAGTGGCGGCCCACGCCCGATGGCACGATGTACTGGAAGAGCGACACGTCGAGCGACGAGATCGACGGCCACTACTTCGCCTTTTACACCTACTACGAGCACGTGGCTCAGCACGATGCGGAAGAGAAGGCGCTCATCCGGAAGCAGGTTCGCGATCTCACCGACTATCTCATCAAGAACAACTACCAGTTGATCGACTGGAACGGGAAACGGACCCGGTGGGGGTTCTGGAACCCGGAAGCGATCAACGAAGACGCATCGAACTTCCTTGAGAATGGTCTGAATTCGCTGCAGATGCTGTCGTTTCTCAAGACGGCTCACTACGTGACCGGTGACGAGAAATACGCGAAGCACTACCGCAAACTAATCGTGAAACACGGCTATCTCAGCAACGTGCTGCTGACCAAGAAGTTGTTTCCCGACGACAACAACCACTCCGATGACCAGCTCGGGTTTGTCGCCTGGTATCCCATCCTGCAACTGGAGCACGATCCGGTCATTCGTGAGGCGTTGCACGCGGCGGTGCGACGCCACTACAAGGTCGTCGCGCCGGAGAAGTCGAGCTTCTATACCTTCGTGTTCGCCACCGTGGCGCCTAATGAAGCCCTGCTCGACGACGCGATCGAAAACCTGCGCGAGATTCCGACCGACCGGCGCACGTGGGTGATGGATAACAGCAAACGCGACGACGTGAGGCTGCAAGGCCGCGCGAACCGCTTCGGCAAGCCAGTCCTGGACCGTGCGCTACCCATGGATGAGCGCACGCTGAAGAAGTGGAACGACGATCCCTACAGTCCCGTGGAGGGAGACGGCGGCCGGACCGAAGACGACGGCGCCGCGTACCTGCTGCCGTATTGGATGGGCCGCTGCCACGGCTTCATCGCGGAGCAGCCCTGAACTTCTGACAAAGACGTGGCCTTGAGAGTACCGAGTTCTCCAGCCGCGCAACGGCGCGAAGCGACCGGAAGATGCATGTTTCCAGCCGAGCCTCCGCCTTGGGTGAATTAAGCCCGTAAGGGCGAAAGACAATAGCCCAGCGATTTATCGCTGGGTAGCAGGGACAACCAGAAGACGAGTCCCGGCAGGGACGACAGAGCAGGTGAGGTATCGTAGGAAGACGATATTCAAGAAAAGGTTGGATGTTTTGCATAAGGAGCATTACGTGAAATACGTGGTACTGGAGCTGGTATGGGCTCTTTCGCCCCTGCCGGGGCTTGGGAGGTATGGGGTCCCACGGTCCCAGCGATGAATCGCTGGGCTATTATCTGTCGTCCCTATCGGGACTTTTCGCCGAGCCCAGACTTTACGAGAATCGGCAAGAACTCGGAACATGTCCGAAACCACACGGGAAACAGCATCCGAGAACTCGGTACTCTCAACACGTGGCGTATCGGCATTTGAACGCGCATTCTTGACAATCCTTCTGTCCGCACGCACGATGGTGGACCGTCGCACCGGCCTATGCAGGTGCGCAGAAGGAGACTAGGCATGCTGACCCTCGTTATCGCTGTCGCCATTTGCTCGCTCACACCCATTCCCCTCCATACGGATTCCCAAAGTGCGGAGGCGTGGACCGGCTGCATTTCGCTTCCCCTCACACGCGTGGATGCGGAGTCACTGTACTCCACTGGGGCGAGTCCCCAGTTCACCCTGAACGGCAGGCCCGCAACGTCTCGCCCGGTGGGCTGGTGGGATCGCGATCGCATTCCGCGCCGGATACTCCTGTACTGCGCGGGAGACAGCCCCCTCGGCGGCAATGTGGCCGTTGAAGCAAAGCCCGGCCAGCCGTCCGTGTCTGGCGAGTCTCCCTGGTCCGTGACGGACCGCCCCTTCAAGACCCATCCAGGAACTGCATACAAACCGATCTTGCGCGGCGGCAGCAACCAGGATTCCTTCTCCGAATACGAAGACCTCGTCCTGGCGTACAAGGGCAAGGAGATGCTCCTTCGCATGGGCACGCGCCGGGACAAATTTCACGACAGCGCCACCTTTCAGGGGATGCATGACTGGTGGCAATGGACGCGAATCGAGACGCTCCTCGAAACGGATACCATAAAGCTGGTCCGCGTCGGCGGACTGCTGTACAACGAGGACACCTTCCTCCACTGCGACCTCTACCTGGAACTGTACGGCAACGGTGTCGCCCGCGCCTACGCGCACTTCGTCAATGCTAGAGTCATCGGCGATGGTTACGAGTACTTTGGCATTCCCGTGATAGCCTTCGGCGGCGTGGCGTCCCCCTCGACTGAGAGCGTGCTCGATGGGATCCATACACGCTTTCCCCTCGGCGCGGTGAATCTGGATATTCAGGATTCGGCCGAATACATCAGCACGGCTCATCCAGGACGCCTCTACACGCACGAAGGCTTTGCCGTATATCAGCCCTGGCAAGATCAACGCGTGACGGACAAGAACAAGACCTTCGGCAAGGAGTTCGTGACCGATATCGGGCAAGGCCAAATCCTCCGCGGGCTCGCCCGCACGGTCCGCTTCACGTTCAGCCTCTCGGATGCGCCCCCGCGCGTGGCGCGCATGCTCGCGCCTTCCTGGCACTACGCCATGGCCCGGGAACTGTGGCACGGCGAGTACCTGCCCGCCGAGTGGCGCTTCGCGCATGCCGGCCACGCCGTCGCCCATCGCATCGCGCAACCCGATCCGCGCTATACCGGGACCTTCGAAGCCGGCTATTCCGACGCGGCGTCCGAAGGCTACGGCGGTTCCTCGCTCCTGATATCCGCCATGCAAAGCGGCGACCTCTATCATCTCGAACGCGGTCTCGCCTACGCGTATTGCTGGGCCGACATCATGGTCGATCACGTGGATTGGAGCGTTCGCCAGCCTTTCACCGGGTACTACTGGAAGACGCCGCCCTACACGAAGTTCCTTGATATCGCGCGCGCATACGTGGAAACGGGCGACCCCTACCTTCTGGAAACCGCGGAGCACTGTGCCAACGCGTACTTCGCCCTCATCCGCAGCACATGGCCGTCCCGCAGCATCGGCCGCGGGGTATGGCCCGTCACTGGGCAGACGTATCTCTACGCGTTCACGCGTAATCCCTACTACCTCGAGTGCGGGGCCGATCTGGTCGGGAAGGCCCTGTACACCTTCGCGGACCCTGCCCGCCTTCCCGGCCACCAAATCGGCGTGGGCCCCAACGGCATCGGCAATCTCAACACGCCCGACGGGCGCGGCTTCGCCGATCTCGTCTTGTGCCGCTCCGCCATCGAGGTGGCCTTGAGCGACGACGGCACGCTTCCCGGCAGCATCCGAGATAAGACCTTGCGCGACACGGCGGAGGTGCTGCGCACCGTCATCGAAGGGATCAAGACCAAATCGGGCGATCACGGGGGATGGCTCGAATACGAGACCGACATGCTCATCGTGACGATGCTGCCTCTCGCAGAGGCCCTCGATCGGCCCGAGTGGGCGAGCGAACTGGAGCCCTGGCTCGCGCCGTTGGAAGACTACCTCACGAGCGACCGGGTGGGACGCCCGTATCAGGCGGTCACGGGCAGGCCCTATTACGACAGCGTCACCCTCAATGCGCGGTGGGAAGGGGACGGTCTGCTCATCGATCCCGCTCTGTTGCCCGATGCCGCCTCGGGACGCACCGCCACCGTGCAGACTCCCGCCGGCCCGGTGAGTCTCCGCATGCGCAAAGACAAGAACGGCGAATGGTTGATTACCCCGAAGGGCAAGCCCGCCTGCCCCGTGCGCGTGGAGAAGTGACGCGCCAATGTGCCACACTTTCAAGAATCTGGTCGCAATGTGCATGGAGGCTCCTATGCTGAAGAAACTCTCACTGATGCTGGCGCTGCTCTTTGTTGTGATGGTCGCGCGCGCGGCGGACCCGCTGCTTCCCCCACCCAAGCACGGGGGCGTCTACGTGGTGGCGCATCGCGGCGCTCACGAAGGAATACCGGAAAACACGCTCGCCGCCTATCAAAAGGCCATCGATCTCGGGGCGGACTTCGTGGAGATCGATGTGCGCATGACAAAAGACGGCAAGTTCGTCTCGGTGCACAACGGGACCATCGACGCCTACGCGCCCGGCCACACGGGGCGCGTCTTCGAGATGACGCTGGAAGAACTGCGCGCACTGGATATCGGCAGCCGCGTGGGACCGGAATGGGCCGGCACAAAGATCCCCACTTTCGAAGAGATTCTCGATCTGTGCAAAGGAAAGATCGGCATTTATCTGGATCTCAAGGCCGCACCCATCCCTCCCCTGGTCGAAGCCATCAAGGCGCGCGGCATGGAGCGCAGCGTGATCTGGTACGTCGGCGGACCGCAGCTCAAGGAACTCAAGGAAGTATGCCCGGAGTGCATCCCGATGCCCGATCCGGGTCCTGAGGAGAATCTGGCCAAGCTGCTCGCGGATGAGAAGCCGCGCGCCGTGGCCTCGGTGTGGGAGTACTACTCGAAATCCTTCCTGGACGCCTGCCACAAGGCGGGCGCGATCGTCATCGTCGATGAAAGCGATCCGACGTGCTGGGAGCAGGCCTTGGCATGGGGCACCGATGGCATTCAGACCGATCACCCGGGTGACCTTATCAAGCTGCTCGACGCGCGCGCTAAGAAAACCGCGGCTGCTGGTACGGCCACGAGCGCGCAAGGCTCGGAGCCCGGCAAGTAACTCCTGAATTCGCTCGACCAGCAACGCAAGCATCAGGAAGCGCAACAGGCCAAGCGCTGAGTGAAATATCAGCTTTCACTGAGGGGGAAGGGGGAGTTTCAATAGGTAGTGACCGCAAAGGTCAATGGAACCTGCGCCACAAGGCGCCCAGAGTCCGTTGTTCCTTGCGATCACCTGCTGCTGAAACCGCTCTGAGCGCTGAAAGCGCCATGCAACTCTAGCCAAGGGGCAGAGCGAAGCGGCGCCCCTGGTTATGAAATGTCCCAATGATTCAGCCCTGTAAGGGCGTCGCAAGGATGGGTATATCAACCTGAATCCGGCAGTTGAATTCCCGCTGGTTTGGTAAGGCGTTGTCGGTGCTAGTCATTGGCTCATGTTCGAGTTCACCCAACGGGCGAGGGACGGACAGCGTGTTTCGCTGCCGAGATAGGAATGTCGGCGCGCAGAGCCTACGCGAAAGACGGTGTCAGTCCCATTCAACTGCCGGATCTAGGATCAAGGTATTGCGGCGCCCCTACAGGGCTCGGTCTATGGGGGGTCGCCTATACCAGGGGCGGCGCTTCGCTCTGCCCCTGGCTAGAAATGCGGCACGCATTCAGCGTGCATGCCCGGACCCCAGTCAATTGGATCATATCCAGACCTTGGTAATCCGTGTGGGCACTTCCTATTGAAACACGCTCTCACAGATCCGCCGAGGGCGTCACGCGTTCTCCATCAACGCAAGAAACGTCTTCGCGGCAAGGGTCTTGTAGGAACCCTTGCGCCACACCGCGCCAATGGAGACCTCGGGAAGCCCTTGGACGTGCAGGGTCGTGAGGGCGCGGTCGGCGCGCGTGATCACCATGCGCGGGAGGAACGACACGCCGATCCCCTCGGCCACGTAGCGCTTGATGACCTCAAAACTCCCACTGTCGAGCACCGTGTGTGGCTCGAATCCCGTCTGCGCGAAATGCTGGCGTAGCAACGTGCCGGTGCGGGTGTTCGCGTCGAGAAGCAGGAACGGCTCTTCGCGCAGGTCCTCCAGCTTGGCGCGACGTCGCGAACGCAAACGGTGACCGACCGGAACCACCAACACCAATTCCTGCCGGAATAGCTCGCGCTCCTCCAACGTGGCGTGGCCCGCGGGCAAGGTCACGATGCCGAGATCCAGTTCGCCACGCCCGACTTGTTCCGCGATGGCCCCGGTGGAGCGATTGACGATCTCGACGTGGGTGTGCGGCATGGCACGGGCGAAACGCCGGATGATGGGCGGCAGTACGTAGAGCGCGGTCGTGTCGCTCGTGCCGAGCCGCAGTTCGCGCACGCGCGATTCATCAAACTCCCCCAGTTCTCGGCGAATCGATTCGACATCCGTCAACAGCCGGCACGCGTGCTCGTACAACCTCGAACCCGCGGGAGTGGGCTTGCACGTCTTCCGGTCGAGCAAAATGTGGCCGAGTTCGCGCTCCAACGATTTGAGCTGGTGGCTCACGGCGGGCTGAGAACGGTGGACTCGCTCCGCGGCGGCCCGGAAGCCGCCCGTCTCGACCAGGGCGCGGAATTGTCGAAGGGCTTCAATGGTCACGAGAGTAACCCCGATAAGAACTTTCTATCAACTCAATCATAACATTCAATTTGCCTAATTGCCAGGCCATGCCGTATGCTTCTGGCGTACGTGGGCGCAAGAACGGGTGGAGACTACCATGAGCGAACAGAAGAGGGGCCTGAGTTACCGCGACGCCGGCGTCAACATCGATGCCGCGGACGA
>JADLGB010000034.1 GCA_020849535.1 Candidatus Hydrogenedentota bacterium
GGCGCGAGGCGCTTCTCTACGAGTACTTCTGGGAGCGTTCGTTCGCACAGACGCCATCCGTGCTCGGCGTGCGCACCGAACGGCACAAGCTGATGAAATACCACGGGGTCTGGGACCGCTACGAGATATACGATTTACAGGCGGATCCCAATGAGATGAATAATCTGCTCGGCGACTTCCGGATCGGGACCGAAGGTGGCACCCTGGACAACCTGATCCGCCGCACCGCGCCGGAGGACGTCAAGACCTTGTTCAACGACCTCGACGAGAAGCTCCGGACGCTCTTGAAAGAAACCGGCTGCATGGCGGAGCCTTCGTGGCGCGATCGGTGAGCAGCCAAACCGTGGTGTGGCTGTGCTCCAAAGGAGATACGCATTCCGGGGCACGCAAGCGCTGGCGCGCGCTCACCCGGCGTTTGCGTGGTACTCCTTGAACCAAACCGCGACGATACCGACAAAGGCCCCGCCCGCCATGCCCATGATTCCGGACATGTAAAAGGGGTAGTCCGATGCGGCCACCAGGCTGACTTCGACGAGGTGGTGGATCATGGCGAGGATCAGACCGGCCGGGGCGGCCACCGCCGCGCCCATCGCATAGGACAGGTCAAGCGTCTTGACCATGCCCCAGGTGCTTCCCAGCAAGAACCCGAGGAGCAGGCCGAACTCCGCGCAACCCAGAACGACCGCACGATCGCCGGTTTCCTGCACGCCTCCCGCGAAGAGCGCGGCGATGAGGCCCACAACGACCGCTCCCGTGACCGCCCCCGCGCTGCCCCACAAGAACGCGCTGAGGGACGCTTCCTTGATATCCGCGCCATGAATGGCGGCGTGCACCGCCGGGGCCGGCGCGGGGTGCGGCCCCACGGGACTGAGCCCGAGCATGCCGTCCGCCAGCCCCACACCTGGAGTCAATGCGGAATGGCAGTTCCGGCACCGTGCCGCCACATGTTCGTAACCAGGAGGGATGGTCATCTTGGTGCCGCAAATAGGACACTCTACTACGGTTCCCTGCATAAGGACGCCCTTTCCTTGTGCAACTACGCCGTTACCGATGATCTATATTTATATCATGGAAACGGGATTTTGGGAAGCCCCCTGATTCAGGAGTCTGTCTTCCTTCACAACGCATCGAATGCGCGTTTGTAGAGGATGGCTAGGGTGTGGCGTTGGGGCTAGACATCCCCCCTCGGCCCTTCGGGCCTGCCCCCTTGAAAGGGGGAATTCAGAGGACCCTGCGGGCCGCGTGTTCTTTGCAGCAGAGTCCTTCATGTTGCCCTCAAGACACTCAAGAATCCACACACATAGTGTTGCACAATTCCCCCTTTGAAGGGGGATCAAGGGGGATGTTCTTCCCGCCGGGGCGGGGTTATTCGCGCGGCGCTTCGAGTCGCTTTCGAATCGCGGCCAAATCCTGGCGGATGGCGTTGAGCGTGATGATGAGCCAAATCGCAAACGTGATGGGAATGACCCAAGTCAACAGCCCCACGAACACAATAATCAACCATTCGACGCCACCGGGCATGTCTATCATAGCCTCCATGAGTTCATTCCTGCCTATTTCAGGAGTTCAGCATAACCTTACGGCAAGGCGAGGTCAACGTTTACGAGGGATTTGCCTTCGGGAACGGTTACGGGGGTCTGCGTGATCTGCCGGAGTCCGCTCGATCTGACAATGAGCGTGTACTCTCCCGGGTCAACAGCGTCGAATCGGAAATCTCCCGACGGATCTACAGGAGTCCGGCCGACCGCACGTGCGTTCAGCGTCGAGTGAAGCGTCACAGGGTTCGCCATGTCCAGTTCGACGCTGCCTGCGATCAAGAACGCGTAGAGTGCAGGCAGGTCAGTCCGAGGGCTTATCTTGCCCTGCACCGTTGCCCCCAGGCCGAGATCGAAATCGTGGGAGATTTTGCCCGACGGGGGTATCGCGAGTGTCACCTTCTTCGCTATCTCGCGTTGATCGGCCGTCATCCCCACGACCGTCAATTCCGCCAAGCCGGGCGGCACATCGCGGAACGTGAAGTGCCCGTCTTCGCCCACCTCGGAATCGTAGCGAATGAGCCCGCCCGGCCCCTCGATAGTGAGGACTGCTATCTTCTCCGAGTCATCGAATGTCGCGGACGGCGCGCGAACGGCGCCCGATACCACCGCGTCACCGGAGGCCAACTCAAAGTCCGCGCGTGTGGTCTGGGCTTGCGTAACGGCGATGCTCCGCTGCAACGCACGCATCCCGTAGTGCGCGCTCACCATCACTTGTCCCGTGATGAGATCCGCGAAACGGTACCGCCCCTGCTCGTCGGTGGTTGTGTCCGTATGGAAGTGCTCGAACCCGGACAGATTCGCATCCGTATAGTGTAAGGCGACATTGCGCCCCGGAACCACCTTGCCTCTATCGGTCACGACTCCCTCCAGGACGCCGCCCTCGGAAAGCGTGAACGTCTTCGAGAGCGACATGCCCGCCTGGATGTCGAGTGAGTACTGTGACGGCACATAGTCCGCGTGGCTGACATAAATGAGATTCGATCCGGGAACAAGATTCTCCAGTGTGCAGTGGCCGTCGAGTCCCGTTTGCGCGGACACTTTGTCGGGGCGTAGTTGCGTGGAAAGGTCGGGCCAATTGTTGGCATAGACCGCCGCGTCAGGCAGTGGCTGACCCTGACTGTTTACGACGGTCACATGGACGTCCGCGCCCGGCCCGAGCACAAGGTCGGGCACCGTTGTGGCTTGTCCGGAAACCATGACGGACTCGGCGGAAGCTGGGAAGAGCCCCGCGGCACGCGCAGTCACAACGTAGACGCCCGGCGAAAGGTTGTCCACACCGAACACGCCGGTATCGTTGACGAAGCGGGTATACCGCAGATTTGCACCGTTCTCGCGTTCGAAGACTTCGGGTGCGGTGACTGCTACCTCGAACTCCGGTACAGGTTGCCCGGTGCGGCCATCGATGACCCGGCCTTGGACCGACCCGATGCGCTCCATCACGACTCGCAGTTCAGTGGTTCCGGTGGAGATGTCCTCGATCCGCTGTTCGGCGTATCCGCGTGCCTGGATGATCAGGTCGCACTGGCTTCTCTCGATGCCGTGCACGGTGAACGAGCCATCCTTGTCCGATGGCGGCTGAGGTCCGCCCGAGCCGGACGCGCGGATCTGCGCGCCCACCACGGGCGCTCCGGAATCGTCGACGATACGGCCGGAGATGGTTCCCACACCGCCGCCCAGATCGATTACGAGACCTGTTACGGCTTGCCCCGCCGCGACCACAACTGCTGGAAGGGTCTCCAGATCGTGCATCCCCGCCCCATCCACGCTCAGGTGGTAGACGTTGGCAGCCACAGACTCGAAGAAGAATGCGCCCTCTGCATCGGTCTCCACCGCAACCGAGGTACGCGCGCCGCCCCCCACCAACAGCACGCGCTGGCCCGCGGCAGGCCGGCCACCACCGTACACGACTTTGCCACTGACGGAGCCCGTTGGCATCTTGCGGAGCGTGAGCGATATGCCTTCGAGGCCGTCCGGTCCGATGGTGAGCGGCCCCAGGGTCTCGCTGAGCCATCCCGCTGCGGAGGCGTGAATGGCTACCGTTTCACCGGGCGCAAGTCCGGACAGTGTGAAGTCCTCCCTACCACCGGTACCGCAGCTTCTACTGTACCCGGGAAGGCCCTTGTTGGCTCCCGACGCGGAGTCTATGTGGACCATCAGACTCTCAAGGTCGACTTCCGCGGAAGTATGCACCGTTCCGCACATGGTGACGCCCTTGGTCAAACCGAAGTCGATGCCCTTGATCGTTTGGCCGAGTTCCAAATGCAGCGGGTCATGCACTGGATTGTGACTATTCAGGTAGGCTTGAGGCCCCCGAATTCTCGTCACATGATAGGTATCGGGCCGGAGTCTCGTGATCTCATACCGGCCGTTCTCGCCATCATTCGAGTCTCCCATTTCGTGACGGTAAATCTCGCCTTCAACCTCCACCCACGCTGGCGAGATGCCTTCACCGGTCTGCGCATCGTAGATACGACCTGTGATGATGCCACCCTGAATAACCTCCACGGTCACCCCCGTCAAGTTGCCGCCTTCAGGGATCATGAAGCCTTTCGAGACAGAGATCAGCGTGTGGTGCTTCACGTTGAGATCGCTCATGCCAGGGCGTACGCCGTTCAACACGAAATTTCCATCCGGACCCGTGACGGAACTGCGCCCGATGTCCAATTCCAGTTTCACATCCGGCACCGGCGTGTCGCTGCCTGCGTAGACGACACGACCCGCGACATGCGCGCCGGGCGTGAGCGTGATGGTGACGGGAGGGTGATCCACGGGAAGCGCCTCGGTCTCGTGCAGTATGTGGTTCGGCGAATCCACCTGCAATGTCCACGTGCCCAACCAGACGGGCGCCAACTCGAAACGCCCTTCCGCATCCGTTTTCACTGCGCGGAGTTCCTGCCAGCGGGGGATAACGGGACCCCTCTGGCCATTCCACCTGCCGAACTTTAGTGTCACCACCGCATCCGGCACTGGTTCCCCAGATTTGCCGCGCACCATACCCGCGATTGCACCGGCGGGAAGCATCGCCATCTCGTGATCGTCCTGTTTCTCGGCGGTGGTGCTTTCAGTTTCGCGAAGGCCAAGCAGACCCTTCGTGGTTGCCCGGACCATATACCGGGCCTGCATCAGTCCGGTGAAGATGAACCAGCCATCCTCGCCGGATTCCGCTTCCTGCTGTTTCCCGCGCTTCGGGTCATAGGGATCAAGCGTCAGCGAGGCGTTGGGCACGGGGTTGCCTGCCTGATCGACAGTGCGGCCGCGGATGAAGTAGCCACTCTGCGGCACGGCCGGCGGGGTGGAGGAAGAATCGGACGGATTGGGCGGATCGGACGGATTGGACGGGGTGTTTTGCGCGGGTGTGGCGTCCGCAGTGGCGTTTTGTGCGATGGGCGTCGCCTGTGACACGACCAGCGCGGGCGGGTCCGGCGGCGCTTGCCAGTACACCACGGCCCCCGTCACGGCGAGCACGACGGCGGCCCCGGCGATGATCTTTGTGATCGCGCCAGAAGCGATTCCCCCCGCGACGCCTGCCGCTCCCACGCCGGCGGCGGCGCCAGATGCGGCCGCCGCGCTAGTTTCCCACGCGGCCGTCGCGCCGGCCAATAGTCCCATGATCGCCTTCACACCGTCGCGGTGGTTGCGCGCCGGTGCAACGGCTGGTTCGAGGTGTCTCAACATCTGCGCGCTGAGGGCTTCCCGAGCGCGCTGCAACCGCTTCTTCACGGCGTCCTGCGAAAGCTCAAGCAGCGCCGCGATCTCTTTGATCGAACGCCCGCCGTAGTAATGGAGCAACAGCACTTCGCGATGAATATCGTCGAGTCCGTCGACCTGCTGGCGCACGACGTTGCGGATCTCCTGGTCCTCGGGTTTTGCGGACGGCGGCTGTCCCAGGATCGCGAGGGCATCCACGCGCTCGGCTTCGCGGGCGCGGCTGCGCTTGTGGTTCCGGCAGATGTTGCGGACGATGCTCAACAGCCAGGGCCCGAACTTCGTGGGCTCTTTCAAGCCATCGAGCGCCTCGTAGGCTTTGACGAACGCATCCTGCGCGGCGTCCTCCGCATCGGTGGCGTTGTGAAGTTGCGCGTAGCACACGGCATACGCTACGGGGAGATACCGGTCGACCAATGCGGCGAACTCATCGCGCTTGCCC
Organism: Candidatus Hydrogenedentota bacterium; assembly: GCA_020849535.1. Taxonomy (GTDB): domain Bacteria; phylum Hydrogenedentota; class Hydrogenedentia; order Hydrogenedentales; family SLHB01; genus JAHDWY01. The sequence continues at coordinate 5,686 of JADLGB010000034.1, forward strand.
GCGCGCACCCGCTGCACCACGGCGGCGTCGCTGGTCGCTGTTCTGAACCACGGCATGTTCGTCATCCTCTTCTGCGGTCAACCGCTCAAGCTGAGTGTAGGCCATACGTGCACGGTCCACCAAAGAGACACCACGAACCGGGAAAGGTGACTTGGAATTACCAGTCCGATCGCTCCGATCAGTCCGATGGGTTTGTGGGGATTTTCGCCCGCGTCGTGAACCTCGCCTGGCGATCCAGTAAGATACGCCCACGAAAGGATCACCCAGCCATGCTATTCACTACGCTCTCCACAGGCCTCGCCGCGATCATGGTCACCATTCAAAGCGCCGCCGCGCCCCCGGAGCCGCTCCTGCCCGTGCCAACCGCCCAGCAGCTTGCCTGGCAGGAGATGGAATACGGGATGTTCTGCCACTTCGGCATCAACACCTTTCACAACGAGGAGTGGACCGACGGCACGAAGGATCCCACGACGTTCAATCCCACGGACTTCAACGCGCGGCAGTGGGTTGAGGTCGCGAGGGCGAGCGGGATGAAGTACGTCGTGGTCACGGCGAAGCATCATGACGGGTTCGCGACCTATCCCACGCAACACAGCGACTATGCGGTCACGGCGAGCCCCTGGCGCGAGGGCAAGGGCGATGTGGTGCGCGAAGTCGCGGACGCCTGCCGCGAACTCGGCGTCATGTTTGGCTTCTACCTCTCCCCGTGGGATCGGCACGAGCCCACCTACGCGGACTCTTCCGCCTATGATGCCCATTTCAAGGACATGCTGCGCGAACTGCTCACGAACTACGGCAAAGTTGGCGAGGTCTGGTTCGACGGCGCGGGCAGCAAGGGCCACATCTACGATTGGGACGGCTACTACGCCCTCATCCGCGAGCTGCAGCCGGACGCGCTCATCGCCATCTGCGGGCCCGATATCCGCTGGGTCGGCAATGAAGACGGCGTCGCGCCGGAGACGCTGTGGAGCGTGGTCGATCGCGACGGCGCCAGTGTGTGGCATCCCGCGGAGTGTGACGTGCCCATTCGCGATGGGCAGTGGTTCTTCCACACCGACGGCGAGCCCAAGCTGCGCAGCGTGGACGAAGTCCTCGACATCTACTACAAGTCCGTCGGTCGCGGTGCGGTGCTGTTGCTGAACGTGTCGCCGGATCGGCGGGGACTCCTTCCCGAACCGGATGTGAAGGTGCTGCACGATGTGTGGGCCATCGTGACCGAAACCTTCAAGACCAACCTCGCGCAGGGCAAACCCGCCACGGCGAGCAACACGCGGGGCGGCGATGCGGCGTTCGCGCCCGCGTGCGCCGTGGATGGAGACCCCGCCACGTACTGGGCCACGGATGATGGTGTGAAAGAGGCCACGTTGACCGTAGATCTCGGCGGACTGGTCACCTTCGATCGCGCGATGATTCAGGAGCACATCGCGCTGGGCCAGCGTGTCGAGGCATACAAGGTCGAGGCCCTTGTCGATGGCGCGTGGAAGACCGTCGTGGAAGGCACGACCATCGGGCATAAGCGATTGGATCGTTTCGATGCCGTGAAGGCGACGCAGGTGCGCCTCACAATCGCGAAGAGCAAGGCGTGTCCGCTCATTCGCGCATTTGGTGTCTATAAGGCCCCGTAAGCCGGACGGACGAGAGACAGATTGACGCTCGTTGTGAGGGCACATCAACTGAGAGCGCCTGTATCCTTGCTGGCATCTTGAAGAGCCGGCAGGGATGCCGGCGCTCCTGATAGGCCCGCTCTTGCGGGGGTATCTTGTGATGGTCGAGACTCGACACCGCAGAATGTCAGTGTGATTCGTGTTGGTTCGATTGGATTGCTGTCTTCGAGTTATTGGTACCCGGCTTCCTGGAGATAGGCGCGTAGTTTCGCGGCGGCGGCGCGCATATCCTCGAGCAGCGCGTCGTTGGAGTCCATCTTGTACTCGAAATGAAGCGAGATCGGTCCGGCGAATCCATGGCCCCGGAAGATCTTCAGGAACTCCACCGTCTTCACGATGCCCTGTCCGAGCGGCACCCACTTGGGCCGGTCGCCTTCCCATACGAAATCCTTGACCGCCATCATCTTCACATACGGCGCAAGCAGGCGCGCATTGATTCGCCAGCCCGCGTACGCGCCTTCTACCGCGGCGTGTCCCACGTCGAAGTTGGATCCGAACCGCTCGGATCCGATGGACAGAATCACTTGTCGCAGATCCCACAAGACCGCGCTCATATTGGTGCCGCCGGAGTGATTGTGATAGCCGCCCGTGACGCCGTATTCGTCGAGCAGGCGGGCCAGTCCGCGAAGTTGTTCCTGGAATCTCTGAAGCTCGGACGCGATGTCGCCGTCCTCTGAATACGAAAGGCCGCCCACGCGCGCATAGCGGATGCCCGTTTTGGATGCCGCCTCCAGGATGGGCCGGGCATCGTTGTCGTCTCCGCTATTGAGATTGGTGGTGATCATGGCGACGTCGACGCCTTCGGCGCGGATGGCGTCCGCCGCGCGGGGGAGGTCCGCCGCCACATTCTCCGGCAGCACGTGGCCGCCCTTACGCACGGTGAGGTCGAGCGCGTCCACGCCAAGTTCCTTGGCCGTCTTGCCCAGGGCGCGATAGTCGTTGATGAAGCCCAGGTGCTTGGAGAAGACGCAGACTGCGGGCGTTGCGGTTTGGGCCCGCGCGGGCACCGCCGCCAGCGCGGCAGCCGCCACGGAACTAGCCAGGAAATCACGGCGCGTGAGATTCATATCGTCTCCTTGCGCACGAGGCGCGGGTTGATCCTCAAGACCGCGTCGGCCCCGTCCAAATACTGGAATCAGGTTGAGGCCTGTGTCAGAACCAAAGGATGAAGACCAACGGCATGGCATTTCAAGGCACAGTCACGCAGGGCGTGACTGTGCCACACGTCCATCTCAGCTCCACTGCGCGTCGGAGATTGTCGAATACTTCGGCGCACCCGAGACATAAAGACAGGAAGATCTAACCAAGGCATGGCAAGCGCGTGAGGCACAGGCGACCTCGCCTGTGTCTTGGATCGGGCGGATCCGACAGGGACCCGTGTGCGGCACAGTCACTGCTTGCGTGACTGCGTCACTTCGGATATGGATTTCCCGCCTCAGGCTGACATGCGTTATACTGTAACCGTGAATGCGGTACATACAGACGCGACGGTGCCGCCGCCTTCGATCAGCGGGTACACTCCGGATTGGGGCAAGCCCTATCCCTTCTGGAAAGCGCTCGGCTTCGGTATCGCCATCTATGCGGTCGCGCTCTACGGCGCTTGGATCGCTACCTCGTTTCTTCAACTGGGAATCACGCAGCTCAGTCTGCGCAACCTGGACAAGATTCTCATGGGGCCACCCGATGAGGCCTTACTTCGGCAAGGGCTTTGGTTTGGGCTCGCCTCGTGTGTCACGGGGATCTTGGGTATCTTCCTGGTCCGTGAGGTCATCCTCCAAAGTGAGGCCCCGCCCCGGGCATACTTCGGAGCCGGAAGACTGAAGCTTCGGCAGAGTGCGACGTACTTGCTTCTCTGCGCGCTTTGGGTTGCCATACCTCATTTGGTTTTACGGCTACTCACCGGCTCAACCGTATCCGTATATTGGATCGACACATTCCGGAGTGCGCGTCCTCAGTACCCGTTGTGGCTGGGATTGGTAGTGCTCGCACCGCTGTTCGAGGAAATGCTGTTCCGGGGCCTGCTCTTCACTGGAGCGCGACAGACTTGGTTGAGTGCCAGGGGGGCCGTCGTCCTTACTGCTGTACTGTTCGCGATAACGCACTATCGGTACGGAGTCATCGGCACCTTATGGATACTGCTATTCGGGCTACTTCTGGGTATTGCCCGTCATCGCAGCGACACGATCAAGCTGCCCATTCTCATGCACACAGTGAGCAACTTTCTGATTCTGCTTCTCATGAATCACGCGACCACCGCGTAGAATGGGCGGCCACCAGGAGACGTAACCCGAGACAGGCCCCAAGCGTCGGATGGGAAGTATGGGAATTGATGGGATGGTATGGGAGGCGGTTTGTACCCAGTAAAGACACAGGCGAGGGCGCCTGTGCCACACGTCCATCTTAGCTCCACTGCGCGTCAGATATTGTCGAATACTTCGGGGCACCCGAGACATGAAGACAGGTAGAACTAACCAAGGCATGGCAAGCGCGTGTGGCACAGGCGCCCTCGCCTGTGTCTTGGACGGATCGGTCCGATCGGTCCGCTAGGAGCCCGTGTGTGGCGCAGTCACACGCTGCGTGACTGTGTCCCGTCAGATATGGATTTCCCGCTTGGCCACGGCGAACGCGGCTTCGCGGACCGCTTCCGAAAGTGTGGGGTGCGCGTGGCACGAGCGGGCGATATCTTCGCTGCTTGCACCGAACTCCATCGCCACGGCCGCTTCCGCAATGAGGTCGCCCGCGCGCGGGCCGATGATGTGCACGCCGAGAACGCGGTCCGTGTTGGCATCGGCGAGGATCTTCACGCGACCGTCGGTCTGGGCCAGCGCGCGCGCCCGCCCGTTGGCGATGAAGGGAAACACGCCCTTCGTGTAGGGCACGCGCATTTCCTTGAGCTGTTCTTCCGTCTTGCCGACCGTGGCGATCTCGGGGTGCGTGTAGACGATGCCGGGGATGCACTCGTAGTTGACGTGTCCGTAGCCGGTGGCGATGTACTCCGCACAGGCGATCCCTTCATCCTCGGCCTTATGCGCGAGCATGGGACCGCGGACTACATCGCCGATCGCGTAGATGTGGGCCGCGGAGGTCGCGAAGTGTTCGTCGATCCCAATGGCCCCACGTTTATCCGTCACGACTTTCACCGAATCGAGGCCAAGTCCCTCGGTATTAGGCACACGGCCGACGGCAAGCAAGACCCGGTCGCAGCGGATGGAATCCTGGCCCTCGATGCTGACGATGCACACGCCCTTCTCGACGCGCGCGCCGGTCACCTTGCACCCGAGGCGGAACGTGATGCCTTGTTTCTTGAAGATCTTCTCCGCTTCTTGCGAGATCTCGGCATCCATGCCGGGCAAGACGCGATCGAAGTATTCGAGCACGGTGACTTTCGCGCCAAGCCTGCGCCACACGCTGCCCAACTCGACGCCTATGTAGCCTGCGCCGATGACGACGAGGTGCTCGGGAACGCTTGGATACGACAAGGCTTCGGTGCTGGTGCCGATGCGGTCGCCGTCGAGTTCGACGCCGGGAAGCGGGGCCGAGCGGCTGCCCGTGGCAATGATGATATCCTTCGCCTCCAGCTCGACATTGTCTTTCCCTTCGACGATGACGCGGCCGAGTCCGGCGATGCGGGCCGAGCCTTCGTAGCGGGTGATGTTGTGCTTCTTGAAGAGGCCCTCGACGCCTTTGGTGAGCGTGCGGACCACGCCATCTTTGCGCTTCAGCATCGTGGCGAGGTCGAGTTCCACGGAAGCCACGTTGACGCCGTGCGCCTTGAGTTCGTCGCGCGCGATAACGTACTGCTCGCTCGATTCGAGCAGGGCCTTGCTGGGAATGCAGCCGACGCGCAGGCAGGTGCCCCCGAGCGCCTTTTCCTTTTCGACGCAGGCGACATCAAGCCCGAGTTGCGCGGCGCGGATTGCCGCCACGTATCCACCGGGTCCGGCCCCAATCACGACTAGATCATGGTTCTTGCGTTCCATTGCGTACTTCCTCCTGCTCGTGGGGGCCAAAGAACTTGCTGAAGAATAACAGAAAGATGCCGGCCATCACGGCGACATCGGCAACGTTGAATACACCCGTGTGCAGCCGGCCAATCCCCATGACCATGAAATCGACGACGGTTCCCTCGCGAAAGACGCGGTCAATCAGGTTGCCCAGTCCCCCGCTCAATAGCAGGGTCAGGGCCACGGCGTCCGCGCGCGTCAGGGTGCGGTTCGTGGCCAGCACGACGCCGATCCCCGTAAGAATAGTCCCCGTGAACACGGTGAGCAGCCAGAAGCGGGCGCCGTGCGGCAGCCCGCTGCCCAGGCTGAGGAAGCCGCCGGTGTTCTCCGCGTACCTCAGATAAAACATGTCTTGCAGGATGTGAATCGTCTCGTGCGAATGACGCAACGTCCGTTGGGCGACGTGTTTCGTCACCTGATCGCACCCCACCGTCGTCAGGACAATGCAGAGAATCAGGGCCAGTCTGGGGCCGTGAGCCAAGCGAATCATGTGCGCGCCTATATCTCCAGGAAGAGGCGCGCCGGTTTCTCGATGGACTCCTTCACGCGCCGTAAGAAGGATACTGCCTCGCGCCCGTCCACGAGCCGGTGGTCGTAGCTGAGGGCGACATACATCATGGGGCGGATCACCACTTGGCCGTTGCGCGCGACCGGTCGATCCTGGATCGCGTGCAGGCCGAGGATACCGCTCTGGGGAGGATTCACAATGGGCGTCGAGAGCAGCGAGCCGAACACGCCGCCGTTGCTGATCGTGAAGGTGCCGCCTTCGAGTTCGTCCAGGCCGATCTTGTTTTCCTGGGCGCGCGCGCCGAAATCGGCAATCGTCTTTTCGATATCCGCGAGGGACATCGATTCCGCGTTGCGCAACACGGGCACGACCAGTCCCTTGCCCCCGGCCACGGCGATGCCGATGTCGTAATAGTGGTGATACACGATGTCGCCGTGGCGAATCTCCGCGTTGACCTTGGGGAACTGTTTGAGTGCTTCCACGCAGGCCTTCACGAAGAAGGACATGAACCCGAGCTTGACCCCATGCCGTTCCTGGAACGCGCCTTTGTGCTCTTCCCGCAACGCGATCACTTCGCTCATATCCACTTCATTGAAGGTCGTGAGCAGCGCGCCGGTGCGCTGGGCCTCCACAAGGCGCTCCGCGATGCGGCGCCGCATGGGCGTCATCGGCACGGCTTCTTCATCGCGCGAGCCCAAGACCGGTCGGGCGGGGGGTTCCGGTTGTGCCGTCTCCGGCGGCTTGCGATTCGTCAACTCTCTGGCCTTCTGCATCGCGTCCTCTTTCAGCACACGGCCTCCAGGTCCCGTGCCTTCCAGGTCATTGGGATCCAGCCCGTGCTCGGCCATGATGCGGCGTGCCGAGGGCGCGATGCGCGGCGCGGCCTTTGGCGTGGGCGCGGCGGTCTTCAGCTCGACCGAGATCTCGGCCTGCCGCGGGGAGGGCTTCGCTACCGGCGCGACACTCGCCGCAGCCGTGGTTTCCTTGGCTTTCTTGCCGTCGGTAGGCTTGGCATTCTCATCGATGTAGCCGATGACCTCGCCCACTTCGGCCTTTTCACCTTCCTTCTTGAGAATGCCGACGATGACCCCCGCCACCGGCGCAGGCAGTTCAACCGTCGCCTTGTCGGATTCGATCTCGACGAGGGACTCGTCACGATCCGCCCAGTCCCCGGAGGATTTGCGCCAGGCCCCGATCTGTACTTCGGTAATGGACTCGCCTACCGCCGGAACCTTCAACTCAACGGCCATCTTCATTGATCTCCCTACTGCTGCCATTTCGTTCGCATATGAGGCGGCGCACTCAGCGCGAATAGCCCAGGCACTCGCCAAAGGCCTGGTCCAACAATTCGCGCTGTTCAATCTTGTGGCTGGTGGCCGAGCCGGTCGCCGGACTCGCCGACGCCGGGCGGTAGATCCCGTAGAAGGGCAAGCGGCCCAGCAGAATGAATCCGAACTTTCCGCGCATCCGGCGCCACGCTCCCATATTCTCCGGCTCTTCCTGTACCCAGAATACGGGCGTGTTGTCCGGGTACGGTTCCAGGGCGATCTGAAGGTCTTCGGGTTGCAGCGGATACACCTGTTCGACGCGCAGGATGGCGACGTTGTCTCGTTTCAGTTTCTCGCGTTCTTCGGCAAGCTCGTAATAGATCTTGCCGGTGCACAGGATAACCCGGTCGACTTTGCCCACGATCCCCTTCGCATCCGGGAGAATGCGTTGGAAACGGCCACTGGCCAATTCCTCGATCGGCGAAACCGCGGCCGGATTGCGCAGAAGACTCTTGGGCGTCAACACGATCAAGGGCTTGCGCCACGACCGCACGATCTGGCGCCGCAACACGTGGAAGATCTGAGCCGGCGTGGACGGGATGACAAGCTGGAAGTTGTCCTCCGCGGTCAGCGAGAAGAAGCGTTCCATGCGCGCGCTCGAATGCTCGGGTCCCATGCCTTCAAAGCCGTGCGGCAGCAGCATGACCAGCCCGGAGAGGCTGCGCCACTTGTCTTCGGCGCTGGAGATGAACTGATCGATGATCACTTGCGCGACGTTGAAGAAATCCCCGAACTGCGCTTCCCAGATGGTGAGTCCGTCGGGACACGCGATGCTGTAGCCATATTCGAAGCCCAGCACGCTGGCCTCCGCCAGCGGGCTGTTGTAGATCTCGACGGGTCCCTGGTCCTTTGCCAGGTGCTGGAGGGGCACGTGCGAATGGCCGTCTTCAATGTCGTGGAGCACGGCGTGCCGATGGCTGAAGGTGCCGCGCTGGCTGTCCTGTCCGCTCATCCGGATACGGGCGCCTTCCGTGGACAAGGAGGCGAAGGCCAAGGCCTCCGCCGCGGCCCAATCCAGCGGCTCTTCGCCGCGCGCCATTTTGAGGCGCGCCTCGAGGATGCGTTCGATCTTCGGGTGCGGATGGAATCCGGCCGGCAGCTTGGTCAACGACTCCAGCAAACTCAACAGCCGCTCGCGTGGCACACCCGTGTCTACCTCGGGAACGTCCCGATCGGGACCGCCCTTGTAGTTGCTCCACAGTCCGCGCAGCACGCTCGGAGCCCTCAGCGGCTCTTCGCGGCGCGCCGCGGCCAGTTCCTCTTCAAGAATTTCGCGCCGGCGCACGGCGATTTCTTCTGCCTCCGCGCGCGTCACCCCGCCGAGGGTCAGCAAGTGTTCGAGATACCCTTCCCGAACCGGCTTGCGCTTCTCGATGGCGCGGTACAACACCGGCTGCGTGAACGCGGGTTCGTCGCCTTCGTTGTGCCCCCGGCGCCGGTAGCAATACATGTCGATGACCACGTCGCGCCGGAACGAACGGCGGAAGTCCATCGCCAGGTTGACCACCGTCGCCACGGCTTCGGGGTCCTCGCCGTTCACGTGGAAGATGGGGCTTTGCAGCATCTTCGCGACGTCCGTCGCGTAGACGCTCGACCGCCCTTCTGAAGGATTCGTGGTGAACCCGATCTGATTGTTCACGATGACGTGCAGCGTGCCGCCGGTGGTGTAGCCCTCCAGCTCGCTGAGGTTCAGCGTCTCCTGAACGATGCCCTCACCCGCGAAGGACGCGTCGCCGTGGATGAGCAACGCCATGCCCTTCGTGCGCGCCAAGTCGCCGGTGCGATCCTGATGCGCGCGGACGCGCCCCATCACCACCGTGTTCACATACTCGAGGTGGCTTGGGTTGAATGCTAAGGCGATGTGGACCTTGTGACCGGTCTGCGTGGTCCACTCGGTGTGATGGCCCAGGTGGTACTTCACGTCGCCGCGGCCCTGATTCAGCTCGCCGCTCTTGTCCTCAAATTCCCGGAAGATAATGCTGGGACTCTTGCCCATGATGTTGGCGAGCACATTGAGGCGGCCGCGGTGCGCCATGCCGATGACAACCTCGCTGATGGATTGATCGCCAGCCTTTTCGATAGACAGGTCGAGCAGGGGAATCAGGCTTTCCGCGCCTTCCAGGGAAAAGCGCTTAGCGCCGATGAACTTGCGCTGGATGAATTCTTCAAAGATGACCGCGTCGGTCAAGCGCGTCAGGATGCGGAGCTGTTGCTCGCGCGTAAGCGACATGCGGTTGCATGAGCCTTCCATGCGCTCGTACAACCATTCGCGGATGGAAAGGTCGTCGATGTGCATGAACTGCACGCCGATCGACCGGCAGTAGGTGCTGCGCATCCGCTGGATGATCTGGCGCAGCGGAAGCACCCCCGCGGGCGACAAAGTCTCCGCGGCGAACATGAGGTCCATGTCCTCGGGCGTAAACCCGTGGTACGCGGGGTCGAGTTCAGGTTGGCGCGGGCGGGGCATGCCCAAGGGATCGATACGGGCGATTTTGTGGCCCATCACCCGGTAGTTGCGGACGAGCATGTCCACCCGGTGCTGAAGAGATCCAATTTCCTGTTCGCGGCCGCAGACGGCACAGCGCTGAGTGCGGCGCTTGCCGGTGCGGAACGGCGGGGTCGGACCCGCAATCGGCGGCGCGGGCCGGGCCGGGGCCTCGACTACTGGGACGGCCTGGGCGGCGGCGCTTCCCCCGTTCTGGGATTTGAAATAAGCCTGCCACTGTTCCGGGACCAAGGCTGGGTCCCGGAGATAATCTTCGTAAAGCCCCTCTACAAACGCGAGACTGAGGCTGTTCGGTTCGCCTCCCGTGGCGCCCGACATACTCCCACTGGGTTTCATACCTACCTCGTGCGCCGTCCCATTTGGGGACAGCTCACCACTCATGAACTACGCGAAACCTGACATCCTTGCCGGGCGCCCTCTTCTGCTGACTTTTGGGCACCCTTCCTGTCTCTCTTATCATACAACAAGGGAACATCGCATTCCACGCGCACATATTCCCGCCCGCCAGGAGCACCGGCGTCCCTGCCGGCTCTTGGGTATCGCGGGCCAACTTCCCGCACCCGAAGAGCCGGCAGGGATGCCGCGCGCCCGGTTTGGAGTGCGGAGGCTTGCCTCTGCTTTCACGGAGCAGGCTTGCCTGCGGTTGGCCGAGATGGCCGCGCATCCCGCTAAAAGCCGGTTTGTACCC
>JADLGB010000035.1 GCA_020849535.1 Candidatus Hydrogenedentota bacterium
AAAGCTACGGACGTGTGAACTCGGCGCGGATTATCGTCGACAAGTACACCGATCAATCCAAGGGGTTTGGTTTCGTGGAGATGCCGGACAACAGTGAGGCCCAGGCGGCCATCAGCGGATTGGACGGCAAGGACATGGGCGGCCGTCCGCTTCGTGTCAATGAAGCTCGTCCCAAGACGGACGGCGGCGGCGGTGGCGGTCGCGGTGGCGACCGTGGCGGCCGCGGCGGACGCTCCTGGTAACAGGCCCGTCCTCAGCATAATCTAGCATTCAGGGGCCGTATAGGGAGAGGCAGGCATACGGCCCCTGTTCCATGTTTAGTGGGTTACGCGCCCGCGCCGGATTCAAAGTACTCATAGGCGAGGATGTTGTCGAGGTAGACACCGTCAAATCCGGCATCCAGGATCTTCTTCACGAAGCTGGCGCCGCCCCCGAAGATGATGTCCTTCCACTCGTCGTTCCAGTACTCGACCCAGTACTCATCCGGGTACCCGGCGTATTGGCCTGTAATCCAGGACGGCTCGCCCACTTCCCAGTCGCCGTCCCAGTAATAGCGCCAATTCTCCGCGGCGCCAACGTTCAGATAGGCAATTACGAGGCGCTTCCCCCCATTATCCTTCTGGCGCAGCGCTGTCACCTGGGCGGCCGTAAACGCGGTTCCGTTGTGGAATGGGTCCATGACGAGGACATCGTAGTTCTCCGCCTGGACCGCGGTGACGAATGCGGACCGCGTGCCAAACGGGGTGCTGTCGATGAGGTACAAGAAATTGCGCGCATCGGCCAGGGAAGCGATGGTGTCCGCGTTTGCCCCATAGGGCTCGGCGGGCCATGCGGGGATCGAGTCGAGATCGTAGATCGTGTTTGGTGCCGCGAAATGGATGTAACCGTGCGTCGACGCCCAACCGAGTCCATCCAGAATGAGTGCGGGAACGGAGCAGTAGTCGGTGGCGAGCACCTCGATGCCTTCCTCTTCGGCACGATCGAGCAGAGCCACGTAGTAATCACGGTCATCCTCCGGCGTGGCGATGTTGTAACCTTCCTGGCCGTAGAACGGGTGCTCCTGGCCCTGGCCATCGAGCGCGTCCGCATAGTTTTCCACGAGGGCGCCATCGGGTTCGCCATCTTCCGTGAGCAGGTCCGGACCATTCTGGGCGATGACGATGAACCCCGGATCGACACCGCGCGCATACGCAGCCAGTTCCACAACGAAGTCGCGCATCTCGGCACGATAGTCTGTTTCCGGGGGCTCGGGGTCTGGATCGTCATCGCCATCATCGGGTGGGGGGCAGCCCAAGACCAGCACGCCGGCCAACGCCACCACCAGCGCCCGCGACAAGAGCCTCCGATTCATCCTGCGACCCTCCCTGCCCCTGGACCAAACATCCTTCACCTTCCTGGATTATACCGCGAGACAGACGGGGCTGTTACGTGGAAATGGGAGCATCGGAATTCGCCCCAGCGTCGAGATGGTGCGTCTAGTGTGCGGACGCCAATTCCGCGGGGAGCTTGAAGTGCACGTCTTCCATCATGATTTCGCTCTCGCTGACTTCGAGCGGACCACGCTGACGGAAGTACTCGATGACTCCTTGTACCAGCATCTCGGGCGCGGAAGCGCCCGCGGTCAGCAGGATGGACTCAACGCCGTCGAGCCATTCCTCCTGGATCATGTCCGCTGTGCTGATGAGGTAGGCGGGCTTTCCTTTGGCGCGGCAGATCTCGGCGAGGCGGTTGGAGTTCGCGCTTTCACGATCGCCCACGACCAGCACCAAGTCGACCCTCGACGACAGCGCGTTTACAGCGGCCTGCCGGTTGGTCGTGGCGTAGCAAATGTCCGCCTTGGGTGGGCCTTGGATATTCGGAAACTTGCGCCGCAACGCGGCGATGACCCGCTCGCAATCCTCGACGCTGAGCGTCGTTTGCGTGATATAGGACACCTTGTCCGGATTCGGCACTTCGAGCGCCTCGACATCCGCCTCGTCCAAGACGAGCCGAATATGTTGGGGCGCCCACCCCATCGTGCCTACCGTTTCGTCGTGGCCTTCCTCGCCGATGAGGATGACCGTGAAATCCTTGGACGCGAATCGCCTGGCCTCATTGTGGACCTTCTCGACGAGGGGGCACGTCGCGTCGATTACCTCCATCTGGAAGCGTTTGGCGTGTTCAAAGCGTTCCGGGCTGACTCCGTGTGCGCTGAAGAGGAGATGGGCTCCCGCCGGGACATCGACGAGATCCTTGACGAAAATGGCGCCTTTGGCGCGCAAATCGTTGACCACATGCGCATTGTGCACGATGTCGTTCAGCACGTAGACGGGTGCGCCGTACCGCTCGATTGCCTGTTCGACGCATTTGATCGCGCGTTCAACACCGGCGCAGAAACCCCGCGGCTTGGCCAAAATGATTCTCATATCGTCTCCTGAACTAGGGAACAAAGGATACCGCACCACTTAGGGGAACACAAGTTCGGAGACGCGCTATTCCTCCGCGATACGGCGAGATCGGCGCGATCTTTGCGCCCCATTGCGGCCAAGTGCTATACTCCGCCTGGTTTTTGTCATGCGACAAAGGCGGGGAAAACCGTCCGCTGGGTGACCTCCCGCGCGACTATACACAGGAGAACGAAATCCATGCCACTAGTACCAATGCGACAAATCCTGGATGAAGCCGCCAAGGGCGGTTACGGCGTTGGCGCCTTCAACGTCAACAACATGGAGCAGATCCAGGCGATCATGGAGGCTGCCCGCGAAACCCAGAGCCCGGTCATCATCCAGGCGAGCCGGGGCGCCCTCAAATACAGCAAGATGATCTACCTGCGCAACCTCATTCAGGCGGCCTGCGAGGAGTGCCCGGAAATTCCGCTGGCCATGCACCTTGACCATGGCAACAGCCCCGAAACCTGCAAACAGGCGATCGAACTGGGCTTCACGTCGGTAATGATGGATGGCTCGCTGGGCACGGATGGCAAGACGCCGAATTCCTACGAGCAGAACGTGGCCGTTACCCGCGAAGTGGTCGAGTTGGCCCACGCCTACGGCGTGACGGTGGAAGGCGAACTCGGCTGCCTCGGCGGGATCGAAGACGGCCACGGCGCGGGCATCGCCGCGGATGACACGGACCACCTGACGGACCCGGCCCAAGCCGAAGATTTCGTCGCCCAGACGGGTCTCGACGCGCTCGCGGTCGCCATCGGCACGAGCCATGGCGCGTACAAGTCCATGCGCAAGGATCCCAAGACGGGCCAGATGCTTCCGCCCGCGTTGGCGATGGATCGCATCCATGAGATCCACAAGCGCATGCCAAACTGCCACATGGTCATGCACGGTTCCTCGAGCGTGCCCAAGCATCTCGTGGACATCATCAACCAGTACGGTGGCAAGATGCCCGGCACCTACGGCATCCCCATCGAGCAGATTCAGGACGGCATCAAGCACGGCGTGCGCAAGATCAACGTCGATACCGACAGCCGCTTGGCCATGACCGGCGCGGTGCGCAAGGTGCTTTTCGAGACGCCCGAGAAGTTCGACCCGCGCGATTGGCTCAAGCCCGCGCGCGACGCCGCGTATCAGGTGTACAAGGACCGCATGATCGCCTTCGGCCAGGCCGGCCACGCGAAGGATTACAAGCCGATCACGCTTGACGACATGAAGAAGGTCTACGGCAAGAAGTAACGGAATGAAGAGAGTCCAGGAATCACAGGGCCCGGGAGCCAGCTCCCGGGCGCTGCGTTTATCGTGTCATGAATGACGGAGGTCGACGTATGCGCTCCGGCTCGCGCTGCACCGCATGATCTGATGCACAGCGTGAAGAGCACAGCCACGCAAAGCGTGGCTGTGCTCTTTCTTTCACTTGGCCGCCGGCGGTGGAACGCCTCGCGCCCGCTCAGTCCTCTGGTGTCTTCGCGCGCCAGACTTCCAGGCCGTCGACAGGGTTGGCGCTGCCGAGGTAGAGGTAGCCATCCGGGGTGGATTCCATGGTGCGCCAGCCGTAGTTGCCGGGCGTGTCGAAGCCCGTCGTGGTAACCGGTATCCAGTGATCGCCGTCTTGCGTGCGGAAGATGTCGGCACCCGCGTGCGTGCCCGTGTACAGGAGGTCGAGACGCTCGAGTTCCTGGAGCACGGCCTTCTCATCGCCGCCCGCACTCTGAACGAACTCGATCAGTTCCGGAATGTTGTCGAGTATCCACGAGAGCACGGTACCCTGATCCCAAGTGCCGGCGTAAAGCCAACCGTCGTGCTCTTCCATCCACCAGCAGTAAGCGTTGGTGAAGTAGTTAAAACCAGAATCGTATCCGGATGTCGAGTGGGGACCCACGACGACATCCCAATTATCGTCCGTGTCGAGGCGGATGATATCGCAGCCTTTGAACCCCTGCATCTGCTGCGGGTTGAACCCGAAGAATATGATGCTGCCGACGTAGAGGTGATCCTTGAAGATGACGGGTGTTCCCGCGATCTCGTTGACCGGATCGGTCGCCCCTTTGTCGACCACCTTCACGAAGTCCGTGCCGCCCTCAGGCCCGTCGAGTTTCCAGATTTCGTATCCTTCGACATCATTCTTCGTGCCCGCGTAGAGCCAGCCGTTGAATGACACGACAAACTCGACGCCGCGGTTGTTGGCGTTGCCGAAACCGTCCTGCATCACGGGTGTGAAGTTCAGCCCATCGTCCGAGACCCACAGTTCGCCGGGGTGCGGGTCTTGCTCGAAAGTGTCATACGCCATGGCCAGGTACATCTTGCCCTTGTGCGTGCAGAAGTAGCGGATGGAAGGCCCGTACTCGCCTGTGGTAAAGACGACTTCCCAGTCGCCCGCGTCACCCGTGCGCGACCGCCACAGCTCCGATTCCAGGCCCTGCGTTGCCGCGTACAGGTAGTTGGCGCGGACAAGGTCACCCTTCGTGTCCACAACCGCCTCGTAAGTTCCCATGAAGCGGAAACCTGTTGTCTGATACTCCCCTTCGTTTTGCACGTCGCGGTAATCAAGCACCCTTTCCCACGTTGTGGGGCCTTGGTCCGGCCGGTACCGGCGGATCTCGGGCGGCGTCACCGGTGCATCGAGGATCTCCCCGCCGCTGGCAAGCGTCGTGAAGTAGTAGTAGATGAGATTGGCGATGTTGTTGCCCGTGCCGACGTAGACGTAGCCGTCTTCCGCGCCGTCCGCCTGGAAATAGCGCATGGCCCAGGCGTAGTCATTGTGATCGACCTCATTGTCGGCGGCGTCAAAGCCGTTTTCGCTGACCTTCTCGAAGTCCCTGGCTCCGAAGCCCAGCGAGCCGCACTGGGGCAGCATCGCAACGAACAAGAGCACAGCGGCACATGGGATGAATACCCGGATAGCGCGCAATCGAGACATGATCTTCTCCCCAATGCGGTTCATTAAACGTACAGTCCTCACGTGTGATTACGGAATCGCGCTTGCGTCGGAAGCGATTTGCGCCGCGAGCGCTTCGAGGCCGGCCGACAACGCGCGCACCACATCCGCCGGGGCGGGCCGCCCTGCGGGCACGGCGATCTCGTAGACCTTTTGCAGAATGGGTGCGGCATAGCGGCTGTCGCCTTCGTTTCGGAGTTCCAGATCGAGTTTCACGTGGGCATTCGCTCCCTCTTCCGTATCGACCTGCTCGAACGCGAGGATGGTCCCGGAGAGCACGAGCGTGCGGCGTCCGGCGACGGGCGCGCCAAACTCCGCGCGCAGTTTCTCCGGCACGAGTTCGCTCAGAGTGGCCGCCCAGCGATCGAGGGCGTAATACTCAATCTGCGTCGGACTTGTTTTTACCATGAGGTCCACCCGGGTCAGCGCGTCGTGGGGCCGCAACCGCTCGACCTCGATGTTGCACGAAGGCGCCGCCTTGCCCGAGGGAGTCATGTCGAGCGTGTAGAACCGGGGCTCGGGAGCGTGGGCACAACCTGCTCCCAGGACCACAAGCCACGCCAGCCCGAGCCCCTTGAGAACGCTGCGCCGTGCCTGATCCGTGCCGCAAGAATGAAGAAGCATCTATTCCGCCTTTCGCCCCTGTGGACCGCTGCCTCGGATGACGGTGCTGGGCTCTTCCGCGATGGAGCGCGCAAATTCGCGCAGGTGCCGTACGGTTTCCCGCAGATCGACCAACGTATCTTCCAGCACGGGCCGGTTGTCGGTGAGCGTTCCGCTGGCTTCGCCGCTGAGGGTCGAAGCATTGTCGAGCGTCTTCTGCAAGCTTGCCACAATATCGTCCAGATCCTCGGACACCAGGGCAACGCGGTCGAGAATCGGCGGCACTTTTTCGAGCGCCGCTTTGACATCGTCTTTGCTCTCGCTCACGGTCGCGTTCAGGTCCTTGATGAGGTTGTTGGTCGTTTCGCTGACTTCCTTGACGCGCTTGAGGATCTCGTCCACATCGTCGCGGTATTGTGAGACCGCGTCGCGCGCGTCGGTCACCAGGCCCGTGCCCTCTTCGACGGCTTTGTCCACGCCGTCGAAGATGGTGGCGACCGTACTCTCCACTTCGCCACTCTCGGACTTCTCACGGGCCTCCGCCACGCCCAGCAACGCCTGCACGTCCTTGATGACTTCTTGCACGCTCCCCGCGAGCTGACCCGCCTGATCGAGCAGGCCCCCCTCGCGGACGCGAAGCTCCGCCCCGTCGGGAAGCTGCGGGGCGTCTTCCTTGCCGGTCGCGATCTCGAGGTGCTTCTCCGCGGTCAGCGTGGTCTGTGACACGTACGCGATGCTTTCTTCGTTCACGTGCAGCTCGGGCGGCACCGATGCCTCCACACGGATCATGTCAGGGCGTTCGGGGTCCGTTTCGATGTCGCGGACGCGCCCCACCTTCAGTCCGCCAAAGCGCACATCGGCGCCCCGGTTGAGCCCCAGGGTATCCTTGAAGTAGCACACGTAAATGTGCTCGGCAACCGGAGGCCGGTAGCCCTGCACGACGGCCAGGAAGATGAGCAGCAAGGCGCCGCTCACGAGGACCATGACGCCGGCCTTCAACTCCGCCGCGGTGAAGTCATGTTTCTTTGCTGCCACGGTGTTCCTCTGGCGCAGTTTCGCGCGGTGCATGGCGTTTCATGAATTCGCCTCGCCATCCAATCCCATCAACGAACGGATGTACTCGTCTCGGGAGTCACTCTCTTCGTCGGGGCGGCGCTCAAAGAACTGGCGGACGAACGGATGGTCCGACTGT
>JADLGB010000036.1 GCA_020849535.1 Candidatus Hydrogenedentota bacterium
GACGAGGCCTTGCGCATCCGAAAAGAGGAACAACTGCCGGTCTACGAGCGATTGGGCGATGTGCGCGAGCGGGCGGTCACCATGGGGAAGATCGCCGATATCCTTTCCGCGCGCGGGGACTTGGACGAGGCCTTGCGCATCCGAAAAGAGGAACAACTGCCGGTCTACGAGCGATTGGGCGATGTGCGCGAGCGGGCGGTCACCATGGGGAAGATCGCCGATATCCTTTCCACGCGCGGGGAATTCGACGAGGCTATCCGAATACGTAAAATGGAAGAGCACCCAACCTATGAGAATCTGGGTGACTTGGTCAACTTGACGATGGGGCGCAGGGAACTCGCAGTGACGCTGCTCCAACGCGGCGCCCCAGGCGACCGCGAAGAAGCGAAGCGCCTACTTCTTTCAGCCCTCGATGACGCGCGGCGACTGAAGATCCCTGAAGCGAAGCGAATCGGAAGGATTCTCCGTAGTATCGAAGAAGAAGGGCAATGATTCGATTGGAGGGGTAGACGATGGGCCTTGTTCAATGTCCCGATTGCTCGCGGGAGGTGTCGGACCAGGCGGTGAGTTGCCCTCAGTGCGGGTATCCTTTTCGCGCGGTGCCCGGCGAACCCGAGTTTCACGCTCACCGGAAGCGCGTGCTGATCGGCTGCACCATCCTGTGTGCCGTGGTGGGCCTGCCCGCGGGTATCGCCTTGGAACAGCCGTGGGTCATCATCCTGTCGCTCGTGGGCATTGCGGTTGGGGGATTCAAACTGAGGCGTTTGCGGGGGAATTAGCCCGCATATCTCACCGCCCCCCGCGTAGCGGGCGGTGAGATATGCTCTCGCAATGACCCGTAGGCTCACTCGAGAGGATTTCTCCCACGCACACCGTGTAAGCGAGCAAGACGTGCCAGTGCCTTGGAAAATGCTGATTCACCTGGGATTGAGAGATCAGCGGCTTGTGCGTGTGAGAAATCCGGGTTAGCTCGCATAGCTCGCGGCCCCGTGCCGCGCACTGGGATTCGCGGACTAGGGCGCGACGATGGAGAACGTACCGTCGCTGACATCTTTCGCGGCCCCGTTTTCGAGCGGTATGATTCGAATCTTGTATCCATCTCCAACGGGAAACCTGCCCGGCTTGATGTTCCAGGAACACTTCCCGTCGTTGGACGTTGCTCGCCTAATGCGCTTGACCTTCTGCCCGTCCTTGATCAGGAGGATCCGAACGCTTGACCCGGTGTCTCCCACGGAGTTCCACCGAAGCGCCCACTTGAAGCCTTGAACGAATACTTCCCCGCCGTTTGGACGAATGACGCGCAGCTTGGCCTTCGGCGCCAGTTGAAAGCGGGAATACACGATGCTTTGTTCGTCCGCGATGGCCCCCGTCGCATCCCGGTTGGTACTCCACATCGAGAACCACGTGCCACTCGCATCGCCCGCGGCGACGGGCCATCGATCGAAACTGAATTCGACCAGTCCGTGCGTATCGAGCAGGGCCGGCGCGGACCACGATTTGCCCGCATCGCTGGACCAGGAGAGATAGGCGAAACTCCACGGATCCATGCTTTCCGACACCACCTCCTCGCGCAGCCAGACGGCAATCCAGTTTCCTTGTCTGTCCGCGGCGACATGTGGAAACCAGTCCTTCGCGGCGTCATCCAGGCCGTTGGCGTTCAAGAGAGCGGGCGTCGTCCAGGACTGGCCGTCGTCAAGCGAGCGCGCCACCGCGATATCGGCATCGGCATCCACGACGCCGTCGACATTTCCATGGCTGCTCCACGCCGCGACCCACTGTCCGGTGCCATCGCTCGCCAGCGTAACCAGCCTATCCATGCTCGAATCGGTCAGGCCATCGGCGTTGAGCAGCGCTGTCTGCGCCCAGTTCGCGCCACCGTTGACGGACCGCGCGAAGAACACATCTTCATCATTGCCGGTCGGCCCCGACACAGCGCCTTCGCCGGACCAGGCGGCAATCACCTTTCCTTCGCCATCCGATGTGATGCAAGGTTGGTTATCATGGGCCGTGTCGGTCAGTCCGTGTGTGTTCAGTAAGGCCGCCGCGGACCACGTCGCGCCCATGTCCACGGAGCGGGACGTGAAGATGTCGAAGTCGGAGCCGGACCCGCTGATGACGCTCTCGCGTGAGCGCCACACGGCCACCCACGCTCCGCGGCCGTCGTAGCACACGCTGGCCGTGTCGTCCTCGGCGTCGTCGGCCGTTCCAAAAGAATTGAGCAACACCGGCTGCGTCCAGGTCACGCCGTCATTGGCGGAACGGCTGGCCACCACATCCCCGTCTGTGCCGATGCCCATGCCGCGATCTTTGCGGGTCTCCCAAACGACGACGAGATGACCCGCGCCATCGGAGGCGATCCGCGGGGCCCGGTCTTGGCGCCCCTGCTCGTATGTGTTGCCCGGGAGCACGGTTGGAAACGACCAAGTCGCACCGCCGTCAACGGACCGTGACACGTGGATCTCCACGTCTTCGTTTTGCGCCTGGCCGTCGATGGGGTCGTTTGATTGCCACACGGCTATCCACGTATCGCCCATCCCCTTGGCGAGTGCAGGCCTGTCGGCAGTGGAATCTTCCCATGTCGGCGTGTAGACGCGGACAGGCGGATTCAGCACCGGTTGAGAGAGGGCGGAGAATCCCCACGCAAACACGGCGCATAGCAGAAGGCGGCCCCGCACAATGCAAGGGAAGAATCGGATGCTGTTCTCAGGCAGTAGATTCATGGCATCACCAAGTTAAAGGTTGCGTCACTCATATCCGATGCCGCCGATGCGCTCAATGGCACAATTCGGATTTGAAAACCGGTGCCCGGCCAGAACTTCTCCGGCGATATCTTCCAAGGGCATTGGCCATCGTTCGGCGTGGCGTTCTTGATGCGGCGGACCTTCTGCCCGTTCTGATAGAGAAGGATCCTGACGAACTCTCCGGTGTCCCCGACGGCGTTCCAGCGGATGGACTTCTTCGTGCCAATGACAAGTTGCTGCCCGCCGTTGGGCCGCTCAACACAGATCTGGGGCAAAGTAAAATCCGCGTGGAGTATATCGTCGTCATCCCCCGCACTGCCGGGGAGCACGTCGTTTGACGTCCACACGGCGGTCCAGTGGCTGTTTCGATCGGTTGCCAGGCATGGATCCCAATCGAGACCGGAGTCGTCCGTACCCATTGAATTGAAGAGCGCAGGCGAAGTCCACGTGGCGCCGCCGTTGCGCGAATGACTGAAGTAAATGTCCGGATCCAGTTTCAGACCCGTCGACAAGACGCGCTGCCTCGTCCAACACACAACCCAGTTTCCCGCGCCGTCCGCGTCGAGGGTGGGATAGGTGTCGATGTAATCACGCGATGCACTGTCGTTTGTCACGTCGATCGGATCCGACCACGTCTGGCCGTTGTCGAAGGACTGCGCGACATAAATATCCGGACGGCTGCGCGGCACGCCATCGAATTCGTCAAGGGTCATCCATGCGGCAAGCCAGTTGCCACGGCGATCCGTCGTGAGCCAGGGATAGGTGTTGTCGTTGTCTTCGAGCGCGTGATTCGTGTTAATGGGGATCGGAGTGGACCACGTGACGCCGTTGTCTGTCGATCGAGACACGCGAATGTCCACATCGTCATCATCCGCGCCGTCGGTCACCTCCGATTGCCAAATCGTGAGCCAGGTTCCTCGTCCATCGGTCACAATACGTGGAAACGTTTCGTCGGCCAGATCCGCCGCGATGGCTTCATGAATCAGTGCCGGGGCCGACCACGTCCGGCCGTTGTTGCTGGAACGTGAAACCAGTATCTCGCGATAGGAACGAACGTGAAGCACCTCAGGCATCGAGTTCCACACCACGACCCAGTGTCCGATGCCGTCGGTGGCAATCTTCGCGAGGCTATCGATGCGATTGTCCGGCTGGTCCGCCGAATTGAGTTTCGCCATTTTCTTCCACGTGGCACCGCCGTCTGAGGAACGAGAAAGGAAAATGTCATTGTACCTGCCCGCGGTCCAGCCGGGATCGTCGGTCGACTGCCATACACTGACCCAGTTGCCGGACCCATCCCCCGCCACGGCGGGTGCATCATCATATGCCGTGTCATTCAACGCATTGGAGTTCAAGGGGACCGGGGCGGTCCATGTGGCGCCGTAATCCGTGGACCGTGCGACGAATATCTCCGCATCGGTTCCGTATGGGGCGTTCGGCCCGGTTGGGTCAGCATGCCAGACCACAACGATCTGTCCCGTGCTGTCAATCCCGATCTCGCAACGGCGATCGGTAATCCGATCGGTCATGGCGTTTGAGTTGACCGGAGCCGCGGGTCCCGGCACGATTCCAGCGCCGGCGATTGCGAAAACGGGAATGAGATTCGCAAGAACGGCAAATGGAACGGACCCTGAAACGAGTCTCCACTTATTCACTTTGACACCCCACACGATTATTGCCCCCGCAAGGGTATGGCACTATAGCCGACACCTTGGCACACAGCGTTTGTTTCACGTTCTTGAGACAATAGACTCCAGAGCGATGAGTTCTGTTTCACAAGAATCATCCTACGTAAGTATATCAAACTTTGAACGATGACGGTAGGGAAAACCTCCACATAATAGACGAGGTACTGACCCTTCAAGATAAGTTACAGATGCGATACGGTTTACAGTGTCATCATGGACTCTGTGCCGCGCCCAGCGATCCAGATTCCCCTGGAGAAGTGGGAGATAGGAATCTCGGCGCGCAGAGCCTATGCGGAAGACCGGTCAGTCCCTTTCAACTGCCGATGTCAGATCAACAGCTTCTCCACGCGCTTTGCGAGATACGGCACGACCTCCGCCTCGAACCAGGGATTGCGCTTGAGCCAAAGCGTGTTTCGGGGCGACGGGTGCGGCATGGGCACGTAGTCTGGCAGGTACTCGCACCACGCGCGAACCGTCTCGGTGAGGGAATCCTTGGTGCGCGCTCCCAGGTAATGGCGCTGGGCGTGCGCTCCGGCGAGGATCGTCAGTTCGATGTGCGGCAGCTTCGCGAGCAGGCGGGGCAGCCAGTGCCGTGCGCATTCGGGCCGCGGCGGCAGGTCGCCTCCGCGCGGGTCCCGCCCGGGATAGCAGTAGCCCATGGGTATGATCGCAACGCGCGTTTCATCGTAGAAGGTGTCGCGGTCCACGGCCATCCACGCGCGTAAGCGGTCGCCGCTGGGATCGTTCCAGGGGATTCCAGTCTCGTGGACGCGCGTGCCCGGCGCCTGGCCCACAATGAGAATGCGCGCAGTCGCCGCCGCGCGCAGCACGGGCCGGGGTCCCCGCGGCAAGACGCTCTCGCACATGCGGCACGCGCGCACCTCGGCGAGAAGCGATTCCAGCGTTTCGTTGCGCCGCGCCATGACCGGTCAGGGAGCCGCCTGGAACTTGGGGTACGACCGCACCGTGCTCGTGATCGTCGCTTCCAGTGGGAACTGCAATCCCCGCACGAGGGTCAGGCCGCCATGCACT
This sequence comes from Candidatus Hydrogenedentota bacterium, assembly GCA_020849535.1. GTDB lineage: Bacteria > Hydrogenedentota > Hydrogenedentia > Hydrogenedentales > SLHB01 > JAHDWY01. The sequence goes on from JADLGB010000036.1 coordinate 5,459, forward strand.
TGCGCGGTGACGTTCCCTTCGATGGGCCACCCGGTGGGTTCCTCGATCTGGATCGCGCCCGTGCCTTCCCCCGACAATTCCACGCGGCTGTGCTGGGGCTCGGCGCCGGCGTCCGCCATGTCATCGCCGGTCAGCGCAAGCGCCAACTGCGTTTTGGTGTCCACCGTCAGCACGCCTTCGGCGCGCGCACGAAGCGTGTACGTGCGGTCCGCTTTCACGGGAAACGGCAGGTCCGCGCGCGTCAACGATTCCTGCCAGATGTCGCCGGGATTCAGTTTCTTGCCCGGCCCTTTCGTGAACACGCCCTGCAGGATGGCGCGCGTGCCCTCGTCGCCATACGCTTTCAGCACGCGCGCGCGCATCTCTTCACGCGAGAGATGCGCGGGGATCGCCATCGCGTCCGCGATCTTGGTGGCGATCGCATCCGCGCCCGTCACACTCGCCACGGCCCCGGAATGTTCCACCACGATCGTGAACGTCTCGCCTTTGAGGCCATCGAGACTCTGTTGCATCGCCACGGTTCCAAACGGGTCCTGCAGCGACTCGGGTTTGGGCACGTTGGGTAGTCCCTGGATCCCGTCAAAGAGCCCGCCCAAGCCTTTCGCTTCGAAGTGCACGGCCTCGTAGGTCACGTCCAAGGTTACCGCGCCTTCGCTGTCGATTGACTTGGGCATCATGGAGTACGTCACGTCCTTGACCGTCTCGATCGCCATGTCCAACGCCACCACCTTGACCTTCATGGAAACGCGATCGGACGTTTCGACCATACGGGGCCCGTTCAGTCCGGGGTTAAAGACCAGCTTTCCCCGGTCGGGATTGCACCCGCAGCAGGCAAGGATCGCAAAGGCCAGGATGAAAAGTTCCAACCGCGTTCTATTCATTTTCATGGGGTGATTCCTACTAGTGAGACCAGCGAGGCCAACGCGTTGGCACTGCGCACCGATTCGTCCGTCAGCAGCCAGTCCTCGCTGGGAATCATCTGCATCCGGTGTTGGGGGGAGCGGGCCAGGAGCGCGCGGCCATCGGACGTGAAGGCCACGGGAGTCCGGCATTGTTCAACCCTCACGAGGGGACGCCCGTCCTCGATTGCGAAGACGAACGCGTGGTTATCGTTGAGTCCCACGAAGCGGCGGCCGTCCGGGTGGACCGCGATCCGGTTGATCTGGTAGCGACGTGCGCGGTACACCTCCCGCTGCGATTCGAGGTCCCACAGCACGGGCTCCTGCGAGGTGCCCAAGAGCAGCATCATGTGGCTGTTCGGTACGGGAAGGGCCTGGAGCGGCCAGCCCAATGCCTTCACGACAGGCTCCAAGCGTGTGCCGTCCTCCCCGCGATAGAACGTCACCGTGCGTTCGTCAGTGCCCGGGCGGCCCCACGATCCCGCCAGGATGTACTCGCCATCCGGCGTGAAGGCCAGTAGGGTCGTCTTCTTGATAGGGTCCTGCAATTCAAAGAGCAGCTTTCCCGTGGCCGCGTCCACAACGCGTGAATGGTGGATCCCGCGATTCACCGAGCTGTCTTCCCCGAACCCCACCGCCACGCGGCTTCCATCGGGAGAGGCCGCAACGGAGAAGACCGGCTCGGGTTTCTCCGCGGATACCGTCCACAGCGGTTCATCCTGTCCCACGCGCCAGGCCTTGGCCGTGCCGTCGTTGGACGCCGTATAGAGGGTCTGCCCGTCCGGGCTGAACGCCACCCGGGTGACGACACCGCGGTGTGCCTTCCATTCTTTTGTGAGCGAGAAGTCCGGCACAGACCACAGACGCACCATCCCCGTGTCGTCGCCCCCGGCGAGTTGCGTCACGCTGGCGTCGAATTCGTAAGGCAGATCCGGCCAAGTTCCCATGTGGATGATCAGTTCCGAAGAGTCGCCGTGGTTCTTCGGCAGGAGAAAGGACTCTCTCAGACGGTCCTGTCTTGCATCCCAGAACCGGAGTACCGCTTCCGCCCCGTAGGTGGCAACGCAGGCGCCGTTCGGGCTGAAAGATAGCGATTCAACTTCGCGCGAATCGGCAATGTAGCGAACACGTTGCTCGCCAGTCTCGGTGTCCCATACGGCAAGCTGGTCGCGCCACGCTGCTGCCACGGCGCGCCCGTCACGCGCGACTTCCAGGTTGCGCAGGCCGCCCAGAGCCAATTCGATGCGCTTCACCTTCTCAGGGGGTGACACGTTCCACACCTCAAGGGCCCCGTCCGCCGTTAGCAGCACGATCTGCTCCGTGTCGGACGCCAGGGAGACGCGGTCCACCGCGTTCGGCGCAACGTCTATTTGCTCCCCCGTTTCCGTGTCCAGCACGAGAACCCAGTCATCCGTGCATACGAGACGGCGGCTATCCTTGAGGAAGCCCAGCACCATGCCGTACGGCGGCACGTGCATGGACCCCCAGAACGAGATGTCGTGCGGCGGCTCCGCGACTGGGTGGAGCGGGAACTGTCCGATTTGGCGGCCGGTGGCCACCTCCCAGACGCGGACTTCCCGAGTCTTCTTGTCCGGGCCGATGCGGTAGCCTGCCGCAATCCGCTCGTCCGGTGAGAGCACGAGCGAACACAGCCATCCCGACTCGACCACATAGCGCGCGCGCACTTCGTTCTTGCCGTAATCGAAGAGAACGACTTTCAGGTCGTTTTCGCCCAGGGTCAGCGCCTGCGAGTCTTTCGTGAAGTTGTTGCACCACGGCCAGCCGAGGAAGCGATCCACCTCGCTGATGTAGATCATGTCCCCCTTCGCGATATCGAATACGGTCTTCACGCCTCCGAAATCATGCGCGGACAAGACGTAGCGGCCATCCTGGCTGAAGATGGCGCGCATCGGCATGCCGGTCATGCCCCGCTTGGGATCGTCGGGGAACATGTACAGCGCGGGGTCGCTCTCCCGCAGCAGACGTCCCCACTCCCATGCGCGGTGGTGTTCCGGAAGGCGTTGGAGGATTTCTGTCGCCTTCCACGCGTTCTTCTGTTCGATGTTGGACTTGGCTTCCACCAGGGCGGACGCGTAGTACTCCCATTCCAACTGCCGGTTCGCTTCCTGCGCGGCGATCCGCTGTTCACGCTCCGCGGCGCGGGCCTGGTAGAGGTGCACGTTGTAGTAAACGCCGACCGCCAGCAGTACCACGGCGGCGATTCCAGCCATCGACAGCACCCCGCGGTGTTGCCGAGCGAAGCGTTTCAGATGCTCCGAGAACCGGTACCGGTACGCTTGCACCAAAGCCCCGGACAAGTACCGCTGCACTTCGTCCGCCAGTTCTTTCGCCGTTTGGTACCGTTGCTTCGCATCCTTCTGCATGGCCCGGGTGCAGATGGCCACGATCTCCGGCGGCGCTTCTTTTTCGCGTGCGTGGACGGGGACCGGCGTGTCCTTGACGACTTTGCTCAGAATCTCCCGGGGAGTGTCTCCCGTGAAGGGCGGATCGCCGGTGAGGAGTTGATACAGAATCGCTCCGAGCGAATACACATCGCTGCGCTCGTCGATGGCATCCACCTCGCCCCGCGCCTGCTCGGGCGGCATGTAGTGGGGAGTGCCGACGACCTGACCGTATTGAGTCTCCTCCAATTCAGACAGCGGCGCGGTCCGGCCCTGCGCCAGCACGGAGGCGAGCGGTTCGGCGTGGATATCCGGCTGGTTTTTGGATTTGGCGAGACCCCAGTCGATGAGGACCGTTTCGCCGAACTCGCCGATCATGACGTTGCTGGGCTTGAGGTCCCGATGGAGCACCCCGCGCGAATGCGCGTAGGCGACCGCCTGACACAGATTGATGAAGTGCTGCAGCAGTTCGAGCCGCGCCCCCAGCGAGCCTGCATCGTCAAAGGCCTTGTTAAGCGTCTTGCCCCGGACCAGCTTCATGGTGTAGTACACCGAGCCGTCGGCCCGGTGGCCCAGTTCGTACACGGGGACGATGGACGGGTGTTCCAGGCGCCCCGTAACGCGCGCTTCCTGAAGAAAGCGGGCCGTGATTTGCAGTGCCTGGTGGATCGGGGTCGGAGTGGGTGTCGCCGGTTTCCGCTTCGGCGGCAGGAGTTCCTTCAAGGCAATTTCACGGTCCATGTGAAGGTCATGCACCAGAAAAACCCGGCCCATGCCGCCGCGCGCGAACTCCGAGATATGGGAATACCGGCCCGGCGTTTCCGGCACGCCCGGCATGTCGCCGATCTCGATTCGCTCCGTGGTCCGGGGAGATACGCCGAACCCGCGCTCATCCCGCGTGATGAGGATGGAGTTCGTGAAGGTTTGTTGCAGTTGTTCTTCACCCCCGAACGTCTCGAGCGCCGCGACCACGTTTCCCAAGTGCGCTTCCACGGTCCGGTCGACCAGCGACCAGATCAGGGTGCGGCCCTCGTCCGAGAGCAGTCCGGCATCGACCAGGCGGTCGGCGAGTTCGCGGGAGGGGTCCAAGGCCCAAGCCGTGGCTACCTCGACCAGGCGGGTGGGCGGCACGTGAAACAACTGCACGGCGAGTACTGCGAAAAGCAGATTGCGGTCGCGTTCTTCGGGGTGCAGCTCCATGGCGCGATTATCGCCATTCCGCGCCCCGGCGCGCAATGCCCTGGCCGCCGCGGAATCGGACCGATCGGACGGATCGGACCGATCAGTCCGGTTCTCTTGAAACCCGTTCCCCCTGATAGTACTATCCACGCGTAAGACTTCCTGAGAACAATCATGGAAACCACCCGCAGTTTAATACCGTTGGACGGAACGTGGCGTCTCGTGCTCGATCCCGAGGATGCAGGCAAGCGCCTTCATTGGGAGACCGGCATTCCAGCCCCTGACGGTATCGACGTCCAAGTTCCCAGCGTGTGGGACCGATGGGTCCCCGACTATGACGGGGCTGGCTGGTATTTCCGGGAATTCGATTTGGAGGACACCTGGGCCCGCCGCCACGCCACGCTCTGTTTCGACGCCGCCGACTACTTCGCCGAGGCTTGGCTCAACGGCGTCTTCCTTGGGGAGCACGAGGGCGGGTACACGCCCTTCACCTTCGACGCGAGCGCCGCGATCCAAACGGGAACGAACCTGGTGGCGGTTCGTGTCGTCGATCCTCACGGTCCCGAGGGCTACGCCAGCTTCCGGCCCAAACAAATCCCCTGCTCCAAGGAAGAGACCTACTTCTCCTTCGCGGGGCTCTGGGGAAGTGTGTCTTTGCTGGGGCGCCATCCCGCCCACATCACGGATGTCTTCGTCCAGCCGGATATCCGGCGCAAGCGCGTCACCGCAACGATAACCACCTCGCAGGCAGGCATGGTCCGGCTAAGAATCGCGGGCACGCCCCACGCGGCCGAAGGGGCGCCCGGCCGCCTTGCCATGGACTTTCCCGGGCACGAACTCTGGTCGCCGGACAAGCCCCACCTCTACACACTGGAATGCGACTTGGTGGTCGATGACGCCGTGACAGACACGTGCAGCGTGCGCTTCGGCATGCGCGAATTCACGGTCAAGGAAAACCGGTTTCATCTCAACAACAAGCCGATCGTCGTCAAGGGTGTGCTGCATCAGCCCGACTACGCGCGTTCGCTGGCGGCGCCCGAGACCCCGGAACTGGCGCGGCGTGAATTGGAACTCGTGAAACAGGCGGGCTTCAACCTGATCCGCCTGCATATCAAGACCGCGCCACGCATCACGCTGGACCTTGCCGACGAGCTTGGTCTGCTTGTCTACGAGGAGCCGCCCATCGGCTGGATCCAGGACTCGCCGTGGATGAAGGATCGGTGCGAGCGGGAAGTGCGCGAGATGATCCTGCGCGACCGCAACCACGCCTCGGTCGCGATTTGGGGCATGTTGAATGAATCCGGCAATGCGGACTACGTCGTGAACGGCGGGGCACAAACGATCAAGGACGGCCTCTGCCGGCTGGCGCGGGAACTCGATCCCAGCCGCCTCATCATCGACGACTCGGGCGGCGTGAACTCGACCCGCGAACCGGCGCGTTTCATGCGCCCGTATCATGACGCCTTCGAGGTCTACGACGACCTGCACATCTACCAGCGAGCGCCCGTCGATCGCGAGATCGCGCTCTACTACGAGCATTGCGGCGATCCAAACGCGCTCTACTTCCTGTCCGAATTCGGATTCGGGGGCATGGAGGACCTCGCGGACGTGCTCGCGCAGTACGGCCAGGACGGCACCCAACTCAAGGACGCACGCTATCTGCGCGAATTGTTCGACGCGTTTCAGCCGGGATTCGCGGAGCGCGACCTGGATCGCATCTTCGGAGACTTCTCGGGGTTCACCGCGGCGGCGCGCGAACTCCAGTGTGACGCCATCAAGCACCAGATCGAAGCCATTCGCCTGAATGCGAAGCTTGGCGGCTATTGCCTGACCCAATTGTGCGACGCGGGACACGAGTTCTGCGCGGGACTCCTCGACCGGTGGCGGCGCCCCAAGCCGGTCTTCAACACGTTGAAGGCGGTTCAGGCGCCGATGCTGCCGGTCATCCAGGCCGCCAAGACTAACCTCGTGCCGCGCGAGGAAATACCCGTGACCGTGCATCTGGTCAACGATGAGCGCGTCGAAACGCGCGCCGACTTGTCGCTTCAAGTGGTCGGCCCGACCAACCAGGTGCTCTGGAAGAAGAAACGCAACATCAAAGTGCCCCGGAGCAACCAGGAGATCTGGAACGGCACCATTTCCGCTTCGGGTTCTCCCGGCACCCACAAGTTCGTGGTCCGGCTCATGCAAGGCGTCAAGGTTCTCGCGCAGAACAGCGTGGACCTGCACGTCGTGGAACCCGCCCAACCCTGCGATGTGGACATCCACGTCGTGGACCCGAACAAGGAGTGGCGCGAACGCTGCGTGGCACTTGCGAAACCCGGCCAGGCCAAGGCGTCCATCTACATTGTGCCGCCCCTCGCCAATACCGTGCGCGCCTACCCGGAAGGCGACCTCGGCCACGTGCTCGCCGAAGTACGCGGTGGCGCGGTGGCCATCGTGTTCGGCCCGCCGGATGACTGGAGCGATTTCGCCGCGCGCGTCGATGAAAACGTCGTGGCCACCAACAAAGACGCGGTGGGAGCCTTTCTGGGCGTGTATCACTACGTGAAGCTGCACCCCGTGTTTGACGGACTCCCCGCGCGCGGCCTCATGCGGCAACCCTACCGGAACGTGGCGCCCCCAAAGACGTTCATCGAAACAGGCGACGAGGACATCTGCGGAACCTTCGACACCAACCCGGTTGCGGCGGGCGCGTACCAACTGCGCGACGTCCCCTGGTGGGGTAGCGACATCCTGGTGCGCCGCTACGGGAGCGGACGCATCGTCTTCACGCACCTTCGCATCCTGGAGCATCTGGAGAAGGACCCCGTGGCCGGCCGCCTCTTCGTCAACATGCTGCGGCATTTCTCGCGCCGCTCCGTGCCTTCGGAGGAAACGCTGCCCGCTCCGCAATCCGCCATCGAATGGCTCCGGCGTGAGCGGGCCGACCGGGTCCGGCAGTGGATGGTGCTGGGCATGTTCCCCAATTGGGGCGGCAAAGGCCATGAAACCTCCTACCCGCCCGAACAGACCATCGCCCTCGATGCGGCGTATCCCGGCTGGTATAAGGCCATCGAATGGCGCAGGTGGTTCTCGCGCGCGGACGACGCGCACGTCATCAACCTCCAGGACGCGTTTACACCCGTGTACGAGTACTATCCACGTTTTGACAACGGTACCGGCTACGCCTACGCGGAGTTTTCGTCGGTGGCGCGTCATGCCGTGACCGTGTTGCTGAAGACCCAGGATGCCACCAAGGTGTGGTTGAACGGCACGCTCATCCACGAGAGCCGCGAGCATCTCCCGCATCACCAGATGACCGATCACCGTGTCCCCGCGACGCTCAAGCAAGGCCGCAACACCGTGTTGGTCAAGGTCTCGAAGATCCCCGGTGAGTTTCGCTTCGCATTCGACCTGGAATCGGCCACGCGCGATCCCCTGAACCTGAAGTGGTGGAAGTAGCCGCGCAAACGCGCTACCCTGATCGCACGCCACAGGCCGTGGCCAGGTAACAGGAGAGGTCAAACCATGCGCCCCCGTATCTCATTCGTACTGCCGCTCGTTGCCGTGAGCGTGCTCGCCCCCTTTGCCGCCGTGCCGCTGGAACCCATCCCCGACAAGACCGTCGTGCTCACGTTCGATGACGCGGTGAAATCCCACATCACCAATGTGGCTCCGCTCCTGCATGAATATGGATTCGGCGCGACCTTCTTCATCACCGAGTTGTGGATGTCCGACAAAGAGAATTTCCTCTCCTGGGATGATGTGGCCCAGTTGCACCAGATGGGCTTCGAGATCGGCAACCACACCTGGAGTCACACGGGCATGGGCACGCCGCGATTCGCCGCGCGCTTGGCGGGCCAGCTTGCCTTGCTGGAATCGGCCCTGAAGCAAGTGGGCGTGCCCAAACCGGTGAGCTTCGGCTGGCCGGGCAACGCGTTTTCGAGCGAGGCCCTCGCCGTTCTCCGCGCCAACGGCTACCTGTTTGCGCGTCGCGGCATGCAGCCCGAAGTCCCCTACGGCAAGATTGCACCCGGCCCGCTCTACGATCCGGCCAAATACGACCCGCTCCTGATCCCGTCCGCGGGCGACGCCTATCCCGATTGGACCCTCGACGACTTCAAACGCGCCGTGGACCGCGCGAAGGAAGGGCAGATTGCGGTCGTCCAGTTCCACGGCGTACCCGATATCGCCCATCCTTGGGTGCACACGCCGCCCGAGCGGTTCCGCGAGTACATGGCGTATCTCAAAGAGAACGGATTTAATGTGATCGCCCTGCGCGATCTCGCACGGTATGTGGATCCGGCCAACCCACCCAAGGACGCCATGACCAGCGTGCGCTACACTAGTGGCGGCATCGACTTGGCGCCGGAAGTCGCGGCCACGCGCCAGGACCTGCCTTTCTGGCTGGCCAACATGATCCGCGATCACGGCTACACGCTCGACGAAGCCGCGCCCGTCTGCGGGTTTTGGAACACGAACGAACTTCAGGAGTACATCGCAAAGCAGGAATTGGACCTCTCCCCCGCGCCCCCGGCGGATCCCGCCGCGCCGGTGAAAGTGCTCCCCTATCCGGGCGGCCGCCACCCGCGTATCGGCTTCCTCGAAGGTGCCGTCAGTCCGATGCGTGGCACGAAGATCAGCGTGTTCGCCCCATGGCCCGATGGCGGCTACGTGGTCGTGGATTTGCCGGAAGCAATCTTCAGCAATCTCGGACTCTTGTATCTCGCGCACACGCACGTACCCACGATCTGGAACACCAAACATGTTGCGATCGAGAACGTGGACTGGAAACCTTCCGCGGCCGGCGGCTGGGAGAACGCGTGGCGGCTTCCCAACAATGTTCGATTCGGCGCGACGGTTACGCCGGGCGTGGGGCGTGCGGACTTCGCGCTTTGGCTGGAGAACGGTACCGAGGAAGCCCTGACCGAACTGCGCACCCAGATTTGCGCCATGTTGAAAGGCGCGCCCGGATTCACCGCGCAGTCGGAAACCGGACGTACGCTCGAAGGTGGCGTTGCCGCGCTGCAATCCGCCGTGGACGGCAACCGCTGGATTCTTATCGCGTTTGAACAGCACAAGCGCGTGTGGGGCAACACGAAGGTGCCCTGCATCCATTCAGACCCCGTGTTGCCGGACGCCGCGCCCGGACATCGCGTCGAGGTGAAAGGCCGCCTGTGGTTCTATGAAGGTGCGGACGTTGCCACGGAAATCGCGAAGGCAAATGCGGAGTTCGCCGCGCATTCGTAGAAACCGCGTATTTCCAGGGGGAGTAGTACCATGCCGCAGGTATATGTCCATGGATACGATCCGCGCGAGGCGCTGCGTCTGCAAGACCAGGCCTCCACACTGGTCGAATTGCTGCATCACGACACAGTCTATCCCGACGACTGCAGCGTGTTGGAGGCCGGCTGTGGCGTGGGCGCGCAGACCGTGACACTCGCCCGCCAGAGTCCCAAGGCCCGCTTCACGTCGCTGGACATCTCCGAGGACTCGCTTGCGCAAGCCCGCGCCACCGTCGAGACCGCGGGATACACTAATGTCACGTTCCGCAGGGAAGACATCTTCCATCTTCCCTTCGCGGACGCCTCCTTCGATCACGTGTTCCTCTGCTTCGTACTGGAGCATCTTCCCAATCCGATGGACGCGCTCCACGCGCTGAAACGTGTGCTCAAACCAGGTGGATCGATCACCGCCATTGAAGGCGATCACGGCTCCACCTTCTTTCATCCACAAAGCGAGTACGCGCATAAGGCGATTCGCGCCCTGGTGGAGTTGCAGGCGCGCGCGGGCGGCAATGCCAATATCGGACGCGAACTCTTCCCTTTGTTAACGCGAGCGGGATTTCGAGATTGCAGTGTGTCGCCGCGCATGGTCTACGTGGATTCCTCTCGTCCGCGGTTCGTCGAAGGCTTTACCAAGAACACCTTCACGGCCATGATCGAAGGGGTCCGTGAACCGGTGTTGCAAGGCGGCATTCTCGACGCCGCGACTTTCGATGAAGGCGTTCGCGCCCTGTACCGGACCGCCGAAGACGACGGCGTCTTCTGCTACACGTTTTTCAAGGCGGTCGCGTACCGGTGACGCGCGCGAGGATAACACCGTGGCATGCTTCCTGATTTGGTGTTGCGCGCTGCAAAGCGCGCCTGAAGAGACTATCGCGCTCCCGCCGTACCATGCCGTTCGGCAATGGGATTTCGATACGTGGAATAGCGCCGATGGCTGGACCGTGCCCGCGCCATTACTCGGCGATGTCAATGGCGGGGCGCTGCGGCTGCGCATCGGGCGCGCGCCGGACGCGCCATTCCACGTTCCCCAGTTTCCAAGGCAGTACACGGCGATCGAGGAATGGGCGCGCTGGGTGTGGCCGATGAAGGATACACCGCAGATGGAATCGCCTTCGGGCCTCGCGATTCTCGCAAGTGACGTCACAAAAGTCCGCATCCGCCTGCTGAATCACTCACCGGAAACCGATGGCCTCGTGCTCTGGTGGACACAAGATTCTCCTGACAAGGGTGCGGGCTCGGCACGCTACGCGATGAAACCCGATTGTCCTGATTGGCAAGAAGTGGTCTGCCACGTCGACGGCCGCTGGTCCGGCACCATCGATCGCATCGCGATCGTGCCCGCAACGCTATGGTGGCGGGGCGATCTGTGGATCGATTCGATCGCTATCACGGATGGCCCCGCGCGCGAGCCCGTGCCCCGGCCCGATGTGTGCAGTGCCACCGTCGTACCCCGCATCCATGTTCCTGGCGTCGCCAACGAGCAGTTTCTCGACGCCTTCGAGGTTCTTGACGAGTGCCTGGTTACGGATGTGCCCGCGTATGGCATGACGCGTCCCTTCATGGGGCCCGGCGGCGCCTACGGCGCCAACTGGTGGGCCCTCGACACCAGCTTGACGCTCGCGGGCACCATGTGGGTCAACCAGCCCTTCGCGGAAGGCGTCATCGAGAACTTCATGGATGTCCAAGACCAGAATCCCGATGGACGCATCGACCTTTATGGTGGCAGCACCATTCGCGGCCAGGTGGGCAGCCTCAGCAGCCTGCCGCGCTACTTCGAGGTTGCCTGCGATATCGCGCGCCGCTCCAACCGCGCGGAGTTCCGCGAGGCCGTGCTGCGCTCCGTGGAGGATTACCTGGGTTATTGGCTTGGCCCGGCGAAGCGCGATGCGCGCACGGGATTGATTACCGCCATCTTCGAGGAGACCTTCAGCGAGCAGCTTTCCGACCCACAGAGCCTCGCGGCCGTGGATTTGAACGTAGCCGTAGCTGTCGGCTGCCGCGATACGGCTAAGCTTGCGCGCATCATGGGCCGTGTGGATGTCGCGAATCGTTACGAATTGCTCTTCCGCGAAATGCGCGACGCGATCAACAAGCACCTGTGGAATACCGAAGCGACGGCGTACAAGAACCTTGACGTGCGCGATATGACGCACCGCGAGGCGTTGCTGTGCACCACTTTCGACCCGCTCCGCCACCACATCGCGCCGCGGGAGCGAGTCGAGCCGCTGCTTGAGCGCCTGCAGGACCCGGCTCAGTTCGACTGGGGCGCCCGCCCGCTCACCACGATCTCGATGCAAGATCCGCAGTACATGGAAGCCACGGGCCCGTACAATGCCACCGCGTGGCACGGCGATGTGTGGACCTTCCGCAATATCCCGGTGATTGAAGGCCTTCGCGATGTGGGCCGTCCGGACCTCGCCGCCGAATTGAGCTGGTCGACCATCCGCGCGTTCAACGGCAACTACGCCGAGTACCTTGTGCCCAGCACCGGCTCCGGCGAAGGCGTCGCGCGCTACGGTTGGACGGCGGCGCAGTACATCCAGACCATCATCGAGCATTTGTTTGGCGTGGACTTCGATGCCACGCGCAAGCGAATTCGGATCGTCCCCATGGTGCCACAGACCTTGTGGGGACAGGAACTGCGGCTCGAGAACCTCATCCTTCCCGCCGAACCCGAAAGCCGCCTATCCGTGAGCGTGCTGCAAACTTCGGCAGTGAATGTGGGTATCACCGCGACTATCCAACCCGAACTATCCGGCTATGCGCTGGACCTTGGCGTACCGACCGGTCCGCACCGTCCCACACAATGCACCGATGCCACCGGCGGCACGTTGCACCTAGGACCTATTTGCGACAATTTCCAGATCGCCACAGGCGTGCACCTTCCCACCGCCGGCACGGTCACCCTCGAGTTCCACTGATCGAGGAGCGCCCGACCGGGAGCGCCGGCATCCCTGCCGGCTCTTCAACCCAATGACCGCACTTGACCCACCTTCCAGTCAATTCAATACAGTCTCTCGGACGGGATAACAGGATTGACAGGAAGAATCTGAATACCAGTCGCTCGCCAGGCATATTCTCCTTGCTCGCCTGAAACACGTCTCTCGCAAAGACGCCAAGGCGCAGAGCAAGAAGACAAAACGCATGTGCATCCATGCTTCATTTTTCGGATCAATTCAATACAGTTTCTGACAGGATAACAGGATTGCCAGGATGGGTCTGAACTCCAGTCTTTCTTCCCCCGTGTTCCCCGTGTCCCCGTGGTCAAATCGGGAGAGATTGGGTTCAACCTAAAACCGGCAGTTGAGTTCGCTGTGTGCTATGAGGTTGTCTTGGCGCAACGCGTTAGAAAGAACGGCGCTATCACCATTTGGGTAAATCCCGTTCGACTGTCAAGCCCGTGATATCTTCATGGTTTGCCACGCTGGTGCGTGGCGTTCCCAGGCTCGACTGCCGATCTTAGGTTCAAACCACGGGGACACGGGGAGCACGGGGAAGGATGAAGAAGGAGGAATTCCTCTCGCCAAGGCACGGAGACGCAAAGGAATACGGACGAATGAAAATGAACTCGAGTTTTCCTCTCTTTCTTCTCCGCGCCTTAGCGTCTTTGCGAGAGATGTGTTTCAAGCACGTTCGCGAGGATGTCGCCGCTTTCGCGAGGATGATGGGGTCTTGGCGTTTCCGGGCCCAACTGCCGTTTTTAGGCTGAAATACGTCTCTCGCAAAGACGCCAAGGCGCAGGGCAAGAAGACAAGATGCATGTGCATCCATGCTTCACTTTTCGGAGCATCTTTGCGACTCCGCGTCTTGGCGAGAAGAATTGTCGATCCCTGCGGTGTGAATCTCGTGGCATCTTCATCCTGCAAATCCTGTTATCCTGTCCAACTCTTCCTTCTTTGACAGGGGGAAAATGCGGTGCTATAATTCGATGTGTGGCGAAATATAGGAATATACAATGCAGCAGTTTCTCGATATCGCACGGGCCCTCGCCGATGAAAATCGGCTCCGCGCCCTGCTCGCCCTGAAAGATCGCGAACTCTGCGTATGTCAAATAATGGCAATGCTTTGCCTTGCGCCATCCACGGTGTCCAAGCACATGACCGTGCTGAAGCAGGCCGGTCTGGTGGACTCCGTCAAGCGCGGGCGTTGGGTGTACTACCGCCTTCCCGACAGGGCCACGAACCCCGATGTCGCCCGCGCATTGGAGTGGGTGTTCGGCTCGTTACAGGAGGAGGCCCGGATCAAGGACGACGCCAACCGGCTCTGCTGCATCCTGTGCATGACCCCGGAAGAACTGTTCAAGAAACTGGTGATGGATGAGGGTCAAGGCCCGCGCACCGGCGTGGCCCTTGCGCCCGGTCCTGGTGAATAGCGGCCGCGGCACGTGCCTGAATGGGCGCCACCGCGCGGTCGCAAACACGGAGAACAACTATGGAAACCACGACGATGGTAAACGACCCCGAACGCGTTCGCGAGGCGGTCCGGGAAGGGTACGGCCACATCGCCGAGACCTCGTCCTCCTGCTGCGGCGCGCAGTCCTCTTGCTGCGGGACCGGCGCGGGCGAAAGTCTGGCGACCCAACTAGGCTATGACGAGGCGGAGCTGGCGTTGTTGCCGGAGGGCGCGGACATGGGCCTGTCCTGCGGCAACCCCGTGGCCTTGGCCTCGCTGCGGCCCGGCGAGACCGTGCTGGACCTCGGGAGCGGCGGCGGGTTCGACGTGTTCATCGCGGGCAAGAAGGTGGGCCCCGCCGGGAAGGCCATCGGCGTGGACATGACGGCGC